>JALHON010000091.1 GCA_022842985.1 Acidobacteriota bacterium | reverse complement strand
TGGCGCATGCCGCCCGACAGGCTGTGCGGCAGGGCGCCGAGGCGATCGCCGAGCCCTACTCTCTGGAGGAGAGACCGAGCACGCGGCTCCGCTGTCCGCAACGCCGCAGCGTCGCCCCGCAGGCGATGGCCGAGCAGGGCGTTCTCAAGAACGCTCAGCCAGGGCAGGAGACGGTCCTGCTGAGCCATGTAGGCGACCGGGCCGGCCGCCTCGATCGTGCGCCCGCGCACCACCACGCCCCAGCCTTCGTGCATCGCCGTGCCGTCGTAGACGCGGGCCGGCTGCAGCACGGTGACGGCGGGCGGCGGCGTCTGCGCGACGGCGGACGCGGCGCCCGACAGGGCGAGCAGGACAAAGGCGAGGGGTCGGCCGCGACGCATGCACACACTCCTTGGCGGACGGCGGATCCGCTGCCCGTCCGGGCCGGTCAAGTTTAGCGCGGCGGCGATGGTACGATGCCGGGCGATGGATTCCGCGGATATCGTCATCGTCGGCGGCGGCTGCATGGGCGCCGCCACGGCGTACTACCTGATGCAGCACGGGGCCGGCTCGGTCGTGCTCATCGAACGCGACACGCAGCTCGGCACGGGGTCGACCGGCCGCAACGCCGGCGGCGTCCGCCACCAGTTCTCGGACCCCGCCAACATCGCGCTGTCGCGCGAGTCGATCGCGCTCTTCGAACGCTTCGAGGACGTGGTCGGGAGCCCGATCGACTTCTGGCAGGACGGGTATCTCTTTCTCCTGTCGTCGGAAGCCAGCGCGGCGCGCTTCCGCGAGAGCGTGGCGCTGCAGCGGTCGCTCGGTCTCGACGTCGCGTGGCTCAGTGGCGACGAGGCGGCGCGCATGACGCCCGGCCTCGATGCCACGGGCGTCATCGCCGCGACGTTCTGCGCGAAGGACGGCATCACCGATCCGAACGGCGTCACGATGGGCTTCGCCAGGGCGGCGCAGGCGCGCGGCCTGACCATCCTGCGCGACACGGAAGTCACCGGCATCGATGTGGACGGCAGCCGCATCACGCGCGTGCGCACGTCGCGCGGCGATATCAGTACGCGCACCGTGGTCAACGCCGCCGGGCCGTGGGCCGGCCAGGTGGCGGCGCTCGCCGGTGTCACGCTGCCGATTGCGCCGGAGCGGCGCCACATCTTCATCGCGCATCCCGAGGCGGGCGCCGGCTGGGACGATCCGCGGTTTGCCGGCCGCACGCCGGCCTCGCGCCTGATGGTCATCGACTTCGACACGACGTTCTACTTCCATCGTGAAGGCGCCGGTCTGCTGTTCGGGATGGGCGATCCGAGCGAGCGCCCTGGCTTCGATCTCACGGTGAAGTGGGACTTCCTGCCCGAGGTCACGGAAGTGGCAGCGCGCCGGCTGCCGGCGCTCGTCGACGCCGCGGTGACCCATGCCTGGGCCGGCCTCTACGAAATGACCCCTGACCACAACCCGGTCATCGGTCCGCTCGGCCTCGAGGGCTTCTACGGCATCGCCGGCTTCAGCGGCCACGGCTTCCAGCAGGCGCCCGCCGCCGGACGTGTGCTGGCCGACGTCATGCTCGGCCGCGATCCGCGCTTCGACCTGGCGCCCTTCGAATTCGCGCGCTTCGCCGCCGGCACGTCCACCGGCGAACACAACATCGTCTAGCCCACGCTGATGCAGGCCGCCAATCTCTCGCCGGTGCCGCCCTCCGGCCGGACGCAGTCGGGCTGGGATCTGTTCCTGGTCTTCGCGGCCGCGAACATCGTCGCGACGACCATGCAGGTGGGCGCCTCGCTCGGCGCCGGCCTGCCGCCCCGCCGCCTGCTCCTCGCCGTGGGCGTCGGCAGTGTCGTGGGCGCGGCGTTCGTCGCGGTGCTCGCCCCGGTGGGCTCGCGCCTCGGCGTGCCGTCGATGATCGCCGCCCGCGCCGTCCTCGGGCACACCGGCGCGCATCTCGTCGCCGCCGTGCTCTTCCTGACGAACTTCGCCTGGATCGCGGTCAACAACGTGATCGCCGCGTCAGTGGCCGCGCGCATGCTGCCGCTGCCGCTCGATGAACGCGGCTGGGCCGTGCTCGTCGGCCTCGTCTCGACGGCGGTCGTCGCCGGCGGCCCCCGGGCCGTGCGGCGCGCCGATCGCTGGGCTGTGCCACTCATGGGTCTTGCGGGCATGGCCGTGACCTGGATCGTACTGGGCCTGCCCGACGCACCGCCCGCACCGGCCGATGCGCCGGCGCCACCGCTGCCGCTGCTCCTCGACATCGTGATCGGCTATCAGGTGTCGTGGCTGCTGATGTTCGCCGACTACTCGCGGTTCACCGCGAAGGCGCGCACGAGTGCGGTGGCCGTGTTCTTCGGCCTGGCGCTCACGGCCCTGTGGCTCATGCCGCTTGGCTGGCGGCTGGCGCGGCACGCCGGCAGCGCCGACCCCGGCACGATGCTGGCCGCGGCGGATGCCGGCACGGCGGCGGCCGTGCTCATCGTGCTCGCCACGGTCACGACCAACTTCGTCAACATCTACCTGTCGTCGCTCGCGTGGCGCAGCGTGGTCCCCGCGGTCAGCGACGGCGCCGCCGTGTGGATCGTGGGCCTCACCGGCACCGTCCTCGGCCTGACCGGCGGCTGGCTGGATCGGTTCGCCGGCTTCATGACGGTCGTCGGCTCGGTGCTCGTGCCGGTGGGCGGCGTGCTGCTCGCCCATTTCGTACTGCGCCCGCGGCCGGTCGACATCGCGGCCCTGTACGATCCGCGCGGACCGCTCGCCGGCATCCGCTGGCCCGGTGTCATCGCCTGGGCGGCCGGCGTCGCCGCCTACTACCTCATGGCCGGCGGCGCCACGGTGCCGAGCCTCGCCGCGGCCGTCGTGGTCTATCTGCTGCTGGCGCGCCGTCTGGAGTAGATTGCAGGCGTGGACGGCCCGTTCGACGTCGTCATCGTCGGCGCCGGCATCAAGGGGCACGCGCACGCGAGCCACCTGCGGCGGCCGGCGCATGCGTGAGCGCCTGCGCCACGCCTGGCGCGCCGCGGCCTTCACGCTCGAACTCGTGGCCGGGGACCGCGCGCGCTGGCTGACCGGAGCCGGCACGCCGGTGGCGGTGACACGGCACGTGGTCACACACCTCGACCGCGTCGTGCGTTATGAGTGCTACGCCGTGCCCGACCGCCGCGGACGCCGCCATCCGGCCATCGTCGTGGCGCACGGCTTCACGCACGAGGGCGCCGCCGATCCGCGTCTGCAGGCGCTCTGCCGCCGTCTCGCGCGCGCCGGGTTCGTCGTGGTGGCGCCGGAGTTCGACGAGATGCGGCAGTACCGCCTCGGCACCGGCGACCAGGCGGACCTCGAGGCCGTCGTCGCCGGCCTCGGCGCGCATCCCGCCATCGACACCGGCCGCGTCGGCCTGATGGGCTTCAGCTTCGGTTCGGCGCCGGCGCTCATCGGCCTGGCCCAGCCGCCGCTCCGGGATGCCGTGACGTTCGCCGTCATCTTCGGCGGCTACTTCGACCTGAAGCGCACGTTCAAGTACGTGCTGACGGGCGCCTACGACGGCTTCGGACATCACGGCCGCCTGCCCGTGCCCACGGTGGGCGACGACCGCTGGAAGTTCCTGCGCGGCAATCTGGCGATGATCCCGCCGTCGCCGACGGCGCACCTGCTCGAGGACGCGGCGGCGCGACTGGTGGCCGATCCCGCGGCGGCGGTCGATGTGCGCGGCTGCAGCGACGCCGAACGCGCCGCCTTCGCACTCATCGAGAACCGCGATCCGGACCGCTTCGACGCCCTCTACGCCGTGGCCGCGCCGTTCGTCGACACGTGGGTGCAGCGGCTGTCGCCGGTGCACACCGCGCACACGATTCGCGCGCAGCTCATCCTGATCCACAGCTACACGGATCAGAAGACGCCGTTCATCGAGAGCATCGCGATGAGCCGCGGCGTGCCGGCGGCGCCGCCGCCGTCACTCACGCTGCTGAACGCCTTCGCGCACGTGGACCTGCGCCTCAACTGGCGCAGCCTCCCGTCACTCGTGCGCGACGGGCTGCCGGGACTCGTCGCGGTATGGCGCATCGTGATGGCCGTCATGCGCGCCGCGCAACTGTGAGGGGGACTGTCCCAAATCAAGCCGGGGCACGACTTTCCCGCGGACGGCCGCGGCAACGGGGTCTGCCCCCGTTACAATTGACGCCCGGAACCACCCGAAGGAGCACCATCCGCCATGCGCCGACCGTTGTCCCTCGTCCTTGCCGCGGCCCTGCTGGCCGCACTCATCCCCACCTCGGGCATCACGCCCCTGCAGGCGCAGTCCGCGCCGGGATCCCTCGTGCCGGCCACCGCCTACCAGGGCCTGCGCTGGCGCAATGTGGGCGCCGGCCGCGGCGGGCGCGTCACGGGCCTCGCCGGCGTGCGGCAGCAGCCCCACACCTTCTACATCGGCGCCACCGGCGGCGGCGTGTGGAAGACCGACGATGCCGGCATCTCGTGGTTCCCCGTCGGTGACGGCCAGATCACGACCGGCTCGATCGGCTCGATCGACGTCGCCCCCTCCAGCCCCAATCACGTCTACGTGGGCACCGGGTCGGCGGCCATCCGTTCGAACGTCATCATCGGCCGCGGCGTCTTCCGCAGCACCGACGCCGGCAAGAGCTTCCAGTTCGCGGGGCTGCGGGAGAGCGGGCAGATCGGCGGCATCCGGGTGCACCCGAACAACCCCGATATCGTGTGGGCGGCGGCGCTCGGCTCGCCCTTCGGCCCGACGGCCGAACGCGGCATCTTCAAGACGATCGACGGCGGCAAGACGTGGAAGAAGACGCTGTTCGTCGACAACGAACACGGCGGCCGCGACATCGAGGTCGACTGGCAGAACCCGAGCGTGCTCTACGCGGCGATCTACAAGGGCTTCCGCAAGGGCTGGGACATCGTGAGCGGCGGTCCGGCCGACAAGGGCGGCATCTACAAGTCCACCGACGGCGGTGAGACGTGGACGAAGCTCTCGGCGGGCCTGCCCGGCAAGCTCATCGGCAAGATCGACCTCGACATCGCGCGCAGCAACCCCAACGTGCTCTACGCGATGGTCGAAGCCCCCGGCGCGGAGGGCGGCCTCTACCGCTCGAACGACGCCGGCGCCACCTGGACGATGGTGAACAACAGCCAGCGCCTGCGCGCCCGGCCGTTCTACTTCCACTACGTGAACGTCAACCCGAAGAACGAGAACGAAGTGTGGGTGAACGAACTCGGCCTGCACAAGTCGACCGACGGCGGCAAGACGTTCACGAGCGTCGAGACGCCGCACGGCGACAACCACGGCATGTGGTTCAACCCCGACAACCCCGACATCATCCTGCAAATCAACGACGGCGGCGGCAACGTGTCGCTGAACGGCGGGAAGAGCTGGTCGTCGATCCTCAACCAGCCGCACGCCGAGTACTACATGGTGGCGGTGGACGAACAGCACCCCTACCGCCTCTACGTGCCGCAGCAGGACAACAGCACGCTCATCATCCCGAGCAACCCGCCGGTGTCGTGGGGGCTCGATCATCCGGCCGAACTCTGGCAGCAGGCGTCGGGCTGCGAAACCGGTCAGATCTGGGCCCGCAAGGACGGCTCGGTCATCTGGGGCGCGTGCAAGGGCGAAGTGGGCCGCTACAGCGTGGCCACGGGCCAGGAGAAGCACTACTGGATCTACCCGCAGAACCGCTACGGGCAGGACCCGGACGAGATCAAGTACCGCTTCCCGCGCCAGACGGTGGTGTATCTCTCGCCGCACGACGACAAGATCGTCTACCAGGCCAGCCACGTCATCCACCGCTCGATCGACGAAGGCGTGACGTGGGAGACGATCAGCCCCGATCTCACGGCGAAGGAACCCGAGTACCAGATCATTCCGGGCACCCCGATCACGCGCGACATCACCGGTGAAGAGGTCTACAGCTCGATCTACGCGATGATCGAATCGCGCCTCGAGAAGGGCGTGATCATGGTGGGCTCGAACGACGGCCCGGTCAGCATCACGCGCGACAACGGCAAGACGTGGAAGCGCGTCACGCCGCCCGACATGGGCCCCGGCGGCCGCATCCAGACCGTGGAAGACAGCCCGCACGCGCGCGGCACCTTCTACATCGCCGCCTACCGCTACATGCGCGAGCACGACCTGAAGCCGTACATCTACAAGACCACGAACTACGGCGAGACGTGGACGAAGCTGACGGATGGCGCGAACGGCCTTCCGATCGATCACCCGACGCGTGTCGTGCGCGAGGATCCGAAGCGCCAGGGCCTGCTCTATGCCGGCACCGAGTTCGGCGCGTTCGTGTCGTTCAACGACGGCAAGGCCTGGCAGCCGCTGCAGCAGAACCTGCCGGCCACCCCCGTCACCGACATCAAGGTGCACCGCAACGACCTGGTCATCAGCACGATGGGCCGCGGTCTGTGGATCATGGACGACGTGACGCCGCTGCAGCAGCTGGCGGCGATGTACGCGCCCGCCCCGGCGCCGGCGACGACGGCTCGCGCCGCGGCCCCGGCCGCCGCGATGCCCACGTCACTCCCGGCGGCGTATCTCTTCCAGCCGCAGGACGCGGTGCGCAACCGCTGGGTGCCGACGCCGCCGTCGGCGGCCGAGCCGGAGTACACCATCCCCGGCCCGCACTTCGACCTCTACTTCGCAAGCGCGCCGACCGACGCGACGCTCGAGGTGAAGGACGCGAAGGGCGCCGTCATCCGCTCGTTCGCCGTGGCGGCCGCGCGCGGCGCCGGCGCCGGTCAGGAGATGCGCGGGCCGTTCCGCCGCCTCGGCGGCTCGGCGGCCATCGAGGCACGCGCCGGCATGCAGCGCTTCACCTGGGATATGCGCTACCCGGGTCCGTGGGCGCCGAATGCGCCGAACGGCGCGGCCGGCGGTCCGCTGGCGGCGCCCGGCAAGTACACCGTGACGCTCACCGCGGGCGGCCAGAGCCAGACGAAGAGCTTCGCGCTCACCGCCGATCCGCGCGTGCTGCGTGACGGCGTCACGAACCTCGACCTCGAGGCGTCGCTCGCCTTCCAGCTCAAGGTGCGCGACGGCATCAGCGAGGTCCGCAAGCTGGCCGATGCCGTGAGCCAGGCGATGCAGAAGGCCAACGTGCGGCCGCCGGCCGCCGCGCCGGCTGGTGTGCGCCCGATGGACCTGAAGTTCGACCACCCGCTGCAGAAGGTGTGGACGATGCTGAACGACATGCCGGGCGCCTACCCGCAGCCGATGCTCATCAGCCAGTTCGGGAACGTGCAGCGGATGATCGGCTCGGCCGACCAGAAGATCGGCAAGGACGCGATGGATCGCTTCGCGGACCTCATGAAGGAACTCGCGGCCGTGCAGGCCGAGTTCAAGAAGATCGGGGGCTAGTCACACACACGGGCGGGTCTGGTGACACGGTCACCGGCCCGCCCGACGTGTGTACGCTCGCGAGCCCGCTGCCCGCGCGGGCGTGGGGATCTCAGGGCGCCGGCGGCAGGACACGCCCCGACGTCTGGAACCGGCGATAGTTCCGATAGGTCGCGGTGCCCCGCCCTTCCCCGTCGGACACGTAGCGCTCCTCGAGCCGGACGGGGACCAGCATGTTCAGCGAGCCCTCGGCCTGAAAGTCGACCCGGAGGCGATGCGGCACGATGCCGCCGCCGGGAGGGTAGACCGTGACGTCGGCCCGCAGCAGCGCGCCGTCGTGCACCCGAATCCAGGCGCGGACGACCGTGCGGTTGAAGCGGCCGTTGTCGTGCAGGACGATCCGGCCGGGTTCGCGCTCGCTCACGACGAGCGTCGCCGCGTCACGGCCGGTCGCCTGCCGGTCGAGCGACACGACGGCATGCGCCTGATGGCGGCGCGCCAGCAGTTCGAGCGGCAGGGTCGGCACGTTCATCGTGCGCGGGTGTCCGAGGTTGTGGCGCGCATTGGCGTCGGCAATGGCGCGGGCCCGCACGAAGCGATCATCGCCGGTCAGCGCCAGCATCGCGTCGAGCGCCGTGACGGCGCCGGGCACGGCGACGCCGTCGATCGCACGCACGCTGCGCTGTGCGAGCCACGGCCCACCGCCAGGCAGCCTGAGAAAGCCGATGTCGGACTCGAGCTGGCGGAGCCTGGCGAACTTGGGACGGAACTGGTGGCGTTGCTCGAAGACCTCATCGGCGACGAGCGCGCTCAGCTTCGGCTCGTAGGCCTCGATGTAGGCGTGCATGCGCTCGACAAGCGCCGCCTCCGACTGGGCGTGACACGGGGCGGCCACGCCGCACGAGACGACGACCGCGAGAAGCAGGATCCGCCGCATGGCCGACCCTTCTATCACAGCACAGGCGCGCGCTGTCGTCGCGCAGCGCGGCATCGCGGCTCACGAGCGTGGTCCCCCTGAAGATTTCTGTTCCAACACCTACCGCTGAGCTGTCTCACCTCCCGAACGCCGGAATGTGCGCCCCCGGTGCCGTGTTCGCCCCCTCGGGCACGGGTTTGCGGGCACGTCACGAGGAGAGACATCGCATGCACCTGACCACCATGAGCAAGACCGCCCGGCGGCTTGCACCAATCGCGGCGCGCTGGGGCTTCGCCGCGGCCGCTCTGCTGGCGGCGCCCGGCGCGGCGCGCGCCCAGTCCGCCATCATCTACGGCTCGCTCAGCAACTTCGACATCTCGAACGACACCGGCCAGGTGTGCCACGGGTTCGAAATCGACCTCGACGGCGTGACACCGGACCAGGTGCCCGGCGCCTTCAACGCGACGCGGTACGGCGATGCCCGCATCACCGCCACACCCACCGGCACCAAGGTCCGCTGGGAAAGCGCGCGCGACGTGAACTCCGGCGCCTGGCTGACCCGCACCATCCAGCACACCGTGCCGTGGTTCTCCGGCCAATGTTATTCGTGGGTGCCGGCCACCTACGAGAACGGCGGCTGCGAACACTTCGGCACCTACACCACGGCAAATCCCTCGAAGGTGACGTCGCGCTGGCTGTGCGAAGACTCCGCGTCGCCCGGCTCGCTCACGCCCATGAATCCGCCCACCGCCGTGCCCTATGCCAGCTACTACGTGAATGCGCCGGCCGCCGCCAACAACCCGCCCGAACTCGTGGCGGAAGTGGAAGCGCCGGAGCCGGCCGAGGCCCCGAGCCTCTACGGCGACGCGCAGTGGATCCGCTCGTACGTGATGCAGCTCCCGCGCGCGCTCTCGCTCGAGGAACTCATGGCCGACAACCCGAACGCCGTGCCGATGAACCTCAATCAGCTCGAAGCCGACTACCAGGTCATCCAGGACGAGCCGGTCTCGGGCGGCAACGGCAACCGCCGCCGCAAGCGCAACTCGGGCACCATCGACCCGACGACCCGCGCGGTCGTGCGCCGCATCGAGACGTGGGCCTTCACCGGCAGCTACGACCCGATCACCCACGAGGCGCTCTGTCTCGACCTTCTCTGCAACGCGCCGGACGCGACCGAAATCGGCGAGCTCCTGGCCGTGCAGATGACGGCGGCCAACGTGCAGCCCGACTCGGTGGTCGTCTCGCGCGTCGGCGGCGGCCGCGTCAGCTCGGCCGACAAGGTCATCGACTGCGGCAACAAGTGCGCGGGCAGCTACGACGCCGGCACGGTCGTGACGCTCACAGCGAAGGCCGACAGCGGCAGCACGTTCTCGGGCTGGAACGGCGCCTGCGCCGGCACCGGCGCCTGCACCGTGGCCGCGAACGGCATCGTGAACGTCGGCGCGGTCTTCGCGGCGACGCCCTCGGGTGGCGGCGGTGGCGGCACGACCGGCGGCGGCACGACCGGCAAGACGCTCACCGTGAAGACGGCGGGCGGCAAGGGCCTCGTCACGAGCGCGCCGGCCGGCATCAGCTGCGGCAAGACGTGCGCGAAGAGTTTCGCCACCGGCACGGCGGTCACGCTGACGGCGGCGCCGGAACCCGGCTTCGTGTTCGTCAACTGGACGGGCGCCTGCACGGGTGCGCAGGCCTCCTGCACGATCACGATGAACGCCAACCTGGCGACCCAGGCGAACTTCATCAGGCCGTAAGGTCCGTTCGCCCTCTGGGGGGAGCGGTGAACGGAAGGCGGGGCTGGCGCGCGAGCGCCGGCCCCGTCGTCTGTACGGGCGCGGGCGGCGCGACGAATCGACGTACAATTTTCCCCGCATGTCCACCCGTCAGCTCACGCTCGACTACGACGGCGAGCAGGTCACCTTCACCGTCGAGGGCGCCGTCACCCGCGGCGCCGCCGACGTGCTCCTCGATCAGGACGACAACCTGATTGCCGGCCGTCCCTGGGCCGACGCCGGCTTCGTGGTGGCGCCGTTCCTCACCCCCGAGGAGTACCGCCGTCTGGCCGAGAGCCTGCGCCTCACGCTGCGGGCCCGCATCGCGGCCGCCGGCCTCGCCGTGCCCGCCGAGTTCGCGCTCGACCGCTACCACGAGGTCGTGACCACCGACGAGGCGCACGCCGCGGTGAGCGCGCGCGGTCCGTGGTGCCACCCGGTGGGCGACCTGGGCGTGCCGGTCGAGACCATCAGCCAGCGCGTCAGCGAGATCCTCGGCGTGCGCGTCTCGACCACGCCGCCGCACGCGGAGTTCCCCGAGCACTTCTGCTACCGCGTCGTCAGACCGCGCAGCCGCGACAACAACCCGCCGCATCGCGATGTCTGGCTCGACCGCCTGCGCCACGCGGTGAACATCTACGTGCCGTTTGCCGGCAGCACGCCGCGGTCGTCGCTGCCGCTCGTGCGCGGCTCGCACCGCTGGAAGGAATCCGAGATCGAACGCACGGCCGACGGCGCGCGCGTGAACGGCATGACCTTCACGGTGCCGTCGGTCGTCGGCGCGGCGTATCCCCTCACGCTCGAGCGGCCGAATCCCGGCCTGAACGAGGTGCTGGTCTTCTCGCCGTATCTCATCCACGGCGGCGCCTTCAACCAGCAGACCGACGCCACGCGCGTGTCGCTCGAAATGCGCTTCTGGCGCGTCCGCTGAGGGCGGCTCCTCCATGGCCGTCAGCGCGTTCGACCTCTTCAAGATCGGCATCGGGCCCTCCAGTTCGCACACCGTCGGGCCGATGCGGGCGGCGCGCCTTTTCGCCGGGCGCCTGGCCTCGAGCGGCCAGCTCGCCGCGACCACCCGCATCCGCATCGAGCTCTACGGCTCGCTCGGCGCCACCGGCAAGGGGCACGGCAGCGATACGGCCGTGCTGCTGGGCCTCTCGGGCCACGAACCCGACAGCGTGGACGTGGACCAGGTGCCCGCGTATCTCGCGCGCATCCGCGCGGACCGGCGGATCGCCGTGCTCGGCCGCCACGCGGTCGGCTTCGACGAAGCGGCGGACCTCGTCTTCAACAAACGCGAGAGCCTGCCGCTGCACGCCAACGGCCTGCGCTTCACCGCCTTCGACGCCGCCGGCGCCGAGGTCGCGAACCGCGTCTACTACTCGGTGGGCGGCGGCTTCGTCGTGAGTGACGAGGTGGCGGCCGACGGCACGGCGCAGAAGCGCATCGCGCCAGACACGACAGTGCTGCCGTATCCGTTCCACAGCGGCGCCGACCTGCTCGACCAGTGCGAACGTCACGGCTGGTCGATCGCCGAGGTGATGCGCGGCAACGAGCGGCACTGGCGCAGCGACGCCGAGATCGACGCCGGACTGCTCAGGATCTGGCAGGTGATGCAGGCCTGCGTGGAACGCGGCTGCGCGACCGACGGTGTGCTGCCGGGCGCCTTCAAGGTGAAGCGGCGCGCCGCCGGCCTGCAGCGCCAGCTCGCTGCCGCCGCGGCGGGGCCGGCCGATCCGCTGCTGGTGCTCGACTGGGTGAACCTGTACGCGCTTGCTGTGAACGAAGAGAACGCGGCCGGTGGCCGTGTGGTGACGGCGCCCACCAACGGCGCGGCCGGCATCGTGCCGGCGGTGCTGCACTACTACACGCGGTTCGTGCCCGGCGCGACCGATGCCGGCGTCGTCGACTTCCTGCTCACCGCCGCCGCCATCGGCATCCTCTACAAGGAGAACGCCTCGATCTCCGGCGCCGAAGTCGGCTGCCAGGGCGAAGTGGGCGTGGCCTGCTCGATGGCGGCCGGCGCCCTCTGCGCCGTGCTCGGCGGCACGCCGGCGCAGGTGGAGAACGCGGCCGAGATCGGCATGGAGCACCACCTCGGCCTCACCTGCGATCCGGTGGGCGGGCTCGTGCAGATCCCCTGCATCGAACGCAACGCCATCGCCTCGGTGAAGGCCATCAACGCGGCGCGGATGGCGCTGCGCGGCGACGGCACGCACTTCGTGTCGCTCGATCAGGTCATCAAGACGATGCGCGAGACCGGCGCCGACATGAAGACCAAGTACAAGGAAACGGCACGCGGCGGCCTCGCGGTGAACGTCATCGAGTGCTGAGCGGCGCGCCGACGCGGATCGGCGGCTCGATGAGGTCGACGGCGAGCGGCGTCTCGGGCACGACGCGCGACATCGTCGGGTCGCCCGCGGCGCGATCGCGCCAGCGACGCGGCACGCGTTCGATCTTCACCGGCCAGATCGTGAGCCGGCCGTCGCGGCCGATGTGCAGCCGGAGGAAGTGCTTGAAGTCTTCGATGCGCAGGCCGCTGAAGGCTTCCTCGCTGTGCCGGCCGAACACGTTCACCGACACGAGCAGATAGAGGCCCATGATGATCGAGCCGGCCAGCCAGCCGCCGGCGAACGTGCCGGCCCCGGCGAGCGCGGCGCGCACGACGCCGCTCGCGTGCAGCCAGCGGCCGGCAAGATCGAGCGCGCCCCAGCCCAGGTAGAACATCGCCGTGAAGTGCGCCACCGAGTGCAGCAGGCCGCCAAGCACGCGGTAGATGCGGCTGTGGGTGTCGGTGAAGGCGAGGAACGCCATCACGATGCCGAGGCACCAGAGTGCCAGCCCCGGATGGGTGCTGAAGGCGTCCACCGTCACGCGCAGCGCCTGCCACGGATTCGTGGGCGCCGCGCCGGCCGCGGCGGCGCCGACGAGCCACGCCGTCATCAGGTAGATGGTGGCCGGCACGACGCCGAACCGCGGGTTCTTCAGCGGGAAGAGCAGGTTGCCCCACGCGAGCCGGGCCGACTGCGCGGTGGACGGGTAGGTGGCGCGCACTTCGAAGGCACGCGGCGCCACGTCCTCGGCGATCGGCTCCTCGCGCAGCACCGAGAAGTCGTCTTCGTGCGTGGGATGCAGGAAGGCGCCGCCGCCCCCGGCCGTGATCTTCTGCACGGGTTCAGCCGCCCCGGCCGACTCGCGCGTCTCCTCGTGCCGGCGGTAGTGATGCAGGTCGCCCGTGAGATAGACCTTCACCTCGACGCCGCGTTTCGCGAAGACTTCCTCGCGCAGGAAGATGAGGTCCGTCTCGTCGAAGACGCGGCCCATGTTGCGGTACTTCTGCGCGTAGACCCACACCGGCAGCGACAGACACAGGATCACCTTGTCGCCCGGCTGCATGTGGCGCTCGGCGATCTCGCGGAAGTGCTCCATCTGCGGCACGTCCAGATCGCTCTGCAGCTGGCCGTCGCTCGCGACGAGCCACCAGCGGTGCGGCAGCTTCAGCACGAAGTAGCTGCGGCGCTGGCGCGTCCACCAGCCGGCGAGACGCCGGCCGCCGATGTCGGAGCAGAAGAGCCGCGTGAAGGCCGAGAGGCCGTCGTACCAGTCGTGATTGCCGGGCACGGCGTAGACATGCGGACGTTCGGCCGGCTCGTCGTCGCCGAAGGCGGCCGTGAAGGGCGCGACCAGCCGGCGCTGATACTCTTCGCGGCTCGGCGTCGGATACACCTCGTCGCCACCGAAGACGAGCACGTCGCCGCGCGGCAGGTCGTGCGCGTCGGTGCCGTCGTAGACACGCAGTGCCCGCTGCGCCGCCGCGTAGGCCACGGCGTAGGTCGAATTCCAGCCATCGCCGGTGTCGCAGATGAAGTCGAGCCACAGCTCGTCGCGCGGCTGCGCCTTGTCGGGCTGCGGGCCGCGCGCGCCGTCGCGGTAGTGGATGCTGTGGTCGTAGTACTCCTGGCGCCGCGAGGCCAGCGCCTGCACGATGCGCCGATCGCTCTGCTCGCCGACGACGAGCGAGACCAGGCTCTTGAGGCCGGTCGAGAGCAGCTGGCCCGGATCGAACCAGCCCACCATCGGCATGCGGGTGTCAGGACCGGGCCGGCCGCGCAGCCACAGGGGAAAGAACACGGGGCTGGCGGCGATCCGCCGCGCGATCGGCACCGCGGCGTCGGGCACGGGCGGCGGCGTGGTGCCGCCGGACGGTTCGCTCATCGGCCGCGGGCCGCGGCCTGGAACGCCGGGCCGCGGAACACGGCGCGGCCCTTCACGAACGTGAGTTCGGCCTTCATGTCCTTGAGCGCGGGCGTCGCCACCGTGTAGGGATTACGGTCCCACACGGCAAGGTCGGCATCCTTCCCCACTTCGATCGACCCGATGCGGTCGTCGAGGAAGATCGTGTGCGCCGCCCAGATCGTGTACGACTTGAGCGCCGTGCGCACGTCCACCGCTTCGGCCATGCCGAACGGCGTTCTGCCGAAGGTGCCGTTCAGCGTCTCACGCGCCACCGACGCCCAGATCCCGTAGCGGGCGGGGAACGGCGTGACGCCGAAGTCCGAGCCGCCGCCCCAGCGCACGCCCTTGGAGAGCCAGGTGCGGAACGGCTTCATGCGGGCGTTGCGGCGCGGCCCGAAGTTGCCGGCGTAGGTGTCGCCGAGCCACCACATGAACCCGGCCGACGCTTCCGGGAAACCTGCGTCGTACTCGCGCTGCAGCCGCGCCATCTCGTCGTTGGCGTGGTCGGTGGGCGTATTGGCGTGGATGAGGCCGTGGCGCAGCCCCTTCGTGGGCTTCGCGGCGAGTGCTTTCGCGTAGGTGTCGACCACCCAGTCGATGGCCTGATCGCCGATGGCGTGTGTGCTCACGTGCACGCCGGCGTTGTGGAAGTTCGTGGCCATCGTGCGGTACTGGTCCGGTGGCGTCGCCGGATAGCCGACGTTGCCTTTGTCGACGTCGTCGAGGTTCTTGTTCCAGTCTTCGTGCATCCAGGCCGTGCGGGCACCACCGCTGCCGTCCATGTACATCTTCACGCCGCCCGAGAGCAGCAGGCCGTCGCCGAGCGAGGCCGGCGGGCGCGGGTTGGCGTCGACACGCGCCTGCACGGCGGGCGCGTCGGCCAGGGCGCGCGGCCCGGCCCAGAGGGCGAACATCCGCACCGTGAGGCGCCCCTCCTTGAGCAGTTCGTTGTAGAGCTCCCACTTGAGGGGGCTGATGCCCGGGTCCTTCGCGCCGATCATGCCTTCGGCGTTGAAGTCTTCGATCATCTTCACGAGCCCGGCCTTCTGCTGCTCGCGCGTCATCGGCGGCACGTGCCGGGTGATGAGGTTCATGGCCGACTCGAGCAGCACGCCGTTCGGGTCGCCGTCGGCCTCGTGCACGATGGTGCCGGCCGGCGGGTCGGGCGTGCCCTTGCGCAGCTCGGCGATCTTCATGGCGTAGGTATTGCCCACGCCGTAGTGCCCGGTCGTGTTGGTGAGCCAGACGGGGTTGTTCGGGGCCACCTTGTCGAGATCCGCCGCCGTGATGTGGCGGCGCTCGGCGAGCTTGCCTTCGTCCCAGCCGCGGCCGCGGATCCACTCGCCCGGCTTCGTCTTCGCCACCGCCGCCGCCACCCGCGCCAGCACGTCATCCATCTTCGTGATGGACGGGTCGCTCAGATCGACGTTGAAGAGCGCATCGACCTCGGTGAAGTGGACGTGGGTGTCGATGAGGCCCGGTGTGACGGCGCGGCCGCCAAGGTCCACGACCTGCGTGGCGGCGCCGGCGCGAGCGCGGATGTCGGCGTTCGACCCGACGGCCACGATCCGCCCGCCGGTCACGGCCACCGCCTCGGCCACGGTATCGCGCGGGTCCACCGTGATGACGGCGCCGTTCACGAGCACGAGGTCGGCCGGCGCGGGTGCCTGCGCCTCGGGCGCGGCGGCCGGCCACAGTCCTGCCACGAGGGCTCCGATGACTCCCGCACCTGCCAGCCGACGCTTCATGGGCACTCCTCCGAAGGGTGGTGCGGCATCGTATCCCAGGACGGCGTGAGACCAGATCGGTTGCGCGGGCGTCGAAGCGGAATAGAATCCCCGACAAGGGCCGGCACGGGCCAGCCCGGACACTGACCCGTGCTCGACACGATCTCCCAACTCCTCCTCGGTGTCCGCTGGGTCGTCTTCGGCCAGGGGGAACTGCGCCTGGCGCCGCCCGCCGGCGTCGCCATTGCCGCGCTGCTGGCCGTGGTGGCCGTGGCGGCCACGGTCGTGAGCTACCGCCGCGCGCCGCGCCGCCTCTCCACGCGCGACCG
>JALHON010000090.1 GCA_022842985.1 Acidobacteriota bacterium | reverse complement strand
TCGCGCTGCTGTCGCAGACACTGCATCACGCTGCCGATCCGGGCCGCGCCGTGCACGAGGCCGCGCGCGTGCTGCGCCCGGGCGGCCGCGTGCTCATCCTCGACCTGCGCACGCACGACGAGTCGTGGGTGCGCCATAAACTCGGCGACCGCTGGCAGGGCTTCGACGACCAGACGCTGTCGTCGTGGCTCACGGACGCCGGCCTCGTCACGCCGCGTGTGCAGGTCGGCGCCCGCGGCGCCGGCGACCCGTTCGTCGTGCTCGTCGCCTGCGCCACGAGACCCGACACCCTGACCCTTGCCCCTCCCCGTGCCGCGCGCCGCCCCCGCGCCCGCACCTCCGTCCAGGACCTGTCATGACCACGCCTGCCTCCCCCACTCCGCACACGCATCCCGCCGCCCCGGCGCATCCCCTGCAGGAGGTGCTCGCGCAGCGCATCGCAATCATCGACGGCGCCACCGGCACCACGATCCGCACCTATGGCATGACGGAGGCCGACATCCGCGGCGACCGCTTCCGCGCGGCCGGCAAGGACCTGCTGAACAACGGCGACCTCTTCTCGCTGACGCAGCCGGCGATGATGGGCGACATCCACCGCCGCTTCCTCGAAGCCGGCGCCGACATCATCGAGACGAACACGTTCGGCGCCACCACGATCACGCAGAGCGAGTTCTTCGTCGACGATCCGCGCGAGCACGGCGGCCGCAAGGATCCGGCGTTCTACCAGCGCGTCATCGAAGCTCCGTTCCTGCAGCGCCTGGCGTGGGACATCAACGAGCAGTCGGCGCGGCAGTGCCGCGAATGGGCCGATCGCGTCGCCGACGCCACCGGCCGCCGCCGCTTCGTGGCCGGCGCCATCGGGCCGCTCACCGTCTCGCTCTCGAACTCACCGGATGCCGACGATGCCGGCTTCCGCGTCGTCACCTTCGACCAGGTGAAGGCGGCCTACATGGAGCAGGTGCGCGCGCTCATCGCCGGGGGCTCCGACCTGCTGCTCGTCGAGACGATCTTCGACTCGCTGAACGCCAAGGCGGCGCTCGTCGCCATTCAGGACGTGTTCGCCGCTGACGGCGTGCGGCTGCCGATCATGATCTCGGCGGCCGTGGGACGCGGCGGCGAGACGATGATCTCGGCGCAGACGGTCGAGGCGTTCTGGACGGCGGTGGCGCACGTCAACCCGATCTCGGTCGGCCTGAACTGCTCGCTCGGCCCCGACCTGATGTATCCGTTCCTCGAGGAGCTCTCGGCGAAGTCGTCGACGGCGATCTCGTGCTACCCGAACGCCGGTCTGCCGAACCCGCTCTCGCCCACCGGCTTCGACCTCGAACCGGCCGACATGGCGCGGCACCTCGCCCATTTCGCCAAGGACGGGCTCATCAACATCGCCGGCGGCTGCTGCGGCAATACGCCCGAGCACATCGCCGCCATCGCCCGCGCGCTCGACGGGCAGCCGGGCCGCGCCGTGCCCACCCGCGCCGTGAGCGGTGACGAGGTCCGCCGCCGCACCGTGACCGTGCCGCTGCGGCTCTCGGGCTCGCAGCCGTTCACGCAGCAGCCCGGCGTCTTCATGATGATCGGCGAGCGCACCAACGTGGCCGGCTCCCCGAAGTTCGCGCGCCTCATCAAGGACGGCAAGTTCGACGAGGCCGTCAGCGTGGCGCGTCAGCAGGTCGAGAACGGCGCCAACGTCATCGACATCTGCATGGACGAAGGGATGATCGACGGCGTGGCGGCGATGACCCGCTACCTGCAGCTCCTCGGCAGCGAGCCGGAAGTCGCCAAGGTGCCCTTCATGATCGACTCCTCGAAATGGGAGGTCATCGAAGCGGGCCTGAAATGCCTGCAGGGCAAGGGCATCGTCAACTCGATCTCGCTCAAGGAAGGCGAAGACGTCTTCCGCGATCGCGCCCGCACGATACACGCCTACGGCGCCGCCGTCGTCGTGATGGCCTTCGACGAACAGGGCCAGGCGGCCACCTACGCCGAGAAGATCCGCATCTGCGAACGCGCCTACCGCATCCTCGTCGACGAGATCGGCTTCCCGCCGGAAGACGTGATCTTCGATCCCAATATCCTCACCGTCGCGACCGGGATGGAGGAACACAACAACTACGCCGTGGACTTCATCGAGGCCACGCGCTGGATCAAGGCCCACCTGCCGCACGCCAAGGTGAGCGGCGGCGTCTCGAACATCTCGTTCAGCTTCCGCGGCAACAACGTCGTGCGCGAGGCCATGCACTCGGCGTTCCTGTATCACGCCATCGCCGCCGGCATGGACATGGGCATCGTCAACGCCGGGATGCTCGAGGTCTACGAAGAGATCGAGCCCGAGCTGAAGACGCTCGTCGAGGACGTCCTGCTCAACCGCCGGCCCGACGCCACCGAGCGGCTGGTTGAATTCGGCGAGGCCCTCAAGGCCGCCGGGGCGGGCATGGTGGCCGACGCGAAGAAGACCGAGGAGTGGCGGCTCGGCACGGTGGAGGCGCGGCTGTCGCACGCGCTCGTCAAGGGCATCGACACCTACATCGACGAAGACACCGAGGAGGCGCGCGTCAAGCTCGGGCGTCCGCTCGCCGTCATCGAAGGGCCGCTCATGGACGGCATGGGTGTCGTCGGCGACCTCTTCGGCGCCGGCAAGATGTTCCTGCCGCAGGTGGTGAAGTCGGCGCGCGTCATGAAGAAGGCCGTCGCCTATCTCTTCCCCTTCATGGAAGCCGAGAAGGCGGCGCAGGCCGCCGCCGGCCAGGCCGTGCGGGCACAGGGCAAGATCGTGCTCGCGACGGTGAAGGGCGACGTGCACGACATCGGCAAGAACATCGTCGGCGTCGTGCTCGCCTGCAACAACTACGAAGTCATCGACATGGGCGTGATGGTGTCGTGCGAGAAGATCCTCGAACGCGCCCGCGCCGAGAACGCCGATCTCATCGGGCTGAGCGGCCTCATCACGCCGTCGCTCGACGAGATGGTGCACGTGGCGCGCGAGATGGAGCGCCAGGGCTTCACGCTGCCGCTGCTCATCGGCGGCGCCACGACGAGCCGCGCTCACACCGCCATCAAGATCGCGCCGCACTACAAGGCGCCGGTGGTGCACGTGCTCGATGCCAGCCGCGCCGTGCCGGTCACGACCAGCCTGCTCAGCCGCGAGCACAAGGACGCGTTCGTGGCGCAGCACCGCGCCGACTACGAGGCGATCCGCAGGAACCACGGCGCCTCGCGGCAGCCGATCGTGGACCTCGAGACGGCGCGCGCGCGGCGCACGCCGATCACGTGGCGCGCCGAGGACCTGCCGGTGCCAGACACGGCCGGCGTGCACGTGCTCGACGACTTCCCGCTCGCCACGCTGCGCGAGTACATCGACTGGACGCCGTTCTTCCATACCTGGGAACTGAAGGGGGTCTATCCACGCATCCTCGACGATGAGAAGTACGGCGCGCAGGCGCGGCAGATCTTCGCCGAGGCGAATACGCTGCTCGACCGCATCATCGACGGCCGCCTGCTCAGAGCGCGCGGCGTCTACGGCCTCTTCCCGGCCAACGCCGTCGGCGACGACGTGCAGGTCTACACCGACGAGCGGCGCGCCGGGGAACTGACGCGCTTCCACTTCCTGCGCCAGCAGACCGATCGCGGTGCCGACCAGCCGTGCCGCTCGCTCAGCGATTTCATCGCGCCCAAGGCCACGGGCCTGGCCGACCACATCGGGGCCTTCGCCGTCACCGCCGGGCTCGGGCTGCGCGAGCTGACCGCGCAGTTCCGCGCCGCGCACGACGACTACAACGCGATCATGGCGGAGGCCGTAGCCGACCGCCTGGCCGAAGCGTTCGCCGAGTGCCTGCACAAGCGCGTGCGCGAGGAGTGGGGCTACGGCCGGGCCGAGACGTTCACGCCCGCCGACCTCATCCAGGAGAAGTACCGCGGCATCCGCCCGGCGGCGGGCTATCCGGCCTGCCCCGATCACACCGAGAAGGGCACGCTCTGGCGCGTGCTCGACGTCGAGGCGGCCACCGGCATGACCCTCACCGAGTCGTTCGCGATGTGGCCGGGTTCGAGCGTGAGCGGGCTCTACTTCGCCCATCCCGAGGCGCGCTACTTCACGCTCGGCAAGATCGGCCGCGATCAGGTGGCCGACTACGCCGCGCGCAAGGGGCTCACCGTCGCCGAGGTGGAACGGTGGCTCGGTCCGAACCTCGACTACGACCCCGCGTCGTAGTTTCTGCCACAAGTCACGCCCCGCCCAGAATGGGGACAGTCCCCGACTACGAGTGGACGGGGGTGCCGGGCGGCAGCACCTTCGGTTCCACCGTCAGGAAGTACGGCACGGTGAGCAGCGCCAGCGCGGCAGCGGCGCCGTAGGCGCTGCGGTAGCCGTAGTGCTGCACGATCCAGCCGATGACCATCGAGCCCGTGCCGATGCCGGTGTCGAAGGCGGCGATGATGCTGCCGAAGGCGGCACCGCGCCGCTCGGGCGCCACGTGCCGCATCACGTGGCCGAGGAAGAGCGGATACGCCGAGCCGAAGCCGGTGCCGAAGACGAGCGCCGAGACGACGAACATCGTCGTGCTGCCGCCCACGGCGAGCAGGGCGAAGCCGGCCACGACGAGGGCCAGGCACGGCACCAGGACCTTCTTGTGACCGATGCGATCGCCGAGTCGCGACACGTACGGCCGCGTCACGAGAATCGCGACCGAGAACACCGTGAAGTACAGCGATGCCGGATGCACGCCCGACGCCTCGCTGTACATCGCGACGAAGCTCGTGATGCCGCCGTACCCGAACGAGTAGAGGAACATGGTGACCGAGAGCGCCAGCACCTTCCACTCGATGAGCGACGACCACGACCACGCCGCCCGTTCGACCACATGCGGCGTGTCCTTCGGGAGCAGCGTCAGCGCAATCGTGAACATCCCGAGGCAGAGCGCGGCCGACTCGAGACACAGCACCTGCCAGCCGCCGTGGTCGTAGACCCACAGCCCGATTGCCGGCGCCATCGACACCGCGAAGATGGTCGACATGCCCCAGTAGCTCATGCCCTCGGCGCGGCGGCGCGGCGGCACGATGTCGGTGACGTACGAACTCGCCGCCACGAGCAGGCCCGACCAGAAGCAGCCGTGCACGACGACCAGTCCGAGCATCAGCGGGTAGCTGGGCAGCACGGCGTAGAGCAGCGAAAAACACGCGATCGCCAGGCTCGACACGAGGAGCACGCGCCGCTTCCCCACCCGGTCCACGATGCCGCCCGTGATCGGGCCCGTCGTCGCTGACGAGTAGGTGAGGAAGCCGAGGAAGAGGCCGGCCGCAACCGCGCTGCCGCCAAGGTCGCGGATGCGGAAGGGCGCCGTCGGCAGCAGCTGGAACGCCGACAGGAACACCACGAAGTTGAAGCCGCACATCACGAAGAAGCGCGGCGTGAAGAGACGGTCCGGCGCGGACATGGGAGTCGCCCAGTATAGCTGGCCGGACCGGCACGCCCCGGCGGCGCTATTCGCAGCGCGCCTTCAGTCCCCGGGCTTCGAGTTCGAGATACCGCTCGGTGATGGCGCGCGTGAGACGCGCCCACGGCCCGGCAAAGAGCCCCTCGATGTCGATGCCGACGGTGGCGAGGGTGCCGGCGCCCGACGGCGCCGCCGTATGCACGCCGGTGACGCGCAGGCCCGGCGCCCGGCTCACCCAGGTGAAGCTGCGGCCGGGCTGGATGTCCGTCACCGTCCAGAGGGCCGGCGGGAACTTCGGCTGGCGCACGAGCGCGCGCGCGCCGACATCGAACGGGCCCCCGCCGAGGCGGCGGATGCGGGTGATCGACGGCGTCCATTCATGCCAGCGTTCGACGTCCTGCATCACCGCGAAGACGCGCTCCGGCGGCGCGATGATCTCGACGGATCTCCTGAACGTGCGCATGGAGCCCCTCACACGCCGCCGGACACGGTGAGCACGATCTTGCCGATGTGCGCGCCCGATTCCATCAGGCGATGCGCGGCCGCCGCCTCGGCCAGCGGGAACGTGGCGTGGATGACCGGCGCGACCTCGCGCGACACGAGCCGCGGCCAGACACGGGCTTCGAGCGCCCCGGCGATGGCGGTCTTCTCGGTCACGCTGCGCGGCCGGAGCGTCGAGCCGGTGAGCGTGAGTCGCCGGCGCATCAGCGGCATGAGGTCGACCTCGGCGCGCGACGACTTCAGGAACGCGATCTGCACGAGCCGGCCGTCGGGGGCCAGAAGTGCCAGGTTCCGCGCCACGTAGTCGCCACCCACCATGTCGAGAATCACGTCCACGCCACGACCGCCGGTGGCGGCGCCGATGTCTGTCACCCAGTCGTGCTCCCGGTAGTTGATCGCCATCGCGGCGCCAAGGGCGACACAGGCCGCGCACTTCGCCGCCGACCCGGCCGTGGCGTAGACCGTCGCGCCGAAGGCGCGCGCGAGCTGGATGGCGGTGGTGCCGATGCCACTCGTGCCGCCGTGCACGAGGAACGTCTCGCCGGCGGCAAGGCGGCCGCGCTCGAACACGTTGGTCCAGACGGTGAAGAACGTTTCCGGCAGGGCCGCCGCCTCGACCATCGAGTAGCCGGACGGCACCGGCAGGCACTGTCCGGCGGGCGCGGCGCACAGCTCCGCGTAGCCGCCGCCGGCAACGAGCGCGCAGACGGCATCACCGGCCCGCCAGCGCACCGGCGTGCCGTCGTTGGCCGCCGCGACCTCCACGATGCGCCCGGCCACCTCGAGACCGGGGAGGTCCGAGGCACCTGGCGGCGGTGCGTACTTGCCGAGCCGCTGGATGACATCCGGCCGGTTGATCCCCGCCGCCTCGACGGCGATGAGCACCTCGCCAGGGGCCAGTACCGGGCGCGGGCGTTCGACGAGGCGCAGCCCGTCGGCCGGTCCGAACGCGCCGATTTCCACCGCGCGCATCGCGCCTACTCCTTGAGATTCGACGGCAGGCGCGGCGATGACAGCAATTCGCCGAACACCTGCCAGCGTTTCGCGGGATCCCCGCCGGCGCGCTTCTCCACCCACGCGCGCGCCATGTCCTCGCCGAGGTTGTAGTTGATGACGTAGCTGCGGTAGGTGTCGAAGAACTTCACGCGCTGCGCCGCCTGCGCCGGGGTGTTCATCGCGTAGCGCACCAGCCAGTCGGCCGCCCGCGCCGCGTCCATGCGGCCGTCGAGATACCCGCGCGCGGCTTCGTTGCCCGCGTACGAGAGCTGCTTCGCCTGCGCCTGCACGTCGTAGTACTCGTCCACGCGCGCCGGGTCGAGCCCGGCCAGCGGGAAGAGCGTGCTGCGTTCGAAGGCGCGCCGATCGGCGTCGCTGAAGGCCACCTGGATCCCGTAGTTGGCGGTGCCTTCAGCGATGAGTGACTGCGGCGAGAAGAGCGGATACACCGAAAACTCGACCCAGCCGCGCTCCTTCACCAGGTGCTGCTCGAGCAGCGTGTTGTAGACGTGATGCCCGGGATAGCCCTCGTGGCAGGCCAGATCGATGGCGCGATCGATGAAGACCGGCAGGTCGGTGTTCACTTCGATGAGGCTGGTGTAGTTGCCCTTGTACCAGTTGTAGGCGCTCCACGGCTTGTCCTTCACGTACGCGACGGTGAACGACTCGCCCTCGGGCAGCGGCAGATACTCGCGGGTGCGCCGCCGGCACTCGGCGATGGCGGCGGTGAAGACGGCGTCGAGGCGATCGGGCGGAATCACGAACGCCTGCCGGAAGGCGGCGTAGCGGGCCGGCAGGTCGCCGGTGCCGCCGATGCGCGTGCTGATGGCGTCGATGGCCGTCTGGAACGACGCCTCGGTGTTCTGTGGCGCGACGGCGTCGTACAGCTCGCGCGACTCCTCGTCGAACGGGTAGCGCTTCCCCTGCAGCATCGACACCCGCGCCCGCAGCGCGTTCAGCTGACGCGCGAGATAGGCGCGGCGCAGTGTGTGCAGCTCGACGTCGGCCGGCGCACCGGTGAGCGCCGGCAGCCGCCGCAAGTCGACTTCGAGCACCGCGGCGCGCTTGTTGATGTCGGCGAGCGGCCAGGCGGCCCGCTCCGCCTCCTGTCGCAGCGCCGGCGGCCCGTAGTAGGCGTCGACGAAGTTCGCATCGTGCCGGCCGAGCGCGAGCACCAGCCGCACGTAGGTCTCGGCGGCGGCGTTCTCCGACTCCGCCATGGGAATGGCCGTGTGCATGCAGCCTCCGGAGAGGAGGGCCGTCGCCCACACGCACGCCAGCGCCAGTCGTCGTACGGGCATCAGGACCTCAGCCACGCGCGTAGCGCGCGCGAATCGTCGGAATCAGGTATTCATCGAAGGCGCGCGTGAAGTCGTAGGCCGGCGCGAAGCCCCAGTCGCGGCGGGCGGCGCTGTCGTCGACGTCGGCCGGCCACGAGTCCACGATCCCCTGACGCTTCACATCGGTCTTCCAGGTGATGTCGGCGGCGGGAAACGCCGCCTGCACGCGAGCGTGGATCTCCGCCGCCGAGGGGCTGAACGCGCCGAGGTTGTAGGCCGTCTGCGTGAGACGCTCGCGCGGCGCGGCGGCGAGCGCCAGCAGCGCGTCCACGCCGTCGGGCATCGCCATGAAGGGGATCCGCGTGTCGGGGCGGACGAAACAGGCATACGGCTCGCCCTTCGCCGCCGCGTGGATCATTTCGGGCGCGTAGTCGCTCGTGCCGCCCGACGGCACCGTCATGGCGCTGATGAGCCCCGGAAAACGCACGCAGCGGAAGTCGACGCGGCCGGCCTGCGGCTCGGCCGAGAGCTGCTTGTAGAAGCGCGCGTAATAGCGCCCGAGCTGCTCGCAGTACAGCTTGTTGCAGCCGTACATGGTCGTGGGCGTCGCAAAGGCGTCCTCGCGGACGCGGCCGGCGCGCGCCTTGGTCTCGAGATCGGGGAGGCCGTAGGCGGCAATCGACGACGGATAGATGAAGGTCACCGGCCGGCCATGCGACTCGGCCTCACGCTGCGAGAACTCGAGCAGGTGCAGCGTGCCCTCGACGTTGACCTGGTGCGCGGTCGTGGGGGTGAACTCCGACCGGGTCGAGAGCAGCGCCGCGAGGTGGAACACGGTGTCCACCTCGAACTCGGCCAGGATCCGCTCGAGGAGCGCCGTATCGAGAATCGAGCCCGTGAACTCCCGCTGCACGAGACGCGCTTGCGCCGGCGCAAGCGCATTCAGGTCAAGGGTCACGACGGCCCGGCGTCCCGACTCGGTGAGTTTCGCAATCAGGCCGTGGCCGATCTCTCCGCCGGCGCCCGTGATGAGCGCCACTGGCTTTCGCATCGTGCCTCCCACTTTCTCTCCATATTCTATGTGGCGCGCCCCGGCGTCGCGCCGGCCGACGGAACCGGCCAGACGCCGCCGCGACCGGCCCCGGGTGGCTTCGGCCACGCCCGCCGCCCCCGCCAGTCATCGGCCGCGGTCGACCGCCGGCCGCGTTTCATCGCCCGCTCGCATGGTTCGCAGACGTGAAACGTCCTTGTGTCGAACGGATGACCTGCCTAAGATACGCGCCATCCCTGGCAGGGCCGGGCATTCCGGTGGTCCATGGGACACCCGCGCGAGCGCGGAACCCGGTGTCGCGTCGGCACCGGGGGTTGGTCCCACTTGCAACACAGCACAACGCACGAAGGATGGAGGAGTACGGCATGGTTCGCGTCTGCGCACTTGGCCTGAGCTTGCTCCTGGCCGCGTCCACGGCATTCGCGCAGGTCTCTGCAACCACTGGCTCGATCAACGGCAAGGTGACGGACAACACGGGCGGCGTCCTGCCCGGTGTCACGGTCACCGCGTCGAGTCCCAGCATGCAGGGCACCCGCACGGATGTCACGAACGAGGCTGGCGAGTATCGTTTTCCGGCAGTCCCCCCTGGCACCTACAAACTCGTGTATGAACTCGCCGGCTTCGGCACGGTCAATCGCGAGGGCGTACAGGTCGGCCTCGGCTTCACCGCCACGGTGAACACCGAACTCGGCGTGGCGACACTGCAGGAGACGGTGACCGTCAGCGGGGAGTCCCCGGTGGTCGACGTCTCGACGACCACGACCGCGTCGAACTTCGGCGAAGAGCGGCTGGCCGCGCTGCCGAACGCGCGCGACTTCTGGACGGTGCTGATGGCCGCCCCCGCCGTCGTCGTGACGCGCATCGACGTCGGCGGCAGCGCCGCCGGCACGCAGACGGGTTATGCCGTCTACGACACCAAGGAAGACCAGCATCGCCCGATGGTCGAAGGCATCGTGAACACCGAAGGCACCAACGCCGCCGGGTTCTACTACGACTACGGCTCGATCGACGAAGTGGCAGTGCAGACCAAGGGCCATACGGCGGAAATGCCGTGGCCGGGCGTCTGGTCGAACTTCGTCGCCAAGTCCGGCGGCAACCAGTTCCACGGCAAGATGTACGCCGACTACCAGAACAAGTCGATCCAGCGCGAGAACATTCCGAACGACTTCACCTTCCTCTGCCCGCGCGGCAACTGCGGCAATCTCACGCCGTCGGACCTGAACCGCATGGAGCGCTACTACGACCTGAACGGCGACGTGGGCGGCTACGTGCCCGGCCTGCAGGATCGGCTGTGGTGGTACAGCTCGCTGCGGACGCAGAACATCCTCACGCGCGTGCCCAACTTCCCGGTGAAGGCGTTCGAGACGGGCCTGAACAACATCTCGGGCAAGCTCACCTACGCCCTGTCGCAGAACAACAAGCTCTCGGCCTACGGCATGTGGGGGCAGAAGTCGCAGCCGAACCGCCTCGATACGTTCCTGGTCGGTGCGACGACGGCGCGGCATGAATCCGAGTCCTCGACCTGGAACCAGAACTACTGGGCGCACACCTACAAGCTCGGCTACGAGTCGGTGGTGGGCGAAAACTCCTTCGTGGAGGTGCGGGGCGGCCAGTTCAAGTACGAGTGGCCGAACTTCCGCTACAGCGAAGATCCGGCCTTCCAGGACATCGGCAATCAGCTCGTGAGCGGCGGCAACCGCGACGGCTGGTTCAACATCCCGTCACGCAACCAAGTGGCCGGCTCGATGACCTACTTCAAGGACGGCTGGGCCGGCTCGCACAACTTCAAGGTGGGCGGCGAGTGGTTCCGCGAGACGTTCACCTACGAACGCGGCCAGGGCGTGAACGGCGTCGTGCCGGGTGACGTGCTGCACGTGCTCAACAACGGCGTGCCCGCCGAGGTGTATCTGTTCCAGTCCCCGTCGCGCTCGGAACAGGGGCTGCGCACGCTGGGCCTGTACGTGCAGGACACCTGGCGCATGGGCCCGCGGTTCACCGTGAACATCGGCCTCAGATTCGACCAGTACCGCAGCTTCCTGCCCGAGCAGGAGGGCCCGAGTGGCGGGCCGTTCGCCCCGGCCACGGCGCAGCGGTTCGACGAAGTAGGCAACGTCAAGACGTTCAACCATCCGGTGCCCAGAATCGGCATCATCTACGACGTGACCGGCCAGGGCCGCACCGTCATCAAGGCCAACTACGCGCAGTACTACTGGAACCCGGGCACGAACATCTCGAACGCGATCAACCCGAACAGCCAGGACTACTACCGCCGCTACGCCTGGAGCGATCCGAACCGCAGCGGGCTCTTCGAACGGGGCGAGGAAGGCACGCTCATCGCGTCGCTCGGTGGGCGCGGCAGCGCCGAACTCGATCCGAACCTGAAGAACACGCGCACCGACGAAGTGTCGGCCTGGATCGAACACGAGCTGGTGCCCGGCATCGGCCTGCAGGCCGGTTACGTCTACCGGAAGATCGACAACTTCCGGGTGCAGTACAACGTCAACCGGCCGATCAGCGCGTACACGGTGCCGGTGACGCTGCGCGATCCGGGTCCGGACGGCTTGTTCGGCAACGCCGACGACGGCCCGAACTTCGAGGCCTTCAACCTGAGCGCGGCGGCACTCGCGGCGCCGGTGCTGAACCAGCTCACGAACCTGCCGGGGTCCGGCGAGTACCACACGCTCGAGATCAGCGCGAACAAGCGCCAGACCGGGCGCTACTCGCTGGCCGCGGCCTTCTCGAAGCGCTGGAACTACGACCAGTCGAACGCCTACTTCGGGCAGAACCTGCGCGCGCTGGTGACGCCGTCGACCCCCAACGACCTCATCAACACCGATGACGGCCGCTACAACTTCAGCATGTGGACGGCGAAGATCAACGGCAGCTACGAGGCGCCGTACCAGATCCGCATCACGCCGGCCCTGCGCTTCCAGTCGGGCCAGCCGTACGGGCGGACGATTCTGGCCTCGAACGCCTTCGGCGTCGGCGGCACGGGCGGCATCAACTACGGCACGCAGCGCATCCTGCGTGAGCCGATCGGCACGCGCAAGCAGGACGACATCCTGATCCTCGACGTGCGGGCCGAGAAGTTCTTCACCGTCGCGAACAACCGCCGCATCGGCGTGTTCTTCGACGTCTACAACCTGAACAACTCCAAGGCGTATCAGAACATCAACTGGAACGCCGGCAGCGCGTTCGAACTGCCCAGCTCGATCGTGCCGCCGACCATCGCCCGGTTCGGTCTGAAGTTCGACTGGTAAGCGAGGCCAGCGCAATCCAACGAAAAGGCCGGGGTTCCCCGGCCTTTTCGTTTGTACGCTGGCCGAGGCTGGGGACTGGGGGCCGGCGCGCGCAAGCGTCCGGCCCGCCCCAGCCCCCGAGCCCCAGCCTCCAGCCCCCAGTACAATGCCTCCGATGACCGACGAGCAACGAGCGGAGATCGCGCGCATCATCGACGCGCACGAACAGACCCTGGCCATCTGCCGCGCCTGCGCCGAGACGACGCGCGATCTGGCGTGGGAGGTGAAACGTGGCGCCGCCCCGCCGCCGGAGGCCCTGGCGCAGACGATCGCCGAGGCGGAGCGGGTGCTCGCCGACCTCGCGCAGGTCGAGATCGCGATCGCGCGGATGAAGGCCGCGCTCTGGTAGCGCGTCAGCCGATCGCGGGCAGCCGCGGCGCGCCGTCGGGCGCCGGCACTTCACGGGCGTTCAGCGTGAAGGCGACGAGCGTGTAGTAGCCGACGAGCGCGATGAGGTCCACGACCACCGGCTCGCCGAGCGCTTCGATCGCGTCGTCGTAGCGCGCGTCGGACACCCGGCCCGTCATCACGAGCTCCCGGGCGAAGGCGTGGACCACCGCATCGAGACCGACGAGCGCCGGCACGGCCACGCCCCGGCCCACCGCGTCGAGGATCTCGGGTTCGAGGCCGGCGCGCAGCGCCTCCCCCGCGTGCACGGCCCACTCGTAGTCGCACGACCAGTGGCGCGCCACCACCAGGATGGCCAGCTCCGACCACCGCGGCGGCAGGCCCGTCTCGTAGCGCACGAACTCGCCGAGCGCCGCCGCCCGGCGCGCCAGCTCCGGGCTCGGCAGCCACGCCACGACGTTGGCCGGGACGGTGCCGCGGCGTCCGCGGCGCACCTCGTCCACGACGACGCGCTGCTGGTCGCTGAGGCGGTCCGGGTCGAGGGGAGCGAAACGTGCCGGCACGATGGCGAGACGGACGTTACGTGCGCATGAAGTCGGGCCGCCATTGGCGGATGGCGCCCTTGATGGCCGCCGGCGTCATCTGCTCCTTCACGGCCCGCTGCAGCAGATCCCCCAGCTCGTCGTCGGACGCAAAACGCAGCGCCACGACCTGCTTCGGCGAGAGCTGCGCCAGCAGTTCGTCCTGCCCGGCCGGCAGCACGCGCGCGCAGCGCACCTGCATTTCGAGCTGGATGATGCGATCCTGCAGCTTCACCGTGTACCAGCGGCCGGTGCCGAGGAGCGGAAAGATCGTGAGTCCGAGCAGCAGGACGCCGAGCTCGTGCAGGTTCCAGCCGAGCCACATCGACCCGCCGATTGCGACCATCGCCGCGAGCCACAGCACGGTGGCGATGTAGGTGGGCACCGGGTGGTGCGCGTGATTGGCGGCCGATTGGCTGGTCACTTCAGCTTCCCTTCGAGTTCGTCGTAGATCTTGCGGATGGCGATCGGGGCCTGCTGGCCGGCCAGCATCCACGAGGCGTACTCGCCCCAGTTGGCCTGCTTGGCGGCGTCCTCGACCGAGAGGTTGAGGCGGTGCAGGCGCTTCACTTCGTCGATGACGTACTGCACGGCCTTCTGGAAGGCGACGAGTTCCTCGCGCGACGCCTTCGGCTCTTCGATGAAGCCGTGCCCGGGCACGTAGCGATCGATGTCCATGGCCAGCGCCCGGTCGATGACGCGCACCCATTCGCTCGGGTAGGCCGACCGCATCGCCGGGAACACGCGATTGAGGTACGCCTCGCTCATGAACAGGATGCGCTGCTTCGGCAGGTAGGCATGCAGGTCGCCGCCGGTGTGGGCGCGGCCGAGGAAGAGGATCTGCACCTCGATGCCGCCGACGTCGATGGTTTCCCGTTCGCCGGTCATCGCCGAGGGCGGCACGATGACGGGCGGACGCGGCGTGGGCGGCGTCAGGCCCTTCGTGATCGCTTCGGCCGCGGCCTTGAGGTTCTGCCCCATCGCCGTCGCCGCGTCGCGCTCCATCTGCGCCCGCGAGTTCGGATGGATGATGTAGGTGACATCCTTCGGCAGCACCGAATTGCCGGCGGTGTGATCCCCGTGGTCGGAGCCGACCACGTACCACTTCACCGGCGTCGGCGTGATCGCGCGGATGCGATCGAGCATGGTCTGCGTGGCCTTCACGCTGCCCTGGCCGTCGACCACGAGCACGCCGTGCGCGCCGACCACGATGAGGCTCACGGTGGTGAAGCCCGGGTCGCGGAGCTCCTCGTACCCGTAGACGTTCTCCGCGAGCTTGACGACCCGCGGAAAGTCGGTGAGCTTGACGCCCCGCTTGTCGGGAAACGCCGTGCGTGGCTGTGCCAGAGAGGGCGCGGCCATGAACGCGAGGAGCGCCACGGCCGCGGCAGTGCGGACCAGAGAGAGCATGGCGGGCATCTTACCGGGGCCCGGGGCCCGGGGGCTAGGGGCTGGCGCGGCGCGGGGCCGGGCGAACCCGGCCCCGATACCCGCTATCTCCCGTCCAGCAGGTCGCCGATGCCGCCGAGCAATGACCCTTCCTCGGAGCGGCGGCCGGTCTGCGGCGCCGCCTTGTAGATGCGGTCGGCCAGGCGGCTGAGCGGCAGTGACTGGAGCCACACCTTGCCGGGGCCGCGCAGGGTCGCGAAGAACAGGCCTTCTCCACCGAAGAGCGCCGTCTTGACCTTGCCGACGAACTGGATGTCATAGCTCACGCTCGGCTGCAGGGCCACCAGACAGCCGGTGTCGACGCGCAGCGTCTCACCCGCGCCCAGCTCGACCGCATGGATCGACCCGCCGGCGTGCACGAAGCACAGGCCGTCGCCTTCGAGCTTCTGCATGATGAAGCCCTCGCCGCCGAAGAGGCCGGCGCCGATCTTCCGCTGGAAGGCGATGCCCACCGAGACGCCGCGGGCCGCGCACAGGAACGAGTCCTTCTGGCACACGAGGTGGCCGCCGATGGCGCGCAGGTCCATCGGCAGGATCTTGCCGGCGTACGGGGCCGCGAACGCCACGCGCTGCTTGCCGGCGCCCTGGTTCGTGAACACCGTCATGAACAGGCTCTCGCCCGTGAGGATGCGCTTGCCGGCGCCGAGCAGCGCGTCGAGGACGCCGGCGCTCTGCGCCTTGCTGCCGTCGCCGAAGATCGTCTCGAGCGCAATGCCGTCGGTCATGTACATCATCGACCCGGCTTCGGCGATGGCCGCCTCACCCGGATCCAGTTCCACTTCGACGAACTGCATCTCGCTGCCGTGGATCGTGAAGTCGATGTCGTGGGCGCGGCGGCCCGGCGCCGAGGGCGGCGGCGGCACGACGCCAGGGGCGGCACCGCCGTCCACGAACGCGGCAAACGCCGGCACGTCCTTCATCGCCTGCCAGTTCGCCATCCCGGACGTGAACACGAGCGTGTTCCGATCGATGCTGCCGTTGCGGAGATTGGCAAGGATCTCGTCCTGGCTGACCGGTCCCACCTGATGGCCGCCGATGGCCATGTACCACTGCTGCACGCCCTGCATCACGTCTCGTCTCCTGGCGCGGGAAGAACCGGCGGCGCGCGCCGCGCCACGCAGCTCGCCCGGAAATCGTCGGGAAGGCGGGTGCCGCGGCTAGACCGGTGGCGGACCGGCCGCATCGATGGCGGCGCCGGTCTCGCGCTCGAGCGCCGCGACGGCGTTCGCGTCGAGGCCAAGTGCGTGCGCGAGCTGCGCCAGATAGATGCGCTCGGCGCCCGACACGCCCTCATCGGCGCGCACGATGGCGAAGGCGAGCACGTAGAGATCGCGCCGCTCGGCGTCACTCGTGACCCCGGCCACGATCTCAGGCAGCGGACGGCGCGCCTGCAGCACGTCGTCGGCCGGCATGTCGACGCCGGCGCGACGCGCCTCCGCCATGATCGC
>JALHON010000089.1 GCA_022842985.1 Acidobacteriota bacterium | reverse complement strand
ATCGGGCGGCCGGCGGCAACGGCGCCGCCGGCGACGGCGCCGAGCGTGAGCGCGGTCGCCACGTGCGGCTCGGCGGCGGTGGCGCCGACGTTCCGGCGACGTGTCGCCAGGCGCTGCGAGTACTCGAGCATCCGCAGTTCCCCGGCCGCGTCCACGGTGATGTGGCTGTCGGAGCCCACGCCCCAGCGCCCCGCGCCCCAACGCGGCAGCGCGAAGATGCCATCGCCGAGGTTCGCTTCGGTCGTCGGACACAGCCCGGCCACGGCGCCGGTCGCGGCAGCACGGACGGCTTCGTCGTCGTGCATGTGCGTGGCATGCACGAGGCACCAGCGCGCGTCCACCGGCGCATGGTCGAGCAGCCAGGCCACGGGGCGCTGCCCGCTCCACGCCACGCAGTCGTCGACTTCGCGGGTCTGCTCCGCCACGTGCACGTGCACGGGCGCGGACGGATCGATGGACGCGAGGCCGGCAAGCGCGTCGTGCATCGCCCCGGGCGTCACCGCGCGCAGCGAATGCAGCGCGAGGCCGACGCGCACCGCGTCGCCATGCGCGTCGCGCAGCGTGCGCACGAGGTCGAGCAGCGCGTCGGTACCGGTGATGAACCGGCGCTGGCCGCCGGCAGGCGGCGCGCCGCCGAAGCCGCTCTGCTGGTACAGCACCGGCAGCATCGTGAGACCGATACCGACACGCTCGGCCGCGGCCACGAGGCACCGCGCGAGCGTGGCGCGATCGGCATACGGCCGGCCATCGACGTCGTGGTGCAGGTAGTGGAACTCGCACACCGACGTGTAGCCGGCTTCGAGCATCTCGACGAAGAGGTGCGTCGCAATCGCATCCAGATCCTCGGGCGTGACGGCGTTGGCCACGCGGTACATCCGGTCGCGCCAGCTCCAGAAGCTGTCGTCCGACGTACCGCGGAACTCGGCCAGCCCGGCAAATGCGCGCTGGAATGCATGCGAGTGCAGGTTCGGCATGCCGGGCAGCACCGGCCCGGCCGCGCGAGACACGCCGGACGTCTGGCTCCACCCGGAATGGGGTCTGACCCCGGTTATGCAGCCGGTGGCGTCCCACTCGATGAGTACGTCGCGCGCCCAGCCCGTGGGCAGGAGCACGTCACTGGCGTGCAGGGCACCGGCGGCCATGTCAGTCGATCATCGGCAGATGGAGGCCGTGGGTCTTCGCGCAGCTGATGGCTTCGTCGTAGCCGGCGTCGGCGTGACGCATCACGCCGGTCGCCGGGTCGTTCCACAGCACGCGGCCGATGCGCGCGGCGGCCTCGGCCGTGCCGTCGCAGACGATGACGACGCCCGAGTGCTGCGAAAAGCCCATGCCCACGCCGCCGCCGTGATGCAGCGACACCCACGTGGCGCCCGACGCGGTGTTGAGCAGCGCGTTCAGCAGCGGCCAGTCGGACACGGCGTCCGAGCCGTCCTTCATGGCTTCGGTCTCGCGGTTGGGCGACGCGACCGAGCCCGAGTCCAGGTGATCGCGCCCGATGACGATCGGTGCCTTGACGGCGCCGGTGCGCACGAGCTCGTTGAAGGCGAGGCCGAGCCGATGCCGATCGCCGAGGCCCACCCAGCAGATGCGCGCGGGCAGCCCCTGGAAGTGGATGCGTTCACGCGCCATGTCGAGCCAGCGGTGCAGGTGCCGATCGTCGGGCAGCAGCGCCTTCACGCACTCGTCGGTGACGCGGATGTCGTCGGGATCACCGGAGAGCGCGACCCAGCGGAACGGCCCGACGCCGCGGCAGAAGAGCGGCCGGATGTAGGCCGGCACGAAACCCGGGAACTCGAAGGCGCGCGCGACGCCTTCCTCCTTCGCCATCTGCCGGATGTTGTTGCCATAGTCGAAGGTCGGCACGCCGGCATCGTGGAAGGCGAGCATGGCCCGGACGTGCACAGCCATCGAACGTTTCGCCGCCTGCGCCGTGCCCGCCGGATCGCTCACGCGCCGCTCGAGCCACTGCGCCACCGTCCAGCCCTGCGGCAGGTAGCCGTTCACCGGATCGTGCGCGGAGGTCTGATCGGTCACCGCGTCCGGCCTGACGCCGCGCCTGACGATCTCGGGAAAGATGTCCGCGGCGTTGCCGAGCAGCGCGATCGAGCGCGGACGCGTGGCGCGGCAGCTCTCGTCGATCATCGCGAGCGCCTCGTCGAGCGTGGCCGCCTGCGCGTCGATGTAGCCGGTGCGCAGACGCATGTCGATGCGGCTCTGCTGACACTCGACCGCGAGGCACGAGGCGCCGGCCATCGTCGCGGCCAGCGGCTGCGCGCCGCCCATGCCGCCGAGCCCGGCCGTGAGGATCCAGCGTCCGGCGAGGTCGCCGCCGTAGTGCTGACGGCCCATCTCGACGAACGTCTCGTAGGTGCCCTGCACGATGCCCTGGCTGCCGATGTAGATCCAGGAGCCGGCCGTCATCTGGCCGTACATCATCAGGCCGAGGCGATCGAGCGCGTGGAAGTGTTCCCACGTGGCCCAGTGCGGCACCAGATTCGAGTTGGCGATGAGCACGCGCGGCGCGTCGCGATGCGTGCGGAAGACGCCCACGGGCTTGCCCGACTGCACGAGCAGCGTGTCGTCGTCCTCGAGCGCCGTGAGCGTCTCGACGATGCGATCGAAGGCGGCCCAGTTGCGGGCGGCCTTGCCGATGCCGCCGTAGACCACGAGGTCCTCGGGCCGCTCGGCCACATCCGGGTCGAGGTTGTTCATCAGCATGCGCAGCGGCGCTTCCGTGAGCCAGCTCTTCGCGGTGCGCGTGGTGCCCCTCGGGGCGCGGATCACTCGACTCATAGGACACCCGTGTCTGGCGGCGTGGCTTCCGGGCCCTCGACCGCCCACGACATGACACCTTCGAGCACGCCGGCGAGCGTGGAGCGGATGCGCGCCGCCCGCGCGTCCGAGTACGGCGACGGCCAGGTGCCCTCGTGCACGTCGGCCGGTTCGTCCATGTAGCCACGGCAGGCCAGTTCCATCTGGACGGCGTGCACGCCGGCTTCCGGACGTCCGTAGTGGCGCGTGATGTAGCCGCCCTTGAAGCGGCCGTTCGTGACCCGCGTCAGCCCGGCGCGGTCGCAGACGCGTTCGATCGCGCGCGTGAGCGTCCAGTCGCAGCTCGCGCCGTCGTTCGTGCCGATGTTGAACTGCGGCAGCTGGCCGTCGAAGAGCCGCGGCACCACCGAGCGGATCGAGTGGCAGTCGTAGAGCACGAGGCGCGGATGCCGGGCCATGAGCCGCGCGATCTGCGCCTCGAGCGCCGCATGGTACGGCACGAAGTAGCGGCGGCGCCGTTCGGCCATCTCACGCGGCGTGGGCGTGTCACCGGCCGCGTAGAGCGGCTCGCCGTCGAACGTCTCGGTGGGACAGAGCCCGGTCGTGGTCTGCCCGGGGTAGAGCGACACGCCGCCCGGGTCGCGGTTCACGTCGATGGCGGTGCGCGAGATGGCGGTGTGGAGGATGGTGGCGTCGAGATCGGCGGCGAAGGCGTAGAGCCGGTCAATCCACCAGTCCGCGTCCTTGCGCGCGAGCCACGGCGACACGACACGCGCCTCGACCTCGGGCGGCAGCACCGTGCCCGTGTGCGGCAGGCTCACGATGAGCGGCGCCGCCCCCTGCCTGACGGTGAGCCAGTCGGGCGCCGTCATCCCCGCGCTCCGGCCAGGCCGTCCGCATCGACCGTGGGGAGATCGCCGGCACCGGCAGCGGCGGCAAGTCGTCCGGAGGTGACGAGCTCCGCGGCGAAGCGCAGATCGTCAGCGAGATAGCGATCGTGGCCGAGCGGCGCGACGCCCGTGCGCAGGAGCGCCATGGCGCGTTCGAGCCGGTCGCTCGAGACGAGCGGCGCATGGAAGTGGCAGCCCTGCGCCGCGGCGATGAGCTCGATCCCGATCACGGCCGCGGCATTGGCGGCCATGCCGAGCAGGCGGCGCGCACCGTGGGTCGCCATCGACACGTGATCTTCCTGATTGGCCGACGTGGGAATCGAATCCACGCTAGCCGGATACGCGCGCTGCTTGTTCTCGCTCACGAGCGCGGCCGCCGTCACCTGCGCCATCATCAGGCCGGAATTGAGCCCCGGCGACGGCGTGAGGAACGCCGGCAGGCCCGAAAGCGCCGGGTCGACGATCATCGCGATGCGGCGTTCGGCAATCGACCCGATTTCGCAGAGCGCGAGCGCGATCATGTCGGCGGCGAAGGCCACGGGCTCGGCGTGGAAGTTGCCGCCGGAGATGACCTCGCCGGTCTCGGCGAACACGAGCGGATTGTCTGAGACGCCGTTCGCCTCGATGGCGAGCGTGCGGGCGGCCTGGCGCAGCAGGTCGAGGCACGCGCCCATCACCTGCGGCTGACAGCGCACGCAGTACGGGTCCTGCACGCGTGAGTCACCCACGAGGTGCGACTGGCGGATCGCGCTGCCCTTCATGAGCGTGGCGAGCGCCGCCGCGGCATCGATCTGCCCGGGCTGGCCCCGCAAGGCCTGGATACGCGGATCGAACGGCCCGTCCGACCCCTTGGCCGCGTCCGTCGTGAGCGCGCCGGTGACGAGCGCCGCCTGGAACACGCGCTCGGTCTCGAAAAGGCCGGCAAGCGCGAGCGCGGTCGACGCCTGCGTGCCGTTCAGGAGCGCCAGCCCTTCCTTCGGTCCGAGCACGAGGGGCGCGAGACCCGCGGCGGCGAGCGCGTCGGCCGCCGGCACACGCACGCCGCGTACGTCGAACTCGCCCACGCCGAGGAGCGCCGCCGCCAAGTGTGCCAGTGGCGCCAGATCGCCGGACGCGCCCACGGACCCCTGCGCCGGCACTACCGGCACGAGATCCGTCGCGAGACACGCGCCGAGGGCCTCGAGCGTGGACCAGCGGACGCCGCTCGCGCCCTGCGCGAGGCTCGCGAGCTTGAGCGCCATCATCAGGCGCGTGACCGGCACGGGCAGCGGGTCGCCCACGCCGACGCAGTGCGACAGCACGATGTTGCGCTGGAGCGTGGTGAGGTCGTGCGCGTCGATGCGCACCGAGGCCAGCTTGCCGAAGCCGGTGTTCACGCCGTAGACGGGCGCGCCGGCGGCCACCACCTGCTCGATGACGCGCGCGCCCGCCTCGACCCGCGGCCGCGCCGCCGGATCGAGCGCCGCGCCGGCTCCGAAGTAGATGGCTCGCCAGGTGGCCAGGGGCGTGGAGCCGGCCGACAGAGTCTCGATGCGCACGAAACGGCCTCTCGAACGAGGGGAAGGCGTGTGCGGGCGGGCCCACGGGCCGCCCGCGCGCCGAATTCTACCGTGAAGGCGCCGCCCCCGGGCAGTGGGATATGCTTGTCGCCGATGCTTCCCGCCCTCGACGCCCTCATCGCCCTGCAGGATCTGGACACGCGGGCTGAGGCGGCGCGCCGCCGGCTCGCCGACGCGCCGGTGAAGGTGGCGGCGCTCGACGCGACGCTCGCCGGTGCCACCCAGGCACTCGAGAAGGCGAAGGCCGCGCTCGCCGAATCACAGGCCGCGCGCCGCGAACTCGAACGCGAAGCCTCCGCCGCCGAGCAGAAGGTCTCGAAGTACAAGGACCAGCTGATGCAGGCGAAGGACAACAAGCAGTTCCACGCCCTGCAGCACGAGATTGCGACCTTTTCGGCCGAGCAGCAGCGGGTCGAGGAACTCGAGATCGGCCGCATGCTCGAGATCGATGAGCGCGCGGCCGTCGTGAAGGCCGCCGAAGCAACGCTGGCAAAGGAGAAGACGCGTGTCGCCGCCGAGAAGGCCACGATCGAAGCCGACGCGGCCGCGGTCTCGGCAGAGCTCGCGACCCTGGTTGCCGCCCGCGGCGACCTGACGAAGACGATCGACGCCAGGCTGCTCACGACCTACGAGACGGTGGCGAAGCAGCGCAAGGGCACCGGCATCGCGCGCGTGGTCGACGGCCTGTGCGAAGCCTGCCGTGTGCGCCTGCGTCCGCACCTCTACAACCAGGTGCGCGCCGGCGACCAGGTGATCCAGTGCGAGAGCTGCGTGCGCATCCTCTACTGGATTGCGCCGCCCAAGGCCGACGACGCGCCGGCTGAGCCGACGCCCGCGTCGTAAGCCGGTCCCGGCATCCCGCCGGGACCATCACTCACGCGACAGCCGCTACGGCAGGATGCTGAAGACGCTCACGCGCCTCGGGCTGCCAGACGTCAAGCCAACGGCGACGGTCTGACCATCAGCGGCAAGCGCCAGCCCCGCGCTGAATACCGCTGTGGTGCTGGTCGGGCGCAGGTTCGACCCGATCTGCACCCACTGCCCGCCACTGAGCGTATACACGCGGGCGACGCTGTTCGGCGCAGCACTCGCCGCAAAACGTGAGCCGTCGTCAGAGAGCCCCACGGTATCGCCGAAGGAATCGCCGACGCCGTTCACCTCGACGCCGCTCACGCTGCTGCCCACCTGCGTCCACGTGCTGCCGACCAGATCGAACACGCGGACCTCGCCGCGATACGAACCGGCACCCGCCCCGCCCGGCGTGCGCTGCGGAGCCGAGACGACGATCCGCGAGCCGTTCGCCGAGAGCGACACCGCGGTGCCGAATTTTTCGTTGAACTGGCCAGCGGGCACGGGGTTCCCGCTCATCACGTTCCCCACCAGCGCCCAGTTGCCGCTGTTCAACCGGTAGACGCGCACCGATCCCGGACCGCCGTTCGAGGCCACGTCCGGTGCCCCCACCGCCACGGTGCTGCCGTCGGATGAGATGTCGACGGGCACCGAGAAATCGCTCGGGGAACTGATCGTACCGCCCACCTGGGTCCACGCGCCGTTCACGAAGTCGAACACACGCGCGAAGCTGCCGACCGGCAGCAATTGGACCGACCCGGCAATGAGCCGGCTGCCGCTGGCCGAAAGCGCCACACGAAACCCGAAGCCGCCGGCCGCGACCGGGCCGTCGATGTCGGCCCCCACCTGGGTCCACGCACCGCCCACGAGGTCGAACACGCGCACATGGCCGAACCCCTGATTGGCGGCGCCGCCGCCGCGGTTCCTGGCGGCGCCGATGGCGATGCGCGTGCCCGCCGCGTTGATGTCGACGTTGCTGTTGACCTGGTCGCCAGCCGCCTCGGCCGGGATGTCGCCGCCAATCTGCGTCCAGATCGTGCCGCTCCGTTCGTAGACTCGCGTCGTGCCCGTCGTGCTCGTCGTGCCGGTGGCGGCCACAACCATGCGCGCGCCATTGGCCGAGAGCGCGATCGCCTGGCCGAAGTTGAGGTCGGTGCCGGTGATGTCACTGCCGATCTGCTGGATCGGGCCCCACGGCAAGGTGATGATCAACTCGGCCGACGCGGGGCTCGTGCCCAGGCTGTTCGACGCGGTGAGCCGCAGGTAGTAGGTGCCGTTCGGCACGTTCGGAAACGAGACGCTCGTGCCGCTGAGCGGCACGGTCGCAAGCGGAGCACCACCCGGCGCGGCCGACGCGATGAGGGTGTAGCTCGTGGGGGCGCCGCCACTGCCAGGCGTCCACGCCAGGTTGAGCGTGTTGCCGGTGCCCGTCGCGGTGAGGGTCGGTGCGCCCGGGACGCTCGGTCCCGCCACCGAGAGCGTGACTTCGTTCGACGGGCCGCTCGTGCCACCCGCGTTCCGTGCCAGCAGCCGCACGTAGTAGGTGCCCGCGGGCACGCCAGGCACGGCGACGCTCGTGGGAAAGGCCGGCAGTGGCAGCACACCCACGGGGGCCGTGAAGCCCGGCGTCGTGCCGGCGAGCAGCAGATAGCTGGCGGGCGCGCCGCCCGACGACGGACCGCTCCACGAGAACGTGGCCGTCGACCCACTCACCGTGACAGACAACGCGGACGGGGCTCCGGGTGCGGTGACACTGCCGGGAAACGACACCGTGGCCGTGGCCGACTCCGGCCCCGTGCCCGCGGCGTTGGTGGCGGTCAGACTCAGCAGGAAGGTGCCGTTCGGCGCGACCGCCGCAAACGACGTGACCGCACCGAGCGGAATCACCGCGACCGGGGCCGCTCCGGCGCTCACACGCGCCAGCAGGGTGTAGCTGGTCGGCACCGCTCCCGAGGTGGGCGGCGCCCAGGTCAAGGTCAGGTTGTTGCCACTCGCGGTGGCCTGCACGTTCGTCGGGGCACCGGGTACGGTCTGTGCGACCGCAACGGATGCCATCACCGCGGTGAGGACCAGTGCCAACACCACGCGACCTGCGTCTCGCCTCGAAGTCATCGCTTCTCCTCACGCGTTCGGCTCGGCGAATTGTCGAGCTGGCCGGAAACCCACACTTTGGCCAGCAAGTCATGCGCTAAGCGGACGCGAAAGGTGCCACGCCGCGACGGATGGAGGGAAAGGCGGGGGCGCGGCGTGCCCCGGCGTCAGGAGCGTGGCGACGGCGCGACGACGATCGCCGCCATCCGGCCGGCCCGTTCTCCCTCCGCGCGGAACGACTCGAACACGTCGCGATGGGTCTGCGTGCAGAGACCCGCGACGTGGATGTTCGCGGGCCGCACGCCGGCATGCACGAGTTCATCGGTGTTGGCACGCCACAGATCGAGGCGCAGCCGCCCGGCCGCGTCACGCGAGAACCACTCGGCCCGGTCGATCGACGAATGCCCCGCCTCGTCGAAGGCCCGCAGCAGGTCCTCGCCCACTTCGTAGCAGCACGGGCCGATGCTCGGGCCGATGGCGGCGATGAGCGACGACGGCTCGACGCCCCACTCGCGCGTGAGCGTCGCCACGGTGACGCCGGCGATGTTCGCCACCGTGCCGCGCCAGCCGGCATGCACCGCGGCCACGGCGCCGGTCACGGGGTCCGCGAGCAGCACCGGCACGCAGTCGGCCGCCACGACCGCCACGGCCGTGCCGGGGTCGCGCGTGACGGCGGCATCGGCATCGGCCAGCGGATGGTCGAGTTCGCCGGCGCGCACCACGCGCACGACCGCGCCGTGCACCTGACGCACGCGGCCGATGCGCGGCACCGCGCAGCCCACGGACGCCGCGGCGCTGGCCCACGCCTCACCCGCCCGCTCACCGGGCCGCAACCCCAGTTGCCGCGACGTGAACCCGTGTTGCACGAACGGGTCGAGGGCCCGGCAGCGCAGCATCGGCCCCCAGGGCTCCTCGGTCCAGTGGAAATCAGGTGGCGGCGTGGGCAGCGGCATTGGTGGGGTCATGGGGACGAGCGCGGCGCGGCAACGGCAGTTGACGCCGGCACCAGCGGACGCCGGCGCGGGTGACGCCGGTCTCGTGAATTATCGCGGAAATCCGCGTCAGCACCGCGTGGCATGCCGGTTGAACCACCCGCCGGCACAGCCGCTCCACTCATCTCGCGGGCGGCGGGAGCACACGCATGCTGGTCAAGATCACGCCAAACGACAAGGGCAGCCCGGTCGGCAAACTCGCCGACGCCGAACTCCACTTCACCGAGGGGCCGCTCGCGGGCCTGAAGCTCCTCGGCTTCGCCGTCTGGGAGCGCCGCAACGGCTCGGGGCGCAACGTCACCTTCCCGTCGCGGCAGTACTCGGTGAACGGCGAGCGCCGCAGCTACGCGCTGCTGCGCCCGATGACGGAGGTGAAGGCGCAGGATCACATCCGCGATCTGGTGCTGAGCGCCTACGCCAAGTTCGAAGCCGAGGCGACCGACGATCAGGCGGCCGACGTGGCCGACGAAGCCGCGCCACCGCCCTGGTAACCCGTCGCTACGAGAGGATGGGGAGCAGCTTCGCGTTCTCCTGCTGCCGCTTCGGCGGCAGCGTCCACTCGGCGCGCTGCCCCTTGGCGAACTCGTTGCGGAAGAACGCGTCCTTCATGCCGCCGTCGATGATGTCCCACGGCAGCATCTTGTCGTTCGAGCGATCGCGGTAGATGTAGAACTCGGCGTCCACGCCCGATTCCTGCACCGCCGCGCGCCACTGGCCGCCGTTGCGTTCGGCGGCTTCGATGGCCGGGGCCACCCGCCGATCGCCGAGCGACATGAGCGCCTGGTAGTAGGAGTGCCGTTCGCTCTTGATGTTGAAGTAGACGTGCTCGATGTTGTCCACGAGCGCGTGCAGGCGCTTCATCTTGCGCTCGATCTCGCGCGTGTCGGTCATCGGCAGCCACTGGTAGCTCGTGCCGGGCTTCGGCACGAGCGGATTCACGCTGCCGACGATCCGGCCCACCTGGCCGCGCCCGCGCGCGTACTTCATCATGATGTCGCGCAGCTGGATCGTCTGGTCGCGCATCGCCTCGAGATCCTCGTCGGTCTCGGTGGGCAGGCCGATCATGTAGTAGAGCTTCAGGTTCTCGATGCCGCTCGAGAAGATGAGCTCGGCCTTCTCGAGGATCTCGTCGTTCGTGACCGTCTTGTTGATCACGCGGCGCAGGCGGTCGGAACCTGTTTCCGGCGCGATCGTCAGCGTGCGTTCGCCGCTCTGCCGGAGCAGGCCGACGATCTCGGGCGTGAGGTCGTCGAGCCTGAGCGACGCCGGGCTGATCGAATAGCCCATCGCCGCGAGGCTGGTGAGAATCCGCTCGATCTCGGGGTGGTCGCAGAGCGCGATCGACACCAGGCCGACGCGGTTCGAGTGGGCACGCGCCGCCTGGGCGAGTTCCAGGATGCGGTCGGCCGGGAACGCCCGCACGGGCAGGTAGTTGTAGCCCGCCCAGCAGAACCGGCAGAGATTGGCGCAGCCGCGCACCACCTCGATGAGGAACCGCGAGCCGAACTCGGTGTCGGGCGTGAAGATCGACGTGCACGGCGGGTCCACCGCGTCGGTGGTCTTCAGTGCCGCCTTTTTCACGACCGGCGGCGCGCCGGTGCCCGCTTTCGGCACGTAGGCGTCGATCGTGCCGTCGTCGCGGTAGTGCACGTCGTAGAAGGAGGGGATGTAGAAGCCGCGCCGGGTGGCGAGCTTCTTCAGCAGGTCGTCGCGCGAAGTCGCCTCCGACACCGCCTCGAGCAGCGACGGCACGAGCACTTCCCCTTCGCCAGCGGCGATGACATCGGCGAAGAGCGCCAGCGGCTCGGGGTTCACGAACGTGACGGCGCCGCCAATCACCACCAGCGGATGACGGTGGTTGCGGTCGGCCGCGCGCAGCGGCAGGCCGGCCAGCCGCAGCATCGTCAGCACGTTCGTGTAGTCCCACTCGAACGACACCGAGAAGGCGAGCACGTCGAGGTCGTTCAGCGGCGTCTGCGACTCGATGGTCACGAGCCGCGCGTTCTGCTGCACGAGCGCCGCCAGTTCCTGCTTGGGCGGCAGGAACACGCGTTCGCAGACGGTGTCGGGGTGGTCGTTGAAGAGACGGTAGACGGTCTGGAAGCCGAGGTTCGACATCCCGACGAAGTACGTATTCGGGAAGGCGAGGCCGACCCGCATCTTGTCCACGTGCGGCTTCTGGACGTAGCCGACTTCCTTCGAGAGGGTCAGGCGGGCGGCGGAGCGCTGGTCGATGGGGGGCATGGGCGGGGACATCCTGCCCCCGCCTCTAGTGTACTACCCGATTCCAGCTCGTCCGTGGACGCGGCGACGCGCCCACGGCCACGATTACTCGTTCTGGCGCCGCAGGAAGGCCGGCACGTCGAGCTCCATGGTCAGATCCACTTCGCCCGCTTCGAGATGGTTCTCCATGAGCGGCACGCCGCCGACGATCGCCCGCCCCTGCGCCGGCATCTCGATCGACTGCCGGCGCGAGATGTTCGGCCGCGCGGTCACCGTGGCATCGATGGCGTTGGCGCCGGCGCCGGCCCGGAGGTGCGCGGTGTAGTTCGAGAGGTCCACCGGCGTCGTCGACGGCGCCGCCGGAATGGCCCGGCCGGTGCGGGCGTGCTCGAAGCCGGTGGCAATCACGGTGATCTTCACCTTGCCGGCCAGAGCCGGGTCCACCACCGCGCCGAAGATGATGTTGGCATCTTCATGCGCCGCCTCCTGGATGATCGACAGCGCGTCGTTCACTTCCATGAGCGACATGTCGGATCCACCCGTCACGTTCACGATGACGCCGCGGGCGCCGTTCACGCTGGCGTCCTCGAGCAGCGGGCTCGACACCGCGCGGTTGGCAGCGTCGACGGCGCGCGTCGGACCATCGCCCATCGCGGTTCCCATCATCGCCACGCCCATGCCCGACATGATGGTCTTCACGTCGGCGAAGTCGAGGTTGATGATGCCGGGCACGAGAATCAGGTCCGAGATGCCCTGAATGGCCTGGCGCAGCACGTCGTCGGCGGTGACGAACGCATCGAGCATCGACGTCTGCCGGTCGATGACCGAGAGCAGCCGCTCGTTGGGAATGGTGATGACCGTGTCGACCGAGTCGCGCAGCGCCTCGAGGCCGTGCGCGGCCTGGGTGAGACGCTTCTTGCCCTCGAACTTGAACGGCTTGGTCACGACCGCGATCGTGAGCGCGCCCAGTTCGGTCGCGAGACTGGCGATGACCGGCGCCGCGCCCGTGCCGGTGCCGCCGCCGAGGCCGGTCGTCACGAACACCATGTCGGCGCCGCTCAGCGCCGAGATGAGCGCGTCGGTGTCTTCGAGCGCGGCCTGCCGGCCCACGTTCGGGTCGGCGCCGGCGCCGAGGCCCTTGGTGAGCTTGCTGCCGATCTGGATCTTGACCGGCGCCGGGTTCGACCGCAGCGCCTGCGCGTCGGTGTTGGCGACCATGAACTCCACGCCCGAGAGGCCCGCCTGCACCATGCGCGACACGGCGTTACCGCCGCCGCCACCGACGCCCACGACCTTGATGCGCGCGCCGCTGCGGAGTTCCTCGTCGAGCGTGAGCCGAAGCGTGTCGGCCACATCGGCCGCCGAGGCCTGAGGTTTCAACCATCCGTCCATCAGAAGAACTCCTTGAATACGGTTCGCAGCCGGCTGACCATGCGGGTTATGGCGCCGCCACCGACGCCTGCGGGTTCGTGCTGGCGATGACGGTGGGCGTACAACACGAGGCCCAGCGCCGATGCGCAAGCGGGGTTACTGAGGTGGTCGGCGAGACCGCCGACGCCGGCCGGCACACCGCGCCGCATCGGCAGGTCGAAGATCTGCTCGGCGATCTCGGACAGGCCGTCGAGCACGGCGCCGCCGCCGGTGAGCACGAGGCCGGAGTTGAGCGACTTCTCGTAGCCGGCCTTGCTGATTTCGTCCCACGCCAGGTGGAAGAGTTCTTCGGCGCGCGGCTGCAGGATGTCCGACAGGATGCGGCGCGCCATCACGCGCGGACGCCGTCCGCCCACGCTCGCGACCTCGATCGTCTCGTCTTCGTCGACCATGCCCGAAAGCGCGCAGCCGGAGCGGCGCTTGACCTTCTCTGCCTCGGGAATCGGCGTGCGCAGGCCGACGGCGATGTCGTTCGTGAAGTGGTCGCCGCCGACGCCGATGACCGCCGTGTGCCAGAGCGCGCCGCGTTCGAAGATGGCGAGGTCGGCCGTGCCGCCGCCGATGTCGAGCAGCGCCACGCCCAGTTCGCGTTCATCGGGCGTGAGCACCGCTTCGGCCGCGGCGAGCTGGCCGATGACCATGTCCTTCACCTCGATGCCGGCGCGGTTCACGCACGACACCAGGTTCTGCGTGGACGTCGTGGCGCCGGTCACGATGTGGACGTTGACCTCGAGGCGGGCGCCGGTCATGCCGACGGGCGCGCCGATGCCGTCCTGGTCGTCGACGACGAAGTCCTGCGGCAGCACGTGCAGCACCTCGCGGCCGGCCGGCAGCGACACCGCGCGCGCGGCGTCGAGCGCCCGGCGCACGTCCTCGCGCGTGATCTCGCGGTTCTTGCCGGCCACGGCCACCACGCCGCGGCTGTTGAACCCCTTGATGTGGGGTCCGCTCACCGCCAGGTGGGCGGCGTCGATTTCGACGCCGGCCATGAGCTCCGCTTCCTCGACCGACTTCTTGATCGAGTCCACGGCGGCTTCGAGGTTGACGACGACACCGCGCTTGAGGCCCTTCGACTCGGCGACGCCGATGCCGATGACATCCAGGCTGCCGTCGTCGGACACCTCGCCCACCACCGTGCACACCTTCGAGGTGCCGATGTCGAGACCGACGATGTATCGCTCGCTTCGTGCCACTACTGTCCTCCCGACCGTCCACCCGCATCTCGTGATGCGGGAACCGCTCCGGCGTGGTCGTCACGACCGGGGCGCACGTACATCCGTTCACCGAAACGCAGGTCCACCGTGTCGATGGCCGACATGCGGTCCTTGAGCGCGGTCGCGACATCCAGGTAGTCCTGGAGGCGCGCGGCGAAATCGCGGTCGCCGAGCCGCAGCATCACGGTGTCGCCGTCGAGCAGCACGACGGCATCGCGCACGTCGCGCACGTCGATCTGCGACACGCGGGCGGCAATCTGCCCGTGGCGCGCGACGTCGCCGAGCAGGCGGGCGACGAGCGCGGTGCGGCCCTGATCGACCACCGGCGCGCCCTCGAGCGGCGGCTGGGCGAGCCCGTCGATGACCGGCAGGTCGAGGTCGGCGTAGCTCGGACCGTACTCGTCGATGACCGTGCCGTGTTGGTCCACGAGGTAGAGGTCGCGGCCGATGCGCGCAATGCCCATCGGCGTGCGCTCGCGCACGACGACGTCGAGGGTGTTCGGCAGCACGCGCCGCACGACGGCGTCTTCCACCCACGGCGAGGTGAGGAGCTTCTGGCGCCAGTCGTCGAGCCGGATCGACAGGATGTTCCTGCCGCGCAGCTCGCCGATGAGCGCCATCGCCTCGCCACGCGACAGCCGGTCGGTGCCGTGAATCGCGATGTGCGCCACATCGAAGGTCGGCGATTCGGTCACGAGCGTCACGACACGCCACACGGCGAGGCCGGCCACGAGCACCATCGCCAGCGACTTGGCGGCCAGCTGGGCGCGGCGCCAGAGCAGGCCGCGACGGCCCGTCGGGCGCACCTGCGCGCGGCGGAAGCGCTTGTCGGCCGGAGCGGGCAGTCCGGGCGTCACGACCGGGCCTCCGTCGCCTGGCGGCGCTCGAGTTCGCGCGTGAGCGCGGCCGGCACGGTGCCGATGGAGCCGGCACCGAGCGTGATGACGAGATCGCCGGGCCGCGCCAGATCGGCCACCGCGCCCGCCACCTGGTCGAGCGCCTTGACGACCGTGACCGGACGCGCGCGGCGGCGGTTCACCGCCTCGGCCAGCGCCTCCACGGTCACGCCGGGAATCGGCGCTTCGCTCGCCGCGTAGATGTCGGTGAGCACGATCTCGTCGGCCGGCGCGAGCGCGGCGGCGAAGTCGGGCAGCAGCTGCGCCGTGCGCGAGTAGCGATGCGGCTGGAAGGCGACGACGACGCGGCTCGGCGCCGCGGCGCGGGCCGCCGCGAGCACGGCGGCGATTTCCGTCGGGTGGTGGCCGTAGTCGTCCACCACGGTGATGCCGCCGACGACGCCGCGGAATTCGAAGCGGCGCTCGGCGCCCATGAACTCTTCGAGCGCGCTGGCGATGACGTCGTACGGCACGCCGAGCTCGAGGCCCACGGCCACGGCAGCGAGCGCATTCAGCACCGAGTGGCGCCCGGGCACCTGGAGACGCAGCCGTCCGAGCGGCACGGCGGGCGCGTGCCGGTCGTGCGGATCGCGATGCACGACGGTGCAGGTGCTGCCGAACCCTTCGAGCGCGACATCCGTGGCGCCCACGGTCACCTCGGCGGCGTCGATGCCGTAGGTGGTGGCGCGGCGGGTCAGGCGCGGCAGGATGCGCGCCAGCTCGGCATCATCGGCGCAGGCGACGACGGCGCCGTAGAACGGCACCTTGTTGGCGAAGTCCACGAACGCCTGCTGCAGGTCGTCGAAGCCGCCGTAGGCCTCCATGTGCTCGCGGTCGATGTTGGTGATGACGGCCAGCGTCGGCGAGAGCTTCAGGAACGACCGATCGCTCTCGTCGGCCTCGACCACCATGTGCTGGCCGTGGCCGAGCCGCGCGTTGCTGCCGAAGGCGCGCAGGCGGCCGCCGATGACCGCGGTGGGGTCGAGCCCGGCGCGTTCGAGCACGAGCGCGATCATCGACGTCGTCGACGTCTTGCCGTGCGCGCCGGCCACGGCGATGCCGATGCGCAGGCGCATCAGCTCGGCCAGCATCTCGGCGCGCGACACCACCGGGATGGCGCGGGCGCGGGCGTCGACGATCTCGGGGTTGTCGCTCCTGATCGCCGACGAGAAGACCACGACATCCGCCGGCCCGACGTTCCCCGCGGCATGGCCGACGGCGGTGGCGACGCCCATCGACGTCAGCCGTTCGAGCGTGGCCGACGACGACTGGTCCGAGCCCGACACCTCGTAGCCGAGGTTCACGAGCAGTTCGGCGATGCCGCTCATGCCGATGCCGCCGATGCCGACGAAGTGGATGCGGCGGGTGCGTCCGAGCACCATGTCAGTGCCCCCCCGCGAGTGCGACGATGCGATCGGCGACGCGGGCCGCCGCGTCGGGACGGCCCAGGCCGCGCGCCCGATCGGCCATGGCGCGGCGGCGGGCCGGGTCGGCCGCGAGCGCGGTGAGCA
>JALHON010000088.1 GCA_022842985.1 Acidobacteriota bacterium | reverse complement strand
GGCGCTCGTCGTGCGGCAGCACCGTGGCCGGATGCAGGACCTCGTCGCCGGCGTCCTGCTCCACCGCGCGGGTCGGCGCCGCGGCCAGCACCCGGTGCGCGCGCAGCAACTGCTCGAGCGGCCCGCGAAAGACTTCGCCGTTCACTCCGCGTACCCCGAACATGGCGGCCTCCGCCGCTTACGCTCTCACGTTCGGGGGCGCCGGAGCAATGCGCGCCGGCGGCCGTCAGGCGGCGGCGTCTTCGAGGTCGCGCCGCAGCTGCGCGATCCGGTCGCGTTCACTGGCCGAGAGCGCGCTCACGCCGAAGTCGGCGCCGGCGGCCCGGCCCGCCGCTTCACACATGGCCACGATTCGGTCCACGACTTCCTCGCGGTCCACCGGGTCGATGAGCGCCAGCCGCGCCCTGAGCGCGCGGCGGCCGGCGGCGAAGAGCGACACGGCGGGACGCGTCGTGAGCCAGCGGTCGAGCAGCTCGACGCCCTCGGGCGTGCTGCGGTCGTCGGACGCGTACTGCACGCGCAGCGCGTGCCGCTCGGCCACGTCGGCGCCGTCGAGCCAGCAGACGTCCACGGCGGGCAGCCACTCGAGCACGGGCACCGTCTCGGCGCGCACGCCGTGGTCGTGGAGCGTGCCGATGACCATCGAGTCACCGAGGCCCACGGCCGCCACGAGGGCCGCCAGCTCCGCGCTCCGCCCACCCGCCGCACGTGCGGCGCCAGCCGTCAGCACCACGTCGCTTCTCTGTTCCATTTGCGCCTCCCGGGCAGGTTGCCCTCATCGACAGGGTAGAGGCGGCGGCCACGCCGGCCCCCATAGATACTTCAGGCCCGGAGCCAAGGCCGGACCTATGTCGCCGGCTAGCGGCGGCCGTCGTACCAGACGAAACACTCGTCGGGCCGCGTGAGCGTGCGCCCGCCGCTGAGCGCGGTCCGCATCATGAACACCGCCATCTCGCGCCACGTGTAGAGCCGCAGCTTCCGGGCACTCGTGTAGAGCGGGTGGCGGTGCAGGATGGCGATGCCGAGGCCCGTGCGGCGCGCCGCCTTCTTCAGGCGGCGGAAGAGGTCGATTTCCTCGCTGGCGTAGAGCGCCTGGTTGAAGCCGCCCACGGCGCGGAAGGCATCCGCCCGCACGTAGATGAACGAACCGGCCGCCCAGCGTGTCAGCCGGCTCGTCCAGTTCCAGCTCGCCACCATGGCCCGCGCCCAGAGGCGCGTGTCGTCCATCGTCACGGTCGAGCCGCCGGCCAGCACCCGGCCGGCGGCGATCCGATCCGCCACCTCCGCGAAGAGGCCCGCCGAGGGCTCGGAGTCGGCATCGACGAACACCAGCCAATCGCCGGTGGCGGCCGCGGCCGCGCAGTTCCTCGCCCGCGCGATCTGGTTCACCGGCTCGAAGACCACCGTCGCGCCGGCCGCCCGCGCCTCGTCGGCCGTCGTGTCAGTGGAGTTGTTGTCGCAGACGATGAGTTCGGTGGCCCAGCCGCGCTGCTCGAAAGCGGCCATCGCCGCGCGGATGGCCGCGAGCGTGCGGCCGATGCCCTGCGCTTCGTTGAAGGCCGGCACGAGCACCGAGATACGCATCATCTCCGGGTAGGACGCGGCGGCGGCCCCCGCCGTCCCGGCGGCCGCCCGCTACTGCACAAGACGGTTGTATTTGCGCAGCGCCGCGCGCAGGCCGTCGTGCGGCAGGCGCTCCACGCGCCGGCCATCGGCGCCGGTCATCGTCTCGGCCGCCACCATCGCATTCACGATCGCTTCTTCGGTGGCCCAGGCCGTGGCGTCGAAGATGGGGCTGATTTCCTCGTTCGACACCATCTGCAGCGCGGCCAGGCCTTCGGCCCGGAAGGCGTCGGGATTCGCCGTGGAGAAGGCGAGGAAGATGTCCCCGGAGCCATTGCCCGAGAGCCCCCCGGTGCGCGCCATGCCGAGCGTGGCGCGGCGCGCCAGCCGCTTGAGCTGATGTGGCAGCAGCGGCGCGTCGGTGGCGACGACGATGATGATCGAGCCCAGGTCGCCGCGCGCCGGATTGTCGCCCAGGTGCTGCGCCTGCTGCGGCGCGAGCGGAATCTCCTTCCCCACCGGCACACCCGCGATCGTGAGCTGTGGACGGCGGCCGAAGTTCGCCTGCACGAGCACGCCCACGGTGTAGCGCGCGCTGCCGGCGCCGACGACGCGTGACGACGTGCCGATGCCGCCCTTGAAGCCGTAGGCGACCATGCCGGTGCCACCGCCAACGTTGCCTTCGGGCACCGGACCGCTCCGTGCGCCGTCGAGCGCGGCGAACGCGTGGCGCTCCTTCACGTGGAAGCCGTTGATGTCATTGAGCACGCCGTCGTAGGTTTCGGCCACGACCGGCAGCGACCACCAGTAGCCCGACGCATCGGGCGGCCCACTCTTGATGCGCCACTGGATGACCGCATCGCGCACCACGCCCACGCTGTGCGTGTTCGTGATCATGACGGGCCCCTCGAGGAAGCCGGACTCTTCGAGCCACGTCGTGCCGGTCATCTCGCCGTTGCCGTTCTGCGAGAACCAGCCGGCGAATGACGGCTTCGCCATCGAGTCGCGGCCGCGCGGCAGCACCGCCGTGACGCCGGTGCGCACCGGCCCCTGGCCCACCTTCAGCGCGCCCTCGCCGCTGATGATGGTGGCGTGGCCCACGGTCACGCCGGCCACATCGGTGATGGCGTTCTCGCGGCCGGGCGCCCCTTCGAACGGCACGCCGAGATCGCGGGCGCGCGGCGCGCGCTGACCGGACACGACCGGCGCGAGGAGCAGGGTGGCGGCCAGCATCGACGCCGCCGTGACGGGTGCGGAGAGGCGCATCATGGGGGCAGAGTGTACTGCCAACCAGCCGCCGTACAGACGAACGGCGGACCCGGAGGCCCGCCGCGCGCATTCCACCGTGCCGAACGGCGTTCTAGAAGCCGCCGGGCCGGCGCATCTGCTGGGCGCGCTCGGTCGAGGGCGGAATCAGGCCCTTCGAGCGGTAGTAGGGAATCGCCGTGCCGTACAACTCGTTGTTGTGCCCGATGACGTTGGCGAGGATGGCGGCGCGGGCGACGCTGTTCTGGCCCTGCTTCATCATCTCGGTGGCGTTGGCGTCGGTCAGCATCTTGAAGGCTTCGTCGCAGAAGGCGAACGAGTCGGCGAGCGCCTTCACGAACTCGGCCTTGGTCGTCTTCTTCTCGTTGTCGTTCCCCTGGTTCGGGTTGGCCACGCCGCGCGCGGCCGCGCAGGCGTTGTACTGCGAGTTGGCGACGTGGCCGAACAGCTGGCCGAACGTGCGGACGTCCTTCGTGATCTGGAAGCCGTAGTCGGCCTCGGCCATCCGCTCGGCCATCTCGGTCAGGTTGCGCTTCACACCTTCGTAGCTGCGCTGCATACCCTGCGCGAGCGTGATGGTCTGCGGCGCGCCGCCCATCTGGGCCTGGGCGGACGGCACCGCCAGCGCGAGAACGAACATGCCGGTGAACACGATCTTCATGCGGGAGACTCCTTGGAATGAATGGCGTGGATGGGGTCAGACCCCTTACGGACGTGTGAGGGGTCTGACCCCGATCCTGTGGGGACTGTAGACCAGCGGGCGAATTCGATCAATGGATGGATGGTATCCGCCAATGGGCGGATCAGCGCTGCACCCGCAGGCGCTGCCGCAGGCCGTCGAGGTCGGGCGTGCCCCCCTGCCAGGCCAGGTCGTCCACCGTCTCGAACACCGGCACGTCGGTGCGCAGCGTGGCGAGCTGACGGAAGAGGAGCGCCTGCGCGCGGTCGCGCCGCAGCGTGGCGGCGAGGGTGCCGGCGCGGGCGACATCCACCTGCCAGTCGCGATGGTCGTCGGGAATCGCCTCGAGGTGATGCCACCGCGCGAGCACCGTGGCCGTGGACTTGGCCCCCCAGCCGGTCAGCCCCGGGAAGCCGTCGGCCGAGTCGCCGACGAGGGCCAGGTAGTCGGGAATCGAGGCCGGGCGCACGCCGAACTTCGCCACGACGGCGTCTTCGTCGCGTGTCACGCGGCGCACCCGGTCGCGCTGCACGACGCGGTCGCCGCGCACGCACTGCGCGAGGTCCTTGTCGGGCGTGCAGATGACCACCTGGCGCACGCGCGGATCCGCCGCGGCGCGGGCCGCCGCCGAGGCGAGCGCGTCATCGGCCTCGAACTCGACCATCGGCCACACGGTGAGGCCCCACGCGGCGAGGCCTTCCTCCAGGATCGGGAACTGCGCCCAGAGATCGGGCGCGATGCCCTCGCCCGTCTTGTAGCCGGGCCAGAGATCATTGCGGAACGACTCGATCACGTGATCGGTCGCGATGCCGATGTGCGTGGCGCCGTCGTCGATGAGGCCGCGAATCGAGTGCAGCACGCCGCGCACCGCCGCCACGTCCTCGCCGGCCGCGTTCTTCGCCGACGGCAGAGCGTAGAAGTGGCGGAAGAGTTCGTAGGTGCCGTCGATGAGGTGCACGTCCACGCGCCAAGCATACCCGGCGGCGCGTGTTATAACGATGGACGTCGCATGGCCACAACACGTCGCTCTTCCCACGCGCGCCGCGGCGCGTCGTCCTCGAACGGCCGCCTCGTGAAGGTCGGCCTCACGCAGATGGCGTGCGGCCCGAATGCCAACGCCAATCTCACGCGGCAGCTCGCGCTGGCCGGACGCGCGGCGGCGGATGGCGCGCAGATCATCTGCACGCAGGAGCTCTTCCGCTCGCAGTACTTCTGCCAGTCGGAAGACCACGGCTGCTTCGACCTGGCGGAGACCATCCCCGGGCCGTCCACCGACGCCTTCCAGCAGTTCGCGAAGACGCACGGCGTCGTGGTCGTCGCCTCGCTCTTCGAGAAGCGCGCCTCGGGGCTGTACCACAACACGGCGGCGGTCATCGACGCCGACGGATCGCTGCTCGGCATCTACCGCAAGATGCACATCCCCGACGACCCGCTCTTCTACGAGAAGTTCTACTTCACGCCGGGCGACACGGGCTTCCGCGCCTGGAAGACGAAGTTCGGCACGATCGGCGTGCTCATCTGCTGGGATCAGTGGTACCCGGAAGCGGCGCGCCTCACCGCACTCCAGGGAGCGGAGATCATCTTCTACCCCACGGCCATCGGCTGGCACCCGAAGGAGAAGAAGGAATACGGCGCCGCGCAGCACCAGTCGTGGGAACTCATCCAGCGCAGCCACGCCGTGGCCAACGGCTGCTATGTGGCGGTGGCCAACCGCATCGGCCACGAACTCGTGAACGGCCCGAACGGCAAGCCGGTGAGCAAGGACGGGCTCGAGTTCTGGGGCCAGTCGTTCATCGCCTCGCCGGATGGCACCGTGGTGAAGCGCGCCAGCGTGCAGCGTGAAGAGGTGATGGTGGTCGAATGCGACCTGCAGAAGGTCGAGTTCGCGCGTACCCACTGGCCGTTCCTGCGCGATCGCCGCATCGACGCCTACGGCGCCATCACCGAACGCTTCGTCGACGGCACGTCGGGCACGGACCGCCGATGAGCGCGGCGTCGATTGCGGCCCTGGCCGCCTCGGTGGCCGCCACGGCCGCGGTCACGAGCGCCAGCGCGCGCGCGAAGGGCCGCGCGAAGATCCTGTCCGGCACACCAGCGGAGCACGGATATACCTTCCCGGCGGAATGGGCGCCGCATGCGGCCACGTGGCTCAGCTGGCCGCGGCCGGAAGGCATCTCGTTCCCCGGCTTCTACCACCGCTCGATCGCCGACGTGGCGCGCGTGGTGGATGCGACGAGCACGTTCGAACCCGTCTGCATCAACGTGCCGAACGCCAACTACGAGCGGATCGTGCGCGAGCAGCTGCGCGCCGCCGGCACGCGCCTGTCGAAGGTGCGCTTCTTCCACATCCCGACCAACGAATGCTGGGCCCGCGATCACGGACCGGCCTTCGTGCAGCGCACGCGGCGTGGCGCCGTGGAAACGGCCATCGTGGACTGGGGCTTCAACGCGTGGGGCGGCAAGTATCCGCCGTGGGACGCCGACGACGCCGTGCCCACGCGCGTCGGCGCGGCGCTCGGCCTGCCGGTGTTCCAGGCGCCGATCGTGATGGAGGGCGGCGCCATCGACGTGAACGGCGAGGGCACGCTGCTCACGACCACGTCGTGTCTGCTGAACAAGAACCGCAACCCCGGCGTGTCGAAGGCCGAGATCGAAGATTACCTGCGCGCCTGGTACGGCCAGCGGCACATCGTGTGGCTGGGCGAGGGCATCGCCGGCGACGACACCGACGGCCACGTGGACGACCTGGCGCGTTTCGTCGATGCGCGCACGATCGTGACGGCGGTGGAGCCCGACACGGCCGACGACAACTTCAAGGTCCTGCGCGACAACCGGAAGCGCCTCGACAAGGCGCGCGATGCCGACGGCCGGCCGTTCACCATCGTCGAGCTGCCCATGCCGAAGCCGGTCGTGTACGAGGGGCAGCGTCTGCCGGCCACCTACGTGAACTTCCTCTTCGTGAACGGTGGACTGCTCGTGCCCACGTTCGGCGATCGCGTACACGACCGGCAGGCGCTCGTCCGGCTGCAGGCGCTCATGCCCGGCCGCCGGGTGGTCGGGGTGGACTGCCGCGCGCTCATCTGGGGCCTCGGCGCCATTCACTGCCTGACTCAGCAGCAGCCGCGCGGCTGAGCGGGTGGCCACGCCGGCCCCTGGGGTGGCCGGCAGCTGCGTTAGAGTGGGCGCATGCGGACCGCGGGCTCGCGCCACGTCGTCGCCGACCTCGCACTCTCCCGCGCCGCGGGCGCCCCGCTCGTCGACGGCAATGCCGTGCGGCTGCTGCGCGACGGCGGCGAGAACTACCCGGCATGGCTCGACGCGATTGCCCGCGCCGAACGCTTCATCCATATCGACAGCTACATCGTGCACGACGACCGCACCGGCGCGCTCTTCGCCGAGGCCCTGCTCGAACGGGCCAGCGCGGGGGTGAAGGTGCGCATCATCCACGACTGGGTGGGCGCGCTCGGGGCAACGCCGAAGTCGTTCTGGTACCGCCTGGTCGACGCTGGCGCCGAGGTGCGGGCCTTCAACCCGCCGTCGCTCTGGCGGCCGCTGGCGTGGATGTCGCGCGACCATCGCAAGATGCTGGCCGTCGACGGACGCGTCGCCTACGTCTCGGGGTTGTGTATCGGCGACGCCTGGGTGGGCTCGGCGGACGTGGCGCCGTGGCGCGACACCGGGCTCGAGATCCTCGGCCCGGCCGTGGCCGACGTCCACGGGGAGTTCGCCGAACTCTGGGCCGCCACCGGCGATCCGCTGCCCCCCGAGGAACGCCCCGACCGCACGGCGCTGCCCCGCCAGGGCGACGTGGCGCTGCGCGTCATCGGCACGGTCCCGGCCGCCGCCACGATGATGCGGCTCGACACCCTCATCGCCGGCCTGGCGCGCGAACGCCTGTGGATCACCGACGCCTACTTCGTCGGCGTCCCCGGCTACGTGCAGGCCCTCACGGCCGCCGCGAGCGACGGGGTGGATGTGCGGCTGCTGGTGCCGGGCGAGAGTGACCTGCCCCTGGTGCGCTCGTTCTCGCGCATCGGGTATCGCGGCCTGCTGGCCGGGGGTGTACGGGTGTTCGAGTGGAACGGACCGATGCTGCACGCCAAGACCGCGGTTGCCGATGGCCTGTGGGCCCGGATCGGTTCGTCGGACCTCAATCTCCAGAGCTGGATGGGCAACTGGGAGCTCGACGTCGCGGTCGAAGACGCCGGCTTCGCGCACGCGATGGAGCAGATGTTCGACGCCGACCTGGCGGGGGCGACCGAGGTCGTGCTCCATCGGCCCACGGCGCGGCGGCGGACGGGCGACGCCCGGACCACGCCAGCTCAGCCTTCGCCGTCTGTCCAGACCGGGCCGCGACGCCGCCGCACCGGGTCGGGCCTGGCGGCCGCGAGCGCGCTGCGGCTCGGGCACACGGTAGGAGCCGCGCTCACCGACAAGCGGCCCCTGGGGGCCGCGGAAGCCCCAATCCTGGTCGCTGGCGGCGCCCTGCTGCTCGGCCTGGCCGCGCTGGCGGTCTGGTGGCCCGCCCTCGTCGTCTACCCCGTGGCGGTGGCTGGCGCCCTCTTGGGCCTGAGCCTCTGGGCCGGGGCGTGGCGGGCCAGACGGGCCCCGCGGACTGATCGCCCGGCCGGTGATACAATCGAGAGCTTGTGATCGTCTGCCGGAAAGTGGCCTGGGCGCACCCGCCCCGCCCGGATCCGGCGAAAGGACCGACCGTGAAGCCTGGCATCCATCCCGAGTACTTCGAAGTCACCGCCCACTGCGCCTGCGGCGCCTCGTGGACGACCCACGGCACCAAGAAGGATGTCCACCTCGACATCTGCAACAACTGCCACCCGTTCTTCACGGGCCGCCAGAAGTTGATCGACACCGAGGGCCGCGTCGACCGCTTCAACAAGAAGTTCGGCGCGCAGACGGCCGACGCCCTCAAGGCCGCCGCCAAGGCCAAGAAGGCCGCGGCCAAGGCCAAGACCAACTAGACGAGGCTGGACGGCCGCTACCCGCGGCCGTCCGGTTCGTTCCGGCCGCGCGCCTGCCGCGCGCCGAAGAACAGGCCGGCCACACTGGCCGCGCCGATCCCCACGAGCGCCTTCACCCAGCGACGTCCACGCGGACGCGCCGCGTCCGGCCCCCGCACGATCTCCCGATACACGTCCAGTTCCGGCGGCGGCACCCGCGCCGGCCGCAGCCGCGTACGCCGCGAATCGGGCACCGGCACCCAGCGGCTGATGTAGGTGAAGGCGTCCGAGGCGCAGACCGGACAGCGGTACTCGTCGTGCACCTCCTCACAGTCCAGGCAGAGCCTTGCCGTGCGTAGCTGCATGATCGCAGTGTAGCGCGCCGGCCGTCCGGTCAGGGCCGGCCATCGAGGAAGACCGGCTGGGTCCAGGCCCGGGCGCCGTTCGAGTCCTGGACGCGCACGCGGGCGAAGCCGCGCCGCCCGGTCAGCGTGAAGTGCGCCTCCGGGCCGTCGGCGGTGCGCACCTCGCCGGTTGCGTCGATGAGCGTGAGCCGGTAGCGTGTCTGCCCGGTCACGCGAACCCGCACGCGGATGCCGGTGGCATCGGCCGCGTAGTCGTCGAGCTCGACGCCCGTCGAGGCGTAGAAGTCACCGGCCTCGAGCGAGGCCATGAGCGCCGCCGGATCGAGCCGCGGCGCGCGCACCACCACCCAGCCCTGCCCGGGCTTCGGCGCCTTCGGGTCCCACGGCCGCTTGAAGTAATGTGCGTCGTCCACCGCGATGCCATACACGCGCCGCCCCGCGCGCAACAGCCCGTCCCACACATCTTCGAGGCCGGGCGCGCCGCCGCCGCCGAGGTTGTTCACGAACGGGTGGCCATTGAAGATTTCGAGCAGACGGTAGCGTTCGAGCCCGGCGAGGTCGTCGGGGGTGATCGCCCAGCCGAAGTTCGGGTGATTCACGTGCGGCACGCCGCGCGCCTCGCGGATGGCGTCGACGTTGCGTTGCAGCGTGTCGCGCACGCTCGTGCCGTGCCGTGGTTCGACGAGGCGGGTGACGTTGAGACCGTTGATGTGCAGCGGCTTCGCGTCGAAGCTGTCGGTGACCTCCTCACCGGGCACGAGGAGGAACCGCTCCGGTATGGCGAACGTCCTGGAGAGGGCGTCGATACTCACGAGCACGTTGTGATCGCTCAGCACGAGGAACTGGTAGCCCTGGTCACGGTACCAGCGCGTCACCTCCTCAGGGGTGCTGTCACCGTCGCTCTCGATCGTGTGCGTGTGGGTGTTGCCCTTGTACCAGTGCCACCCCGACCGGTCCGGCACGTCCGGCTGCACCGCCGCGGCGCGGAGTGCCAGCACGCCACAACCCACCGCCGCCACCGCCGCCAGCACGCGACCTCGCCGCATGTGGCGCATTCTGCCTCATCCGCGTAAACGCCGTACATACGACGGGCGGCTCCGGCTGCGCCTCGCCGAAGCCCTCGGGCGTCGGTGTGGCGAAGGCGGGAGCCGCCCGTCGATGACTGCACTACGGGTCAGGGCTCGTGTGAGCCCCGGCCCCTAGAAGCGGGCCGTCAGGCCCAGCCGGATGATCCGCGGCGTGAGGACACGGTTGGGCCGCGCCCACGTCGTGCCGAGCGCCTCGTTCTGACCGAGCACGTGATTGGCGTTGAGGACGTTGAAGAGATCCAACGTCGGCTCGAAGCTGGCGAACCCGATCTTCATGCGCCGGCTGAAGCGCAGGTCGAGGAACTGGTCGACCGTCTCGGTGCGGTCCGTGCCGCGGGCCGCGGTGCGAACCGTGACACTCGGCTGCGTCAGCGTCGGCGAGGTGAACGAGAACACCTGCGTCCGGTTCAGCGGATCGCCGGCGCGGGCGTTGTACTTGGCCGCCACCGTGATGTCCCAGAGCGGCATCATGTAGCTGCCCGACAGATTGAAGTTCCACGGAATGTCGATGAACACCGAGCCGTTCTCGCGATTGATGAGGCAGTTCGGATCGTTCAGGATGGCGCAGGCGCCGACGCCGGCGCCGGTGGTGTAGGTGCCGCTGTGCTCGAAGCCGCGGTGACGCTGGAGCGACACGCCGGCCAGCATCTGCCAGCGGTTCGACATGCGCTTCTGGATGTCGAACTGCACGCCGTTGTAGGTGCTGCGCAGCTGCTCGACATTGGTGATCTGCCGCTGCTGCAGGGTGCCGAACTGCGGCAGCAGCTTGTAGATGGTCAGCGTCTCGGTCTGGCCATTGGCCGAGTTCACGAAGGTGCGGTCTTCGGGCGTGAAGGCCGAGGCCGGGCGGGCCAGGTCGACGAGGCCGAGCCCGTCGCGGTGATGACGGCGGTGATAGCTGACACCGACGGCGAAGTTACCGGCCAGCTGGTGCGAGATGCCGATGTTCATCTCGTCGTTGTAGGGCCTGGTCGCGTTCTGGTCGAACGTCGGGAACAGCCCGCGCGCGAACTGCGGGATGGCGCCGAGTTCGCCGGCATCGAGACGGCGGTTGCCGTTGAGATCGGTCCACGGCACGTTCTGCGTCGCCAGCGCGTTCGGGTTGACGGCTTCGGCGATTTCCGAACCGAACTGATTGAAGAAGCGCCCGTAGTAGGCCTTGAGCGCCGTCTTGCCGTTGCCGAACACGTCGTACGACAGACCGATGCGCGGCGCGATGTTGAAGCCGAAGTTGAACACCTGGGCCTCATCGAAGCTGCGGGCCCCCACGTAGGTGCCGGCCGAGCTCGCCTGCGAGGGCAGGCTCGACTCGACGCCGTCCATGCGCACGCCGAGATTGAGCGTGGCGCGGCCGATCACCCAGCGGTCCTGCAGGAACGCGCCCCAGGTCTGGAGGTGGTGATCCGACTGGATCGGGGTGTTGGCGATCTGCGCCTGGAACGGCACGCCGTCGCGCAGCTCGAGCAGGATGTCGCCGTTGCGGATGCGCTCGTACTCCATGCCCTCCCAGGAGAGCTGGACGCCGGCCTTGAAGTCGTGCGACCCGGCCAGGCTGGGCACGAAGTAGCTCAGCGTGGCGTTGGCCTGCGTGCGGAAGTTCGGGTTGAGCGACTGCAGTTCGGCGGCGTTCTCACGCGTGAAGCGGATGACGTCGCGGATGGCGATGTCGGACGGCGTGACCTCGCTCTGGTAGCGGCTCGGGAACGTGCCCCACATGCGGCCGACGCGCGCATCGAACACGGCGCGCTGTCCGAGCACCGAGTTGACCTGCGCCACGAAGTTCTGCGCCGGCTGATCCTGCAGCACCGACGCCTTGTCGGGCACGAACAGGTAGGGCGAGTCGCGGCGGTGGTAGCGGAACTTGTCGTTGCGATTGAACATGAACGAGGCGCGGTTGTTGGCGGTGACCTGCGCGGTGACCTTGCCCATGTAGTTGGTGATCAGGTTGTCGTCGATGGCCTGCGAGCCATCGGGGTTGACGGCGCCGATCTGGAACTGGTCGAGCAGCCAGCGCCGGCCGGCGCCGAAGAACCAGACCTTGTCCTTCTTGATCGGTCCGCCGAGCGTCGAGCTCCAGTCGTAGGAGATGTCGATCGGATTGCCGGCCGCGCCGGTCTGGCTGCCGGCCGCGAGGCCGAGGCGGCTCCGCAGGTCGTCATCGACGTTGCTGCCCTGCAGGCTGTCGTTCATGAAGTAGAAGTTGTGGTCGCTCGTGAAGCGGTTGCCGCCCGACTTCGTGACCATGTTCATGTAGACGCCGGAGACGTCGCTTTCCGCCTGGCCCGAGGCCGTCTGCATGTTGTACTCGTCGTACATCTCGAAGCCGTAGTACTGCATCGTGGCGCCGCCGGAGCCGCCGCCCCAGTTGGTCTTGAGCCCGTCGATGCTGAACGACTTCTGGCTGTCGGCCGAACCGAACGCCTCGAGGTTGTACTGCTGCATCCCCTCGGTGCCGCCCACGTCGAGGCGGCCGGTCACGACGCCGGGCACGAGGCCGGCCATGACCCAGGGATTGCGGCCCGTCGGAATGCTCTCGTAGAGCTCCTTGTCGATGTTGGTCTGCGTCACGGTGGACGAGACGTCGACGACCGGCGACTCGCCACTGACCGTCACGGTCTCCTGCAGCGTGCCGACCCCGAGCTCGACATCGACACGGGTCGCCCGTGCGACCTGCACCAGGACGCCCTGACGGGTCGCCGGCGCGAATCCGGTCAGCTCGAACGCCACGGTGTATGTCCCGGGCGGCAGGGCCGTCACGGTCCACGTGCCCTGGTCACCGGTGACGCTCGAACGCGTCTGTCCGAGCAGCGCCTCACCCGTGACGGCGACGGTCACGCCTGGCAGCACGCCGCCCTGGTTATCGCGCACGACGCCTGAGAGTGCGCCCGTCTGCTGTGCTTCGGCCGTGGCCGTCACGAGCAGCAGTGCCGCGGCCAGCAGCACCTTCGTCCATCGAGTGAATACGTTCATGTTCGTTTGGTCCTCCGGTCATCCGCCACTGCGTGGTCGGAACCTGTCTGAAAAAGTGCAATTCCCATGCTAGCAGCGGAGATGCTTGCCTACATCGTATCCCTGGATTTATTGAGCGATTCGGCCAGTGGCGCCCGCGGCTGAGCCGGACGCAATCCGGACGATTGGATATCGACGCGGGCGCCGGATCTTTGCCGTCGAGCCGGCACCTCGGGCGGAGCCAGCTGTACAGCAAACGGGCGACCCGCCGGGCCGCCCGTTCACCTCAAACCTCAGCCGAGCTGCGCGCGAATCAGAAGCGCGCCGTCAGCCCGAACCGGATGATCCGCGGCGCGAGAATGCGCGTCGGACGCGCCCACGTGGCCCCGATGTTCTCGTTCTGCAGCAGCACGTGGTTGGCGTTCAGCACGTTGAACATGTCGACCGAGCCCTCGAGCGACGAGCGGCCGACGCTGAACCGGCGCGCCAGGCGGACGTCGAGGAACTTGTTGACGGTCTCGGTGCGGTCGGTGCCGCGCGGCACGAGGCGCACGGTTTCGCTGGCCTGCGATGCCGTCAGGCCGCCGAAGTTCGCCGTGCGGATGAGCGGGTCGCCCGCCCGCGCCGTGTACTTGCCCGAGGCCATCAGCCCGTACGGCAGCTGGTAGCTGCCCGACAGGTTGAAGATCCACGGCAGGTCGGTGAAGATGCGCGAGCCGTCACGGTTGATCGACACGTTGGGGTTGCTGAAGTCGAGGTTCGTGAACGTGCCGCTGTGCTCGAAGCCGATGTGCTTCTGCAGCGTGAGCCCGGCCAGCATCTGCCACCGGTTCGACATGCGCTTCTGCACTTCCATCGTCACGCCGTCGTAGTTGCTCTGCAGGTCGTTGACGTTGCTGATGTAGCGGTCGCGCGCGGTGATGAACGCGGGGTTCAGGTTGAAGATCGTGATGTTCTGCAGCTGCCCGTTCACCGGATCGGTGTAGGTGCGCGTGATGGGGTCGTAGGTCGCGGGCGTGCGCGCCCGGTCGAGCACGCCGAGCCCGTCGCGGTGCTGGCGGCGGTGGTAGCTCACACCGACGGCGAAGTTGTTGGCCAGCTGCTGTTCGATGCCGGCGTTGATTTCTTCGCTGTAGGGGCGCGTGGCGCCGCTGTCGACCGAGGGGAACAGGCCGCGCGGGAATCCGGTGAAGCCACCGAGCTCGCCGTCGTCGAGCGCGCGGTTGCCGTTGCGGTCCGTCCACGACACCGCCTGGTTGACGAGTGCGTTCGGGTTGGCCGCCTGGGCGATTTCCGAGCCGAACTGGTTGTAGAAGCGGCCGTAGTAGGCCTTGACGGCGGTCTTGCCGTTGCCGAAGACGTCGTAGGTGACGCCGATACGCGGCTGGATGTTCGGGCCGAAGTCGAACACGTCGGTGCGCGGGAAGGTGCGTTCGCCGACGAAGCTGCCGGCCGGGCTCGTCTGCGCCGGCAGGAAGGCCGACACGCCGTCCACGCGCAGACCGAGGTTGAACGTGGCCCGGCCGATCATCCAGCGATCCTGCAGGAACACGCCGTAGGTCGACAGGCGGTGGTCGGAGTTGATCGGGGTGTTGGCGAGCTGGGCGTTCAGGGAGACGCCGTTGTTCAGTTCCAGGAAGTAGTCGCCATTCCGGGTCTGCTCGAGCTCCATGCCTTCACGCGAGAACTGGAAGCCGCCCTTGATGTCGTGCGAGCCGCCCTTGCCGGCGTCGAGGAAGTAGCTGCCCGTGATGTTGCCCTGGTAGCGCTCGTTGGGATTCAGCGACTGCTGGATTGCCGCGTTTTCGATCGTGAACCGCGAGATGTCGCGGATCGAGATGTCCGTCGGCTGCACTTCGGGCTGGTAGCGCGACGGCGTCGTGCCCCACATGCGGCCGAAGCGGGCGTCGACGACGAAGCGGCGGCCCAGCACCTGGTTGTAGTTGAATGCGTAGTTCTGCGCCGGCTGGTCCTGCAGCGTCGTGGCCTTGTCGGGCACGAACAGGTACGGCGCGTCACGACGGTGGAAGCGGTCCTTCAGGTTGCGGTTGAACACGACCGACGTGCGAATCGACTGTGCCGTCTGCCAGGTGAGCTTGCCCACGATGTTGCGGATGCGGTTGTCGTCGATGGCCTGCGAGCCGTCCGGGTTGAGCGCGCCGATCTGCGCCTGGTCCAGACGCCACCAGCGCGACGCGCCGAAGAACCACACCTTGTCGCGCTTGATCGGGCCGCCGAGGGTGGAGCTCCAGTCGTAGCTGATCTCGATCGGGTTGCCGGCCGCGCCGCTGGTCTGGCCGGGCTGCAGGCCGAGCCGGCTGCGCAGGCTGTCGGTGATGTTGCTGCCCTGCAGCGCATCGTTCATGAAGTAGACGTTGTGGTCGCTCGCGAAGCGGTTGCCGCCCGACTTCGTCACCATGTTCATGAAGACGCCCGAGACATCGCTCTCCGCGGTGCCCGACGCCGTCTGCATGTTGTATTCCTCGTACATCTCGAAGCCGTAGTACATCATAGTGGCGCCGCCGTTGCCGCCGGCCCAGTTGGTCTTGAGGCCGTCGATCGAGAACGACTTCTGGCTGTCGGCCGAGCCGTACGCTTCGATGTTGTACTGCTGCATGCCTTCGGTGCCGCCGACGTCGAGGCGGCCGGTGACCACGCCGGGCACGAGGCCCGCCATGACCCACGGATTGCGGCCCGTCGGAATGGCTTCGAACAGATCCTTGGTGATGTTGGTCTGCGTGACGGTGGACGACACGTCGACGACGGGCGACGCGCCACTGACCGTGACCGTCTCCTGCAGCGTGCCGACGCCCAGTTCGACGTCGACGCGGGCGGTGCGGGCGACCTGCACGAGGATCCCCTCGCGCTTCAGCGTGCCGAAGCCGGCCAGCTCGTAGTTCACTTCATAGGTGCCCGGCGGCAGCTGGAACGTATAGCTGCCGGCCTCCCCGGTGATGGCGCTGCGCGCGCCGCCGATGAGCGACGGACTCGACGCGCTCACCGTCACGCCCGGCAGCACGCCGCCCTGCGCATCGCGCACGATGCCCGACAAGGTCCCGGTCTGCTGCGCGCGCGCATCAACGGCCAGAAGCAGCGCCGCCACTACGGCGACCGCCACCACTACTCGACGCTTATACATGTCATCTCCTTCAGCCCGCGAACGCATGACACCTGGCGGTGCTCGTCGGCAGGCGAGCCGTCACTTTAGCGTAAAGAGCGTGTCTCCAACCAGCGGCGAACACGGATGGTCGCCACACGCTGGCGCCATGGATCCAACGGCTTGAATGACTAAACCGGTTCTTCGTCGAAGCCGGGGATGAGAGCGCCCGGGGACTTCCGCAGGAGCTTCCGATCGAGCCGTTCGAGACGCCGCTGGGCGTTGCCGCGATGGCGGTCGGCCAGGGGTTCGGCGAGCGCCTCCAGAACAAGCGTTCGGGCGGCGCCGAAGTCGCCGGCGCGATGCTCCTGATAGATGGCCAGGGCCTCGCGCGCTTCACGGCGCAGATGCACCGGCACGCCGCGCGTGGCCAGCAGCGCCTCCCACGACGCCGCCGCGGCATCGACGCGGCCCGCCCGCCGCTGCGACAGGGCCA
>JALHON010000087.1 GCA_022842985.1 Acidobacteriota bacterium | reverse complement strand
GCCGCGGCGCGGAAGAGCGCCGGTGACGCCATCACCCGCAGCAGCCCCTTCAGGTGCAGCCGCTCGGCAGCCGGGCGGCGCGCCACGAGATCCTCGCGCATCGGCTCGATGAGGTCGCGATACCGCACGCCAGACGGACACGCCGTCTCGCAGGCGAGGCAGCCGAGACAGCGATCGAGGTGGGGCGCGGCGTCGGCGAGCGCGAGGCCGCCTTCGAGCACTTCCTTCATCAGCACGATCCGGCCGCGCGGCGAGTCCATCTCTTCGCCGAGCACCTTGTAGGTCGGACACGCCGGCAGGCAGAAGCCGCAGTGGACACACGACGAGACCGCCTGCGCCATGGCGGCGCGTCGCGGGTCGGCGGTCGAGGGAATCTGGTGATGCATGGCTCAGCGGAAGCGGCCGTCGGGATCGAGCGTGGCGCGCACGCGGTCGGCAAAGGCCGGGGACGGTCTGACGCCGAGGCGCGTGCCGGCGCCGGTCCCGCGCACGACGGCCCCCACGCGGTGCTGTGCGATGAGCGCGGCATCGATCGCGTCCATGGCCTGGGGGGTGTGGAGGTACACCACCGCGCCGCCCACCGAGACGCGGCAGGGCCCGAACGGAGCCAGCGTGTCGAGCACGGCGGCGAGGCCCGACGGCGTCGCCGGCACTTTCACCGTGGCGCCGGCGAGTGGCCAGGACGCGAGTGACTGCGACTGCCAGTGCTGCGCCTCCGCCGTGCCGGTGCACGTGTCGGCCGCGCGGCCCGCGACCCCGATGGCGCGATCCGCGCGCGCATCAAGCGCATCGGCGGCGCCGGCCAGGCGCGCGGAGACGGTGGCGGACGCCGCATCCAGATCCAGCGCGTCGAGATCGAGATTCGCGAGGCGGAGCCGCTCGTGTGCGCCGAGCGCCTCGGCCAGCGATCCGGTGCGGACGACGAGTGTGCGCGTGGCCTCGGGCCGCGGGAACACCTTCAGGCTCACCTCCGCGATGACGCCGAGACGTCCGGCGCTGCCAACGAGCGCGTGGTGCAGCAGGAACCCGGCGGCGTTCTTCACGACCTGGCCGCCGCTGGCGATGAGACGGCCGCGGCCGTCGACCACGCGCGCGCCGATCACGAAGTCGCGCACGCCGCCGTAGCGGTAGCGTCCGGGGCCGCTCACGCCGGTGGCGATCATGCCGCCCACGGTGGCCTCGGCCGAGGCGATCGGCGGATCCCAGGGCAGATACTGGCCGTGCGCGGCCAGGGCGTCGGCGAGCTGCCGCACGGGCGTGCCGGCGAGCACCGTCACCACGCACTCCGCCGGATCGTAGGCGGTGATGCCGGCGAGGGCGCAAAGGTCGAGCACCGCGTCCCCCGGCGCCTCGGCCGCCGCGGACCGGGGCCGCGACGTGCCGCCTCCGGCAATCCGCAGCGGCGCCGGGGCGCTCGTGGCGACGGCATCGACGAGCGCGTCGATGGTCGGCGGCGCGGATACCGTCACGCCGGCGTCTCCAGCATCTTGCCGCGGTTGGCCAGACGACGCCCGTCGACGGCCTCGCGCAGCCGCTGCATGAACGCCATGTCCTCGGGGCGATACATCTCGGGCAGGAACGCGCGCTTCTCGAGGCCCACGCCGTGTTCACCGGTGATCGAGCCGCCGAGCCGGATGCACAGCCGCAGGATGTCGGTGGCCAGCGCCTCGGCGCGTTCGAGCGCGCCGTGCTCCCGGCCGTCGTAGAGGATGAGCGGGTGGAGGTTGCCGTCGCCGGCATGGAACACGTTGGCGACGCGCACGCCATGCTGGCGCGAGAGCTGCTCGATGGCGACGAGGGCATCGCCGAGCTTCGTGCGCGGCACCACGCCGTCCTGCACGATGAAGTCGGGGCTGAGGCGTCCCACGGCCGAGAACGCACACTTGCGGCCCTTCCAGAGCAGCGCGCGCTCGTCGGCGCTGGCGGCGACGTGGATGTGCGAGGGGCCTGACGCGTCGAGCACGGCGCGCAGCCGCCCCAGTTCCGCGCCTGTCTGCGCGGCATCCCCTTCGAGCTCCACGAGCAGCACGGCGGCGGCGCCCGGCGGGTAGCCGGCATGCACGGCGGCTTCGGCGGCGTCCATCGCCAGGCGGTCCATGATTTCCATCGCGCCGGGCAGGAGTCCGGCCGCGATGATGCGTGTCACGGCGTCGCCGGCGGCCTGGAGCGAGGTGTAGCTCGCGAGCACCGTGCGGTAGGACTCCGGTCGTGGCAGCAGCCGCACGGTCACCTCGAGCGCCACGCCGAAGAGGCCTTCGGAGCCCACGAAGAGTCCGGCGAGATCGGGGCCCACGTCTTCCACGCTGTCGCCGCCGAGCCGCACCACCGCGCCGTCCGGCAGCACGACCTCGAGGCCGAGCACGTGGTTGGCCGTCATGCCGTGGCGGAAGCAGTGCGCGCCGCCGGAGTTGAACGCCACGTTGCCGCCGATGGTGCACACCGACTGGCTCGAGGGATCCGGCGCGTAGTAGAGCCCGAAGGGTTCGGCCGCCGCCGAGATGTCGAGGTTGATGACGCCCGGTTCGACCACGGCGATGCGATCCACCGGGTCGAGCCGCACGATGCGGTTCAGGCGGTTGAGCGCGATGACGATGCCGTCGTCGAGCGGCACCGACCCGCCCGAAAGGCTCGTGCCCGAGCCGCGCGCCACGAACGGCACGCCGGCAGCGTGGCAGAGCCGCACCGTGTCGATGACCTCCTGGCGCGTCTCGGCCAGCACCACGGCGCGTGGCCGGGTGCGGAAGGCGGTGAGGGCGTCACTTTCGTAGGCGGCGAGCGCGCTCGCCCGCGTGAGCAGCCGGTCGGGCGGATAGATCGCCGCGAGCGCCGTCGCCAGATCCATCAGCGCGCGATCACCCAGGCGGCGATGTCGCGCACGACGGCTTCATCCACGTGGCCCTCGACGCGGTACTCCGCCGGTGTGCTCTTGCCGGTGCCGGCCATGAGCAGGTGGTTGAGCGCGGGGTACGACGTGAGCCGCACGTCGCGCCGGCTGCCGAGCGCGGCGCGCCAGGCGGCGAAATCGTCCATCGTCACCTGATAGTCGCGTTCGCCCTGCAGCACGAACATCGGCAGCGCGAGCGCTTTGGCGGCGCTCGGCGGGTCGTAGCCGCGCAGATCGATCACGTACGAGACGGGCCCGCTCGCGAGCAGACCGGTGAGCGGCGGGTCGCCCGGCTTCAGCGTCTTCACGCGCGCGACGACGGCCTCCGCGTCCGCGATCTGCTTCGTTTCGTCCTCCGACACCGTGCCGTCCACTTCGGCGAGATACCGCGTCTGCGAAAGGATCGAGTCGGCCAGCGGACGCACGGCGCCGGCGAGCACGATGAGGCCGCCGAGCTTCGGGTCGGCGGCGCCGATGCGCGGCGCGAGCATGCCGCCCAGGCTGTGTCCGGCGACGAAGATGCGGTCCTGGCGGATACCCGGCGTCTCGCGCAGCACCTTCACGGCGGCGAGCGCGTCGTCGATGGTTTCCTCCTTCACCGTGAAGGTGTCGAGTGCCTGGATGCGGGCGCGGTGCGCGAGCGTGCGCTTGTCGTAGCGCAGCACGGCGATGCCGCGCGAGGCGAGGCCCCAGGCGATGTCGCGGAACGGACGGTTCGGCCCGAACGAGGCATCACGATCGGCCGGACCCGACCCGTGCACGAGCACCACGGCGGGGAAGGGGCCGTCGCCCACCGGCATCGTCAGCGTGCCCGGCAGTGACCAGCCGGTACCGGCATCGACCGTGACCGACGATTCCTTGAAGTTCGCGTAGGTCACGTAGGCGGGCGGCGTGTATTCGGTCACCACCATGGCCGGCCGGATATTGAGGCCCACGACCTGCGCCTTGCCGCCCCAGACCACCGTGACATCCACCGGGCCGCCGGCGAAGTCGCAGACGAGCACCACGCCGCGCATGCCGCCCTGTTCGGAGACGCGCGCATCCGTGATGCCGCGGAAGGCGCCGGCCTGCTGCTGCACCGACGTGATGGCCTGCGTGAGCTGCGCTTCCGAGAGCGCGGCCTTCATCTCGTCGTCGAACTTCGCCACCATCGGCCCGGGCCGGCCGGCAAAGAGGGCCTCCACCAGGGCCCGGCTCCCGGCGATGAGCATCGAGTCGAAGTCGGGCTGGAAGGCCGCGGCAGCGGCGAGGGCGACGGCGACGAGGGTGTGCACCATGACAGCAGGCATGGTCGCACAGAATCCGCGCCGACGTCCGGCGGGCTCAGCCCATGATCCGCTTGAGCGCGCCCATGGCCTCCTGCGCGCCGACGAACAGGAAGAGCACCAGAATCGCCGCCAGCAGCACGTTGGTCGTCATCGCGTTCTTCGGCACGTCCTTGTCGGCCCAGTCCACCTTGTTGTTCAGATAGAGCAGGGTGCCGGCGAGGAACGGCACGAACAGGCTGCCGATGACCGTGTAGGTGACGATGACGAGCAGCGGCGCGCCGGTGAAGGCGAGCGGCAGCGGCACGAGCGAGATGAAGATGAGGCCCAGCTGATAGGGCCGGCTCGTGACCTTCGTGATCTCCTCGCGGGCCTCGAACGACAGCCCCTTCAGCACGCCGTAGATGTCGGCGTAGAGATACGGCACGCTCTGCCACACGCCGAGGAGCGAGGCGAACACCGCGGCCCAGAAGCCGAGACCGTAGGCCCAGATGCCGAACGGCCCCAGGATCGTGCCGAGGAACGCCGCCATGCGGGGCACGGCTTCAGCGTCCTTGAGCGCCACGCCCGGCACGAAGAAGGCTGTGTTGGCGATGAGCATGATGGAGATGCCGAAGAGCGCCGTGAAGATGTAGGCCACCGCCACGTCGCCGCGCACGTAGGAGAGGAAGCCCGACCCGCGCATGCCTTCTTCGCGCATCCAGTAGTTGTAGGAGAGCATCGTCACCGAGCCGCCGATGCCGCCGATGAGCGAGAGCACGTAGGTGCCGCTGCCGCCGGGAATCGTCGGCAGCACGAGCCCGGTCAGCGCCGGGCCGGGATTGTTCATCGTGAGCGCCGCGCAGACGAGGATGCTGAAGCCCATCACGCCGACGAGCAGCTTCATCAGCTTCTCGAACTTGCCGTAGCCGCCGAGGTAGACGAAGGCGAAGCCGACGAGGCTGTGCAGCACCGCGCCCCACGACTGCGGCACGGCGCCGCCGGTGAGGTTGGCGAGCCCGAGGCCGCAGGCGTTCGTGAGGGCCGCGCTCACCGCGATCGTCCACAGCACCAGATACACGCCGAAGACGATCTTCACCGAGGCATGCAGGTGTTCGGCCCATCCTTCGATGACCGTCTGCCCGGTGGCGAGCTGCCAGCGCGCGATGCCCTCGCTCAGCACGAACTTGAAGAAGGCGCCGAGCGCGATCGCCCAGAGCAGCACGATGCCGTAGCGCGCGCCGCCGACCGTGGCCGAGACGACATCGCCCGAGCCGATGCCGGTGGCGGCCACGACCAGTCCGGGGCCGGCGAGCTTGAGGAAACTGACGGTGGGCGCGGGTTTCGGGGCGGACGGATTCGACACGTGGGACCTTTCGGCGGGGAAGGGTATCAGAGAACCGGCGACGTCGCGCGTCTGGCGCGGGCCACGACCGCGAGGGCCTCGGCGAAGGCGCCGGCGAAGTGATCCAGCTCCGCCTCGCCCATCACGGTGGCCACGACGTAGAGCTGCCGCGTGGAGCTGAAGACGTCGCGGTTGGCGAGCGCCAGGTGCATCAGCTTCACGAAGCGGAGGTCGGCGGCGAGCGCCGCCTCTGGCGTGGTGACGGGCGGGGCCGTGAGGTGCAGCTGCATGAGGGAGCCGTAGCCGGTCACGACCGCGTCCAGGTCCTCACGCGCGATCGCGTCGTTGAGCCGCGCCCGCAGACGGTCGCCGGTGGCGTTGAGCGCGGCCACCGCCGCGGCATCGAAGTGGGCGAGCGCGGTGAGGCCCGCCGCCATCGTGGTGGCGTTGCCGTTGTAGGTGCCCGAATGGCCGATGCTGCCGGCGCGCGACGGGTCGAACGTGGCCATCACATCGGCACGTCCGCCGAAGGCGCCGACCGGCAGGCCGCCGCCCATGATCTTGCCGAAGCTCGTGAGATCGGGCCGGATGCCGAAGGCGCCCTGCAGGCCGCCCACGCCGAGGCGGAACGTGATGACTTCGTCGAGGATGAGCAGCACGCCGCACTCGGCCGTGACCGCGCGCAGGCCCTCGAGGAACGCCCGGCTCGCGACGAGCGCGCCCGAGCCGAGCATCGGTTCGACGATGACCGCCGCGAGGCGATCGCGATGCCGGCGGATGAGCGTGGCCGTGCGATCGAGATCGTTGAAGCCGCCGATGAGGACGTCGGCGGCGACCCCCGGCGTGATGCCGGGCGGCAGGTCCGACGGCGCCGCCGACATGGCGATGGCGACCGCGTCGTGCGAGCCGTGATAGCCGCCCGCCATCTTCAGGATGGCCGGCTTCTTCGTGAAGGCGCGGGCGGCGCGGATGGCGCCAAGCGTGGCTTCGGTGCCCGAGTTGCAGAAGCGCAGGCGCTCGACCGACGGCACGCGCGCGCGCAGCACCTCGGCGAGTTCGACCTGCAGGGCGTTCGCCGTGCCATGCACCGTGCCGCGGGCCGCCTGCGCGCGGATGGCCTCGACGATCGGCGGGAATGCGTGGCCGTGCAGGAGGGACGTGAAGTTGTAGAGCGTGTCGAGGTAGCGCCGGCTGTCGGCGTCGGTCAGCCAGCAGCCGTCACCTTCGGCGACGAACAGGGGATACGGGGCGTGAAAGGTCCCGGTGCGCGTGTCGCCGCCCGGCAGCACGTCGCGGGCGCGGGCGAAGAGCGCGGCAGAGGCCGGCGTGCGCGCGAGGTAGGTCTCGCGCTCCTGCTGTTCGACGGGCGTGGCGGCGTCCATGCCCGTGCATCCTACCGCCAACTAGTCGTCGTGGTTCAGCTCGTACTCACGCTGTTCGCGGTTCTTCTCGGACTGCTGGATCTTGTCGCGGCGGTGCGCGGCGCGCATGGCCAGGTCGTGCGTGGACTCGGACTTGATGGCCGGCAGTGAGAGCAGCTTCGTGAGCGCGGTCGCCGCACACTTCGGGCAGGCCGGCGTATCGCCGGTGCGGACCAGCGTCTCGAACTCGTGGTGGCAGGCGTTGCAGGAGTACTCGAAAATCGGCATCGTGAGTGATGGGGACTGTCCCCATTCTGGGCCCATGCAGACTTCCGTGCAAGACGTGCGCGGAAGTCTGGGTCTGGCCAGAATGGGGACAGTCCCCCAAGGGACCGGTGTCAGAACGTCCAGCGGAGCGAGAGCCCGGGCCTGATGTTGAGCGTGTTGTTGACGGCGTAGGCGCGCACGTGCGGGACGAGGGCCGCATGCGTCGTCATTTCGACCGCCACGTCGGCGCCGACAACGGCAACGGCATGATGCCACCGGTTGGTGAACTCCGAACGCGACGAGGGCGGCAGGAACACGCTGGGGGGCGCCGAGAAACGCACCTCGTAGGACGACGTGACCGTCTGCCGCAGCAGGCCCAGTCCGCCCAGCAGTTCGATCGAAGCGCGCTTGGCGCGCAGGTGATAGCCGAGCAGCGTGAAGACCGCGGCGGTGTCCCGGGTCGTGCGGAAGCGCTGGTCGACGATCCGTGCGCCCGGCAGTGTCGGCACGAATCCCGTGAGCTCCCCGAGGGTCGACCCGGCCAGAAGGCCCAGATAGTCGGACTCCGTCGTCAGGCGATCCGTCAGGCTCGCCTCCACCCGCGCCGTCACGTGTTCCGTGAGGTGGACACCCAGGCCCAGCGTGCCGCCCGGAGCCGTGCCGCTGGCGTCTTCCTGTGCCGGAAAGATGGAGGCCTCGGCCCCCCCGACCTTTTCCATGGCCGCCAGTGCCCCGATGCCGACGAAGACCGTACCACGCTGCGGCTGGGCGGTGGCGACGGTGACGGAACCTGCGAACGCAGCAAGGGCCAGAGCAATGACGAGACGCATCAACGACCTCCGAAAGACAGGCTCTTACAGAAGTAACACGGCTCCGGGATGTGCGCTGCACACTCGTCCCAGCAAGAAGGGCATCGGAACGGGGACGGCCGGCTGGAGGGACAGGGCCTACGAGCGGCCGGGCAGCGCGGGTTTGGCCGCCAGCACGGGACCGCGCCGGTAGTCGAGTTCGCCACAGCTCGCGCACTGCGTGAGCCGGCCTTTCGGCGTCTCGGCCACCATCACGGCCATCTCGTGGCCGCACACCGGGCAGGTGTGCAACAGGTCCGCGGGCATCGCTGCCAGCGGCCTCGGGGTATCCAGCACGCCAGTGAGCTGTGCAACGCGTATGCCGCATGGCGCGCCGCGGGCGGGCCGGTGCCGTCCGGCTGGTCGACGTCGAGTTTTCCTGAGGAAATGCTCGGGGAGGGGCGCTGGACGGCGGGACCGGCGGGCCGCCGGCAGGTTCAGAACTGCACGAATACGGCGCAGCCTGTGCAGGAACGACACACCAGGGGTGTGCCGTCGCTGCACAGGTTCGTCGGTGGGATTACCTACTTCGGCAGCTCGATCGCGATGTCCTTCAGCGCGTCGGTGCTGCTTGCCAGTTCGGCGGTGCCGGCGGGGAACTTGTTGAACTTGAGCACGAACGCGATGATGTCGGCCTTGGTGGCGTTCGGGATGGACGCCGGGCTGCTCGGCGGCATCGAGATGCGGATGCGGTCGAAGAGATCGCCCACCGACGTGCCGTTCCAGTTGCTGAGGAACTCCGAGCCGGCGAGCCCCGGGGCAAAGCCGTCGCCGGCGAGTCCGGCGCCGTGGCAGGAGCTGCAGTCCTTCTTGTAGGCCTCTTCGCCGCGCGTGGCCTGCGCCTCGCTGAAGACACCGCTGTTGACGGTCTTCGACTGGGCGGCCTCGGGCGTGGCGGTGACGAGCAGCAGCCACGCGGCGGGCAGGGCGATGAATCCGAGCGTCGCAACCTTCATGTCGTTCCCTCGAATCAAGAGTAACCGATCTTCGCGGACGCCCCCGCGACGCGCGTTTGCGGCCCCGGCCGGTCCCTCTGGTGTATTGGACAGCGGCAGCGGCCGATTGGTCACCGCACGCGGCGGGCCGTCGCCACGATCCACACCGCGAACGCCGCTTCGATCGCCGCGCCGGTCAGGGCCGCGGGGCCTGGCGCCGCCTTGAGACTCGCGAGTGCGTAGGCGGCGGCCACGAGCGCGCCGCCGCAGGCCCAGTACACGCGTGTACCGTAGATCGTGGCGAAGGTCGCATATCGGCCGCCGATGACGAGCATCATCGCCGGGAAGAAGAGGTCCACCCGGTAGAGCGACACGACGTAGGCGAGCGGCATGCTGAGCACGAGCCACACGGTGGTTTCGAGGGCCAGCGTGCCGAGCGCGTTGCCGTGGCGGTGCTGTCCGCGATGGCCGATCGCCTTTGTCAGCAGCACCCCCACCGGATGAATGAGCATGCCGCCGGCAAAGAGCGTCAGCACCGCGCGCTCCGGCGACACCTGCACGGCTACGATCCCGGCGGCCAGCCAGGCGAGCGCCGAGGCGAACATGCCCGGGCCGCCGCCGGCATAGGCGTCGCGCATGTCACGTTGCAGGTCGGGGAGCGTCGTGTCTGGCGGCAGGCGCACTCCGGGATTGTATGCCGGCTACACGTGCTGATCGACCAGCAGCGGGTTGCCGTCGGGATCCACGGCCACGAAGCTGGCCGGCCCCGTGGTGGATTCGTCGGCCTCGGTTGCGAGCGGGATGCCGGCCGCCTTCACGCGCCGCTGCAGCTCGCGCACGTCGGTGAAGCCGTCGACGGTCTTCGCGTCCTGATCCCAGCCCGGGTTGAACGTCAGGATGTTCTTCTCGAACATGCCCTGGAAGAGCCCGATGAGATGCGGGCCGTTCTTCATGATGAGCCAATTGGTGCCGTTGCCACCGAAGGCGGTGAAGCCGAACGTCTCGTAGAAGGTCCGGGACGCCGCGAGGTCCTTGACCGCGAGGCTGATCGAGAAGGCGCCGAGTTCCATGATGAGGTCTCCGAAAGCATGAACGTGGATGCGGACCGCGGACGGGCGCGTCTCAGGCGCTGCCGTCCCGCGGGCCCGTGCGGCGGCCGAGCACGCCGGCCGTCACCAGCGTGAAGACGAGGCCGACCGGCAGGGGCTCGAGCAGGCTGAAGGCGATGTTCACGAGCGGGTTCTGGTACATCACCGCGAAGTCGCGCAGGTCCTTCGCCTGCCGGGCCAGGTCGGCCTCGCTCGCGCCGCCCTGGCGGGCCTTCTCGAGCGCGAAGGCGATGTACTTGTCGAAGAAGTCCGGCATGAAGCCGTAGTACATGACCTGCCAGACCGCCACGTAACAGGCGGTGATGACGAGCGAGATGAGCAGCCCCACCTGGAAGGCGCGGCCGAAGGTGATGGCGCCGCCGGCCGTGTCGCGATACGAGCGGACGCCGACGTAGACCATGAGGAACGCCAGCACCATCGTGGTGTAGCCGACGAGGGCGCCGCGGTCGAACCCGATCTGGTCCTGAAAGGGCAGGGTGGCGAACATCAGCACGGCGAGCACGCCGCCGCCGATGAGGCCGAAGGTGAGGACGATACGCTGCATGGGGTCTCCCTGGTGGATGGCCGATGGCCGCATTCGACCCGAACCGCCCTCCGCCGCGCGTCACCCGAACGGATGATTTCGCCGCCATCAGCGCGAAATCACCCGAACCGATGACCCGTCAGGGGATGATCCGCAGGTCGCGGGCCCGCTGCACCGCCTGGGTGCGCCGCTTCGCACCGAGTTTGTCGAACACCCGGCTGGCGTGGGTCTTGACCGTGTTCTCGCTCACGAAGAGCCGGGCGGCGATCTCCTGGTTGCTGAGTCCCTCGGCGATGCGCTCGAGGATCTCGAGTTCGCGCGGCGTGAGCGCGAGCGTCTCCACCTGGCCGTCGTCGCGCACGAAGCCCCCCGGGGCCGGCACCACCACCTCGCGTTCGACGACCTCGCGGATGACCACCGGCGCCGGCGGCCGGGTCAGCTTCAGCCCCAGCCAGATGCCGAGCGCGGCGAACACCGCCGCCACGATCCCGCCGTAGACCTCGAACGAGTGCTGCACGAGCAGCCAGCGATATTCGATGAACCGGAGGCCGGCAATGAGCACGCCGCCCACCAGGCCGTAGAGCAGCACGTGCGCCCGCATGTCCGTGGAGGAAGTCCGCAATCGCCGAGGAGCATACCGCAGCGCGCCGCGCCGCCGCCCGCGCCGCGCCCGCCAAAAGAAAACGGCGGCAGCCCGAAGGCTGCCGCCGTGTGAGGGTCGCGAGACGAACGGCCTAGTTGCCGCTCTTGAGCGCGGTGGCCGGCCACGGCACGCCCTGCTTCTTCGCGGTCACCGGGCCCTCGCCCTTGAACACGAACTTCTGCAGGCGCTTGCCGGTGTAGGTCTCGGTCGTGTAGATGTTGCCCTTCGAGTCGGTGGCGATCGAGTGCACGCCCAGGAACATCCCGGGCTGGCGGCCGCCGTAGCCGAAGTTCGTGAGCTCGGTCATCGACTTGCGGTCGAAGATGCGCACGTGTTCGTTCACGCCGTCAGCCATGTAGAGGTACTTCTGCGCGGCGTCCTTCGAGAAGGCCACGTCCCACACCGAGCCGTCGGCCAGGGTGTTGGTTTCGACGAAGTGCTCGCTGATGAACTTGCCGGTCTTGTCGAACACCTGCACGCGGTCGTTCGGGCGGTCGCACACGTAGACGAGGCCGTCGTTCGACACTTCCGCGCAGTGCACCGGGTTGCGGAACTGCTGGGCGGGCGGCTGACCGGGGATGTAGCGGCCGAGCGGTTCGTCCGTCGGGGGCTTGCCGTAGGCGCCCCACATGCGCTTGATCTTGCCGCTGTCGAGGTCGATGACCGCCACGCGGTGGTTGAAGTAGCCGTCAGCGACATACCCTTCGTTGGCCTTGGGATCGATGAAGATCTTGGCCACGCGTCCGAAGTTGTTCATGTCCATGCTGTTGGCGATGTAGTTCGGCTTCTCGGGCGTCGACTTCGGGTCGCGCCGGGCGCCGGCCTTGCCATACTGCGCCACGAACTTGCCGTCGCGCGTGAACTTCAGGATGTGCGCGTCGTTACCGCCGTTGCCGCCGATCCACACGAAGCCCTTGTGATCCACGACGATGCCGTGGTTCGACTCCGGCCATTCGTACGGCGCGCCGGCCACGCGGCCGCCCCACGAGCCCACAAGGTTGCCGGCGGCGTCGAACTCGAGCACGGGCGGCGCCGGATCGCAGCATTCGCCGACGCGCGGGGTGCCGGGCTGCACGACGGCGAGCTCGGTGCGGTCGAGACCGGCCGTGCCGGGGTCGTTGCCGCGGTGAATGATCCACACGTGGTCACGGTCGTCCACCGTGAGCCCGATCGTCTGCCCCATCACCCAGTTGTTGGGCATGGGCTTCGGCCACATCGGATCCACTTCGAAGCGCGGTGCGACGGCGCCCGCCTGGGCTTCGACGACCGCACGCTGCTCCATCCACGACGCGCTTACGCCAAACGCCAGCGCCAACGCGACGAGCGCGCCGCCAATCTTGACTTTGCGCGACCGAATTACACGGCTCATGGTGCCTCCACCGACAGGGACCCCGCCTCGCGCGGGTAACCCGAAACCCGGCGAGTATACACGGATCGGCAGGAGCGCCAACCGGGAATCCTGCGAACGCCGGCCCGGTCTTGCCTTACTGGCGTCCGAGTCTGTAGTCTCCGGGCGTGACCCGTACGCTGGCTCTTGCGCTTCTGGCCGGACTGCTGCTGGCGGCCAGACCGTCCGCCCACGAAATTCCGAATGAAGTGACGGTCCAGACGTTCCTGAAGCCCGAAGGGCAGACGCTCGTCTTCCTGGTCCGGGCGCCCCTCAAGGCGATGCGGGATATGGATATCCCCACGGCCAGCAACGGCTTCCTCGACCTGAGCCGTATGGGGCCCACCCTGCAGGATGCCGCCACGCTCTGGATTGGCGACTTCGTCGATGTCTACGAGGGGGGGCGGCTCCTGCCCAAAGGACGGGTGGCGGCCGCCCGCGTCTCCCTGCCCTCCGACAAGTCGTTCGCCTCCTTCGATGAGGCCGTCGCCCACCTGAACTCGCCGCCGCTCCCCGGGGACACGCAGCTCTACTGGCAGGACGGCCTGCTCGACGTGCGGTTCGAGTATCCCATCGAGTCCGACCGCTCGAAGTTCGCCATCATGCCGGGGCTCACGCGCCTCGGCCTGCGCGTCAACGTCGTGCTGCGGCTGCTTGCGCCCGGCAGTCCCGAGCGCGCCTTCGACGTGCACGGCGACACCGGTATCGTGCAGCTCGACCCGAGCTGGTACCAGGCGGCGTTCCGCTTCACGAAGGACGGCTTCTTCCACATCCTCGACGGCATCGACCACCTGCTCTTCCTCTTCTGTCTGGTGATCCCGTTCCGCCGGCTGCGGCCGCTCATCGCCGTGGTCACGGCGTTCACCGTGGCGCACTCGATCACGCTCATCGCCTCGGCGTTCGACATGGCGCCCGACGCGCTGTGGTTCCCGCCGCTCATCGAGACGCTCATCGCGGCGTCCATCATCTACATGGCGCTCGAGAACATCACCGGCGCGCATCTCGAGCGCCGCTGGGTGGTGACCTTCGGCTTCGGCCTCGTGCACGGCTTCGGCTTTTCGTTCGCGCTGCGCGAGTCGCTGCAGTTCGCCGGCAGCCACCTGCTCACGTCGCTCCTGGCCTTCAACATCGGCGTCGAGCTGGGACAGCTGCTCGTGCTGCTCGTGCTGCTGCCGCTCCTGGCGCTCGTGTTCGGCCGGCTGGTGGACGAGCGCGTGGGCACGATCATCCTGTCGGCGTTCGTCGCCCACACCGCCTGGCACTGGCTGGCCGAGCGGTGGGACGTGCTGTCGAAGTTCCCGATTGGCTGGCCGGTGCTGGACGCGGCGTTCGCGGCGGCGGCCCTGCGCTGGGCGATGCTGCTCGTGCTGGCGGTGCTGGCCGCGTGGCTGGTGCGGCCGCTCGTGGGTCCGAAGGAGAGGACGGATTCTCCAATCTCGTGATCGGGTGATCTGTGATCTGGTGATCTGGTGATCTCGCGGGTGGGCGCTTCGCGCCTCGCGCTCAGGTCATCAGCTCGCCAGATGCGAGCATCCGATCACAAGATCGCCAGATCACCCGGTCACGAGATCCTCAAACCTTCCAGATGAGGCAGGTCGTCGTGGCGTGGGCGAGCAGGCGGCCCGAGGCGTCTTCGAGGCGGCCTTCGGCCATCGCCGTGCGCCTGCCGCGGTGGAGCAGCGTGCCGATGCCACGCAGCGGGCCGGTCGCGGTCGTAATCGGCTTCAGGTAGTTCACCTTGATCTCGATGGTCGTGTAGGTCCAGCCGACCTCGACCGTGGAATACACCGCGCAGCCCATCGCCGAGTCGAGCACCGTGGCGGCGAAGCCGCCGTGTACGTGCCCGGCCGGGTTGTAGTGGTACTCGGCCGGTGTCACCGCGAACACCGCGCGCCCGGTGTCCGCCTCGATGAGTTCGTAGCCGAGCACGCTCGCCATCGGCGCCGGCGGCAGTTCCTTCGCGATGACCTTCTGCAGGATCTCGAGGCCGGGGCCGCTCGACGCGCGCCAGGCGTGGATGGCGGGATCGGCCCAGGTGACGGTGCGGGTGCGCGACTGGTCGCCCATGCGGGGGAGTATAGAGCCGGGGCTCGGGTCTCGGGGCCCGGCCCGGGCCCCGAGCCCCGTTACTCGAGCACGATCGCCCAGCCGACGCCGACCTTGAGCTGCTGGGCGCGGCCGGAGCCGAGCCGCACCTCGGCGAAGAAGCCGTTGTCGTGGCCGAAGCCGAAGAGCGAGTGGAAGCCGACGCCGGTGTCGCGCACGTCGAGGTCCGGGATGCGCGTGATGACCACGGCCGGGCCGCCGCCGGCCACCAGCGTCCAGCCGTTGTTCAGCGGATAGCCGTAGACGAAGTCGACGCCGATCGTGGCCGTGCGCAGCCAGTCGCCGGTCGCGCCGTCGATGCCCGGGCGCAGGCGGATGCCGCGGCCGATGTCGCCCGACTGGAAGAACACGCCGCCGAAGACCTGTTCCGGCTGTCCCGAATCCGCCGCGAAGCCGCCGTGGAACCCGACCGCCGACTGCGCCCGCGCCGGCGGCGCCGTGGCGACGAGCGCCACGAGGGCAAGCGCCACGACGAGCGGCCCCCTGGTTCCGGCCGTGCGTGCCCGTCCCGAGCCCCCGGTCCCGGGCCCCGGGCCCCGCCGTCTGTGTCCTCTCAACTGGACCATCTGCATGCTCCCGGGCGGCTGTCTACAAGTTGCGTTCCACCGGCGGGCCGATGCCGGTTCAGAGGAAGATAGGCCCATGTTCCCGGAGCGTTCCACCGCGGCGGCCCTGCTGCTGGTCTCGTTGTCCGCCTCTGGTGTCGCCGCCGGCCCGGTCGAGGACGCCGCGCTCGCGCGCATCGCCGCCCTCACGACGACCTTTCAGGGCACGGTCGTCCTGCACGCACGCAACCTGCGCACGGGAGCCACCCTCTCGGTCGACGCGGACGCGAAGGTGCGCACTGCCAGCACCATCAAGCTGCCGATCCTCTGCGCCCTCGAAGCGCTCGTCGCGAAAGGCGACGTCCGGTGGGACGAACGGATCGTGCTGCGCCAGTCGGCGAAGGTCTCGGGCTCGGGCGTGCTGCATGAACTCGCGGACGGCACCTCGCTCACGGTACGCGATCTCGCGCGGCTCATGATCGTCGTGAGCGACAACACCGCCACGAACCTCATCCTCGATCGCATCACGGCGGACGCGGTCAACGCGTGGCTCGACACCGTGGGCCTCACGAACACCCGATCGCTGCGCAAGATCCGCGGCGACGGCACGGACCTCGTGGCCGCGAGCGGCTGGAGCGTGGCGGGGAAGGCGCCCGGCAACGAGCGCTACGGCATCGGAGTGTCGACCTCGCGTGAGATGGTGCAGCTGCTCGAGCTGTTGCAGCAGGGGAAGGTCGTGAGTGCCGCCGCGTCACGCTCAGTGCTCGAGACGCTCGAGCGCCAGCAGTACAAGGACGGCATCGGCCGGCGCGCCGGCGAGCTGCGGGTGCAGAGCAAGAGTGGCGCGCTCGACGCGCTGCGCAGCGACGTGGGCATCATCCACACGCCGGGCGGGCCGATTGCGATGGCCATCACGGTGGACGGCATGCCGGTCATCGACTATTCACCCGATAATGCCGGCAACGAACTCATCTGGCAGATTTCGCAGATCGTGCAGGACACCCTTGGCCGACCCTGACGCCGGCGCCGTCGCCGACGTGCCCGTGACCTTCCTCTACGACGATGCGGCTCTGGTGGTCGTGGACAAACCCGCCGGTGTCGCCGTGATCCCGATGCCCGATGCCCCCCCCGGTGCCTGCCTGCGCGACCGCGTGGCGGCGGCGCTCGGCGCGCGGGTGTGGGTGGTGCACCGGCTCGATCGCGACACCTCCGGGGTCGTCGTCTTCGCGCGCACCGCCGAGGCGCACCGCGCGCTCTCGATGGCCTTCGAGCGGCGCGACGTGGGGAAGCAGTACGCCGCGCTCGTACACGGCGTGCCGGCGCCCCGCTCCGGCACGATCGACGTGCCGCTGCACGAGGCGCGCAAGGGCAAAGCGCGGCCCGC
>JALHON010000086.1 GCA_022842985.1 Acidobacteriota bacterium | reverse complement strand
GGCCGGCAAGGGTGGCGGCAGCGCGCCGGCCGCGAAGGCTGCCGCGCCCGCCCCGCCGCAGACCGGCGCCGCCGGGCACGAGGAGCGCAAACGCGAGGCGGCCGAACGGAAGAAACGGGAGCGCGCCTTCGAGGCGCTGGGTGCCCGCATCGCCGAACTCGAGGCCCGGATCGCCGAGAAGGAAACCGAGGTGAAGACGGTCGAGGCGGCCATCGCCGCGCCCGGCTTCTACGACGACGTGGCGGCGGCCAAGCCGACGCTCGACCGGCACCAGACGCTCATGTGGGAAGTGGGCGACCTGCTCTCGCAGTGGGAGATGCTCCAGGCCGAGGCGGAAGAGAAGAAGGCCGCCCTCGCGAACTGACGGCGCCGCCCGGCTGCCACTCCGTGCCGGTCCGCCGGCGGGCGACGTTCGGATTTCGTCACCCCGCGCCTCCCGGCGCTCACCATTTCGTAATCGCCGTGGTCCGTTTCGGTGCGTTCGCCAGACTTCGGCTCGCTGAATTACACATTTCGACACGCCAAACGACCCGCCAGACGTCATTACGGTGACAGGCACGACAGTTGCGTATGTCCGGGGCAAGTCGCTTCATGTCTGCATCCAAAGTTGCCACCGGACGCCGCCCCGCCAGGACCACGGCGCTCCCCCCGCGCGCGGGCACGGCCCATCGCGCCCCCATCGCGGCGGCACATTTCGTCGACGACGCGTTCTTCAAGCACCTCGTCGCCCACATGCGCAACGGCGTGCTGGCCATCGACCGCGGCGGCGCCCTCGTGCTCATCAATGACGAGGCGTGCCGGATCTTCGGCCTGCCGGCTGGCGAAGACTACATGGGACGGCCGTTCGCCGAGGTCTTCCACGCCCATCCCGCCATCGTGCGGGTGCTGGCCGGCGCCTACGAGCTGGCCTTCCTGCCCAACCGCGCCGAGCTGCGGCTGACGCCCTCCGACAAGGTGCTCGGCTACACGCTGTCGCTCATCCGCAACAGCGAAGGCCTGACGATCGGCGCGGCGATGTTCTTCAAGGACCTGACGCGCGTCGAGCAGCTCGAGGAGCGCGAGCGCCTGCGCGACCGCCTCGCCGTGCTGGGCGAGATGGCGGCCGCCGTCGCCCACGAGATCAAGAACCCGCTCGCCGGCATCGAGGTGATGGCCGGCCTGCTGCGCCGCCAGCTGCGCGACAACACGCAGGCCACGGCGCTCGTCGGCGACATCATCAACGAAGCCAAGATGGCCAACGCCATCGTGCAGGAAATCCTCGACTTCGTCCGGCCGGTGCGGCTGCAGATGGAACGCACGTCGGTGGCCGACGCGATCAACGCCGCGGTGACGATGGCCGACGGCAAGGCCAAACGCGGCCACGTGCACGTCACCGTCGACCTGGCCGACAGCCTGTCGCTCATCGACGCCGACAAGGTGCAGCTCATGCAGGTGTTCGCCAACCTGCTCATCAACGCCTACGAGGCGCTGAACGGCGAAGGCGCCGTGACCATCGCGGCGCGCGAGGTCACGCGCGAGGAAGACGGCGCGCTGCCGCTCGACGGGCTGCATCCGATTCCGACGGTGGTGGTCGAGGTGTCCGACAACGGACCGGGCGTGCCGCCGGAACTCGCCGACAAGATCTTCAGTGCGTTCTTCACGACCAAGGCTCAGGGCTCCGGCCTCGGGCTGGCCATCGTTCGCAAGATCGTCGATGCCCACGACGGCCGCATCGACATGACCAGCCGGCCAGGAGCCGGCACGAAATTCCGTGTCACGCTGCCGGTGAGCGGCGATGCGCGGGTGTGGTAGGAGCAGGACGATGAGCCGAATTCTGGTAGCCGACGATCACGATGCCCTGCGACGGGGCCTGGCCCTGGCGCTGCGCACGGCGGGCCACGAGGTGGAAGAAGCGCCGAACGGCAACGCCGCCATCGAGCGGCTGCACAACGGTTACTTCGACGTGGTCGTGAGCGACCTGCGCATGGGCGGCTCCGACGGCCTCGACGTGCTGCGCACGACCCGCACCACGCATCCGACCTCGTCGGTCATCCTGATGACCGCGTTCGGCTCGGTCTCGACCGCCGTCGAGGCGATGAAGAACGGCGCCTTCGACTACGTGCAGAAGCCGTTCGAGATCGAGGAGATGGAGGTCAAGGTCGAGAAGGCGCTCGAGCTCAAGCGGCTGCGCCACGAACTCGACTACCTGCGCACCGAGCAGCAGGAGAACTACGACTTCGACAAGATCATCGGCGGCAGCGACACGCTGCAGCGCGTGCTCGGCGTCGTCCGCAAGGTGGCGAAGAGCAACTCGACCGTGCTCATCCGCGGCGAGACGGGCACCGGCAAGGAGCTCATCGCCGGCGCCATCCACCACAACTCGCTGCGCGCCGGCCGCAACTTCGTCAAGGTGAACTGCGCGGCGCTGCAGGAGAACCTGCTCGAATCGGAACTCTTCGGGCACGAGAAGGGCGCCTTCACCGGCGCCGACCGCCAGCGCATCGGCCGCTTCGAGCAGGCCGACGGCGGCTCGCTCTTCCTCGACGAAATCGGCGACATGAGCCCGAGCACGCAGGCGAAGATCCTGCGCGTGCTGCAGGAACACGAGTTCGAACGCCTGGGCGGCACCCGCACGCTGAAGGTGGACGTGCGCCTCATCGCCGCCACCAACCGCGACCTGCCGACGATGGTGGCCAACGGCCAGTTCCGCGAGGACCTCTACTACCGCCTGAACGTGGTCACCGTGGAGACGCCGCCGCTGCGCGAGCGCAAGGAAGACATCCTGCCGCTGGCGATGCACTTCATCCGCAAGTTCTCGCAGGAGCTGAAGAAGAAGCTCGACGGCGTGAACCCGGAAGCGGCGAAGATGCTGACGCGCTACAACTGGCCGGGCAACATCCGCGAGCTCGAGAACGCCATCGAGCGGGCGGCGCTGCTCGCCGAAGCGCACCAGATCATGCCCGACGACCTGCGCCTCGGCGACACGGTGCAGACCCCGGGCGCGAAGGAGAACCAGTCGGTGGTCCGCATTCCGCCGAGTGGCATCGCCCTCGAACAGATCGAGCGCCAGGCGCTCACCGAAGCGCTGCGCATGGCCAACTGGGTGCAGAAGGACGCGGCGGAGCTGCTCTCGATCAGCCCCCGGGTCATGAACTACAAGATCAAGACGCTCAACATCGACCTGCCGCGGCGGCGTATGCTGCCGCCGGCCGACGTGGCCTGAGCGCCGGGCCGGGGCTGGGGGCCGGGGGCTGAAATCTCCGGGCGCAGCCGGGCGTGGCCGGGTAGGGCGGCATTTGACGCTAGTGCAGATACGGGGCCCGTGGGAGCCTCGACCGACGGAGGGTGTGGGCATGACTCGGTGGATGTCGTGGACGCGTGTGGCGGTGGTGGCGGCGGGACTCGTGGCGCTCGTGGCCACCGCGGCGCCGGCCGAGGCGCAGCGCTGGGGCCGGCCGCGGCCGCCACGTGCCGGCGCGTGCTTCTACCAGAACGCCAACTACGGCGGCGACTACTTCTGCGTGCAGGCCGGCGACGAATACGACGTGATGCCCGAAGGGCTGAACGATCGCATCTCGTCCATCCGCCTCTTCGGCGACGCCGACGTGACCGTCTACCGCAATCCCAGCTTCCGCGGCCGCTCGACGCGCTTCAACGACGACGTCTCGAACCTGCAGCAGGAAGGCTGGAACGACACCGTCTCCTCGCTGCGCGTGCGCCTCGACTTCGCGCGCGTCAGCCGCGATGAGGCCGAGCACATCGTGGAACGCGCCTACCGCGCCGTCTTCGGCCGCGAGCCCGACCCCGGTGCGAACAGCTGGGTGGAGGAAGTGATGCGCAACCGCTGGACGCAGCGCGACCTCGAGCGCGAACTGCGCAAGACCCCCGAGTACCGCAACCGGCGCCCGGGCGGGCACTAGCCGTTCCGCGTCTGGCGGCGGGCGGACCAGCCTGATCCGCCCGCCACCGATTCGTCAGAACGTCAGCTTCGCGCCGATGCGCGCCAGGCGCGGCGGCACGACGCTGAGCGGGCGGTTGTACGACGTGCCCGAGCTCCACTGCAGGTTCTGTGCCGGGTTGGCGTTGAGCATGTTGTAGAGGTCGAAGAAGATGCCGAGCTTGCGCGACGTGCCGAGGCCGACCTCCTTCTCGACGCGCAGGTCGGTGATGACGATCGCGTCCTGCCGCTGCGTGCCCATGGGCTCGGCCAGGATGCGGACGTTGCCGACGAAGAAGCCGGTCGCCGCGAACGTGCGGCCGAACGGGAACCCCTGCTGGTAGCGCACCATCGGCGAGACGTTGACGCCCCACGGCGCCTGATAGGTGCCCGAGAGCTTGAAGTTCGCGCGCGTGTATTCGAAGCGGCCGTCGTCGGTGTTGATGAGGTCGTTCGGCGTCGCCGGCAGCGTGTTCTGACGCACGGCGTTCCCCTGGAAGGCCGAGAAGCCGTTGTCGTAACTCTTCGTCCAGCCGTAGGAGATGAGGGCGCTCCAGCGGTTGCTCATCCGCTTGGTACCGGTGATCTCGAAGGTGTGGAAGTCGCCGGTGTTCAGATCCGAGTTGCGCGTCTGGTTGACGACCGGCAGCGGGCGCAACGCCGGATCGAGATCGAAGGCCTGGATCGTGCCGCCGTCGTCAGGAGTACCGATACGGCCGTCCGGACCGGGGTCCTGCACCGGGAACGGCACCGTGAAGGCGCTGATCGGCCGGTTGATGTTCTCGCGCTGGTAGAGATTCCGGTTGCCGCGCCAGACGTAGCCGGCGCGCACGCCGAAGTTGGCGATCACCTCGCGCTCGAGGAAGAGCGCGATCTCGTCGGTGCGCGAGTTCTTCAGGTTCGGGTCGATCGACTCGGCGGCGCGGCCGCCGCGGCTGTCGATGAGGCGGCCCTCCTCACCCGCATCCCAGCGGTCGTTGTTGTTCGTGTCGGTCCAGGCGTGACGGCGCCACCAGGCCGGGGCGTTCTCGCTCACGTTGAACACGAAGTCGGCGCCGGGGTTCCACCAGTACTGGCCGTAGTTGGCCTTGAGCACCGTCTTCTGGTCGCCGAAGACGTCGTAGGTCACGCCGATGCGGGGCGCGAACAGGTTCCACGCGATGATGCTGTCGTTGGCCGCGAACTGAATGGCCGTGGGGTTGAAGCGGCTCACGGCGTGCTCCTGCTCCGGCAGGTAGGCGCGATAGCGATCCATGCGCACGCCGAGGTTGAGCGTGAGGCGGTTGTTCACCCGCCACGTGTCGTTGACGAACGTGCCGTAGGTGCGCAGCTTGCCGATCGACTCGCCAGGCTGGAAGAGATACACCTCGATCTTCGCGCCGTTGTTCAGCACGTGCAGGACGTCGTCCTCGTAGCCGTCGATGTAGAGGTCGGTGACCGCCTCGTCGAAGACCTCGCCGCCGGCCTTGAAGTTGTGCTCGCCGAGCCAGCCGTTCTTGAAGTAGCTGACCGTGCCCAGGATCTGATCGCGCTTGCGGTCGCGTCCCCAGTTGCGGTTCCGGCCGCGCAGCAGGTTGTTGCCGATGTCTTCGTAGCGCAGGCCCGAGCCGTTCGGCGTGTTGTCCCAGTCGTAGCCGTACTGGCCGACGCGCACTTCGGCGAAGGCGTTGGCGCCGAGCACGCCGTTCCACTCGGCCTTGTGCACCCAGGCCCAGAAGTTCTGGTTCCACGTGGTCTCGAGCGTGTTGATGCCGGTGTCGACGCCGAGCAGGAACGAGTCGAAGCGCTGCGGCTGCTTCTTCTGCGACGGCTGCGAGTAGGCGATGAACTTGTTGTTCTGCGACAGGTTGTAGGTCAGCTTGCCGCTGAAGTTGTTGAGGATGGTCTGCTGCGGGCCGGCCGCGTAGTTGGCGAAGCGGGCCTTGATGTCCTGATTGCGATACGACCCGTACCACCAGATCTTGTCCTTGACGACGTAGCCGCCGAACCCGAGGTTGTTGTCGCGGTACGCCGACAGGCGGTTGAGATCTTCGGCCGCCAGATTGCCGCTGCCGCGCAGGCCGCGACCGATCTGGTCGTCGTCGATGTTGGTGCCCTGCCAGCTTTCGTGCGAGTAGCCGCCGAAGTAGGTGCCGCGGAACTGGTTGCCGCCCGACTTGCTGATGAACTGCGACTGCACGCCCGGAGTCGACGCCTCGGCGGTGTGCGCCGCCTGGTTGATGACCACTTCCTCCATGGCGCCGACGTCGGGATAGTTGCCGAAGGCGCCCGTGGCCTCGGTGGCGTTGATGCCCTCGATGCTGGCCCGCACCTGGCCCGAGGTGCCGTAGGAGACGAAGGCCTGCTGGGTGCCGTTGGTGCTGCCGCCGACGTCGATGCGGCTCATCTGCACCGAGGGCGAGCCGGCGAGCAGCGAGAAGTAGTCACGCGACGTTGGCAGCGCCGCGAGCTGCTCGGCGTTGAACGTGGTGCCCACCTGCGTGGCCGACGTGTCGACGACCGGCGACTGCCCCGTGACGGTCACCGACTCCTCGAGGCTCGCCACCTTCATTTCGGCGTTGATGGTGCCGGTGAAGCCGGTGCTGATCCGGATGCCTTCGTTGCGCACCGTCCGGAAGCCGGCCAGCTCGAACTGCACCACGTAGTCGCCGGGCGGCACGGCGGTGAAGCGGTACTGCCCCTCGGCGTCGGTCACGGCGGTTCTCGCGCCCATCATCGCCGGACTCGTGATGGTGACGGTGACACCCGGCATCACGGCGCCGGTGTCGTCCAGCACCCGGCCGTTCATGGCGCCCGTACCCGAGGTGGTGGCTTGTCCAAAGGCGGTCGAGATGCCACCGAGAACCAGCAGGAATGCAATGACCAGGCTGCGACGCATGACCGAATCCTCCTCGCGGACGTGGGACGACCCGACAACGACTGACACCGGCTGACGCTGGGGCGTTATTGCCGATCTGCGCGCGAGTGTCAATCGCCAAGATGCGTGGGCCCTGGCGAGGCCGCACGCCGCGGCGAGGCGGTGCGGCCCTAGTCCGAGGTCTTCGCGCGCGGGTGCGCCTTCGCGTAGACCTCTTTGAGCTGCGTGGCGTTCACGTGCGTGTAGCGCTCGGTGGTCGTGAGGCGGGCGTGGCCGAGCAGTTCCTGGATCGCCCGCAGATCGGCGCCGCGCTGCAGCAGATGCGTGGCGAAGGAGTGCCTGAGCGCGTGCGGACTGATGCCGGCGCGCTCGCTGCAGCGGGCCACGTAGCGGGTCACGAGGCGATGCACGCTGCGGCCGGTGAGCCGGCCGCCGCGCGCGTTCACGAACACCGGTTCGCGGCCGCTGCGGTCGGCGCGGCCCCTTCCGGTCGCCCGCGCCTCGCCCAGCCGTCCGCGCACCGCGGACGGCTTCACGACGGGCGGATGCTCGCGGCGGATGGCCTCGCGGTCCGGCAGCCACTGCCGCAGGGCGAGTTCGGTCGAGCGGTTGAACGGCAGCAGCCGCTCCTTGCCGCCCTTGCCGAGCACGCGCACCATACGCGCCGGCAGGTGCACGTCGTCGAGGTCGAGGCCCACGAGTTCGCTGAGACGCAGGCCCGAGGCGTAGAAGAGCTCGAGCATCGCGCGGTCGCGGCGCCCGAGCGGCGTCGCGGCATCCGGCGTCTCGAGCAGCGCCGTCATGTCGGCTTCGCTCAGGTGCCGCGGCACCTTGCGATCGAGCTTCGGCGCCACGGCCGCACCGGACGGATCGTGCGTGAGCAGCCCGTCGCGCACGAGATACCGCAGGAACGCGCGCACGCCGGAGAGCTTGCGCGCCACCGACGCCCGCGCCTGCTGCGCGCGGTTCAGTTCGACCACGAAGGCGCGCACCGACTCGCCGTCGAGATGCGACACCATCAGCTCGGCGCGTTTCAGTCCGCGCTCGACGCGCGTGAGATCGAGGTACTGCTCGACGTCGCTCGTGTAGGCGCGCACCGAATGCGGCGACAGATGGCGGTTGAGCGCGAGATGCTCGATGAACGCCTTGAGCGCGTCCTTCGCGGCTACCGCATCCATCGATCGAGCTCGGCGAGGGCGCGTTCGGCCATCGCCTGCTTGCGCAGCGCCTTGTCGCGCGGCGGCGTCTCGAGCGGCGGCATGATGCCGAAGGTGATGTTCGACGGCTGGTAGTGCTTCGGGTCGGCGTGCGACGCGTAGTAGGCGAGCGCGCCGATGGCCGTCTCGCGCGGCGGCGCCAGCGGCGCGAGGCCCCGGGCGACGCGCGCGGCGTTGCGTCCGGCGATGAGCCCTGAGGCCGCGGACTCCACGTAGCCTTCGACGCCCGAAATCTGTCCGGCGAAGAAGAGATCCGGGCGCGTCTTGGTCTGCCACGTCGGGAGCAGCACCTTCGGCCCGTTGATGAAGGTGTTCCGGTGCACCATGCCGAAGCGCACGAACTCGGCGCGTTCCAGACCCGGAATCAGCCGCAGCACCCGCGCCTGGTCGGCCCACTTGATCTGCGTCTGGAAGCCGACGAGGCTGAAGTGATCGCCGGCGAGCGTGTCCTGGCGCAGCTGCACGGCGGCATACGGGCGCCGCCCGGTGCGTGGGTCCTCGAGGCCCACGGGCTTCATCGGTCCGAAGCGCAGCGTGTCGCGGCCGCGGTGCGCCATCACCTCGATCGGCAGGCAGCCCTCGAAGAACTGCACGCTGTCGAAGTCGTGCACGGTGGCCGACTCGGCGGCGACGAGCGCGTCGTAGAACGCGTCGTACTCCGCTTTCGTGAACGGGCAGTTGAGGTAGTCGCCTTCCCCGTCGTCCACACCGCACGCCGGGCCCTCGGCCTCGACCGGCGCGGCCACGGCCACGGGTGCTGCATCCGTGCGCTCGGCGCCGGCACCCGCCGTGTCGCGGCGCAGGCTGCGCCCCCAGCGCGACTGGCGGAAGACCTTCTCGCGGTCGATCGACTCGGCGAGCACGATCGGGCTGATGGCGTCGTAGAAGGCCAGATGTTCGTCGCCGACGAACGCCTGGATGGACTGCGACAACGCGTCGGAGGTGAGCGGGCCGGTGGCGATGATGATCGCGTCGCCCGGCGCCGCCGGCGGCGGCACGCTCGTGACTTCTTCGCGGCGGATCGTGATGCGCGGTTCCGTGGCAAGCCTCGCCGCCACTTCACGCGAGAAGACCTCGCGGTCCACGGCCAGGGCTGCCCCGGCCGGCACACGTGCCACTTCGGCGGCCGCCATCACCACGGAATCCAGCCGCCGCATTTCTTCCTTGATGAGGCCGACGGCGTTGTCGAGCTTGTCGCCGCGGAACGAGTTGCTGCAGACGAGCTCCGCCAGCCCGTCGGTCTTGTGGACGAGCGTCGGCCGCACCGGCCGCATCTCGTGCAGCGTGACGTCCTCTCCGGCGCGGGCTGCCTGCCACGCCGCTTCGCAGCCCGCGAGGCCGCCGCCGATGATGTGGATCACCCGTCCAGTCTACCGGGTCTCGCCCCTCGCCGTGGCGCATGGACGCAGCACACCACGCCGCGGCCGTCAGGGCACGACGACGACCACCTCATTGCTCGTGGCATTGAAGAAGCATCCGTTCGCGAGCCGCACGTAGTAGGTCCCCGGCGGCGCCGCAATCGCGAACGACGTCGCGTAGGCCGGCATCTCCAGATAGATGGCGCTCGCCCCAGGCGCGGAGCCCGCGATGAGCGTCGGCGGCGAATCGGAGCCATCGGCGCCTGGCGTCCACGAGAAGGTGACGACGCGTCCGCTCACGGTGGCGGTGAGGTTCGTCGGGGCCAGCGCGCCGCAGTTCTGGCGCGGCCGCGTGTCGATGAGCAGCTCACGGCCCCGGCCCGATCGCACGCCGCCGTTCACCGACACGAGCCGCGTGAAGTACATCCCCGCCGGAAGATCGAAGGTCGCGCTCGTGGCCGTGCCCGGCAGCGGCACCGCTCCGAGGTCGCTCCGCCCGTCACTCGTGCCGCCTTCGAGCAGGTATTGCTGCGGCGCACCGGTGGACGGCGGCTGCCAGCGGAACGTCACGCGCGGGCCGTCCGTCACGACGGTGGCATCAAGCGGCGCGCCAGGGGCGGGCGGTCCCGCCGAGAACGTCACGTCGGCGGTCGGAATACTGGCGACAAGCCCTTCGACCGTGCGCACGCGCACGGCGTAACTGCCCGGAGGCGCCGCCGCCGCGAACGTCGTCTGATTGGCCGGAAGGTCCAGCGTCAGGAGCGGCGGCAGGCCTTCGGTCGCCGAGACCTCGAGGCGCACGCCGGTGCGCGCCGACGACGGCGGCAGCGTCCACGACAGTGTCGTCGTGCCGTTGGCCTGCGTCACCTGCAGACCAGACGGAGGCGCGGGCGATCGCGGCAGACAGCCGCCGAAGGTCACGAGGCAGTCGGGCAACACGGCGAGCAGGCCCGCGCGAGTCGGCGTCCACGGCAGGCGCTGGCCCGTGGCCGTCGAAAAGGCCACGGTGAAGCCGGTGGCCTGCCCGCCCACCGTCGGACGGCCCGTGAGCGGGCCACCGAAGTTGGGGAACGGCAACCCGATGGCCGCGTACAGATGACCGTCCGGGCCAACGGTCAGGTCGTGGATCCCGCCGGACGAGTACCTACCGTCGTTGACCCCCAGAACGTCGGGATTCCACGCCGTGACGGTACCCGTCGCGCCATCGAGTTCGGCAAGGCCGCGGCGGCGCTGGCCGTTCACTCTGGCGAACATACCGCCGATCCACACGCGCCCGCCGGCTGCGTGCACCACTTCCGGCGCGAGATCCACCACGGGATGCCACGGCAGCAGCGCCCCGGTCGTCAGGTCGAACGACGCGAGCCCGGCGCGGCTCTGACCGTTCACGGCGGTGAACCCCCCGCTTGTGTAGATCGTGTTGCCGTCAACCGCCACGCTCAGGAGCCCCTCACCGGTGAACGTGGCCGGCAGCGCCCGGTACGACCAGTCCGCGATCGTGATGGTGCCGAGCGTCGTGCCCACGCCCACACCTGTCACACCGACGACGATCTCGCCAGCGGCCACGCGCATCGCGCCGAAGCCGGCTTGGAACGTGCGCTCCGCGACCAGCGCGCCACTTGCCGGATCGATCTTCGCGACGCGCACGGGGAGCTGCCCGAAGGTCCCCTCGGTGCGCACGAAGAGCCACGTGCCGTCTGTGGCGAGCTCCGCGACCTGTTCGTCCGGATCGGTGAACACCATCGCCGACGTCCACGGCTCGAGCGCGCGGGTATCGAGATCGACCGACGCGAGACGCGAACGCGGCACGACGCCGCCGCCGTTGAAGCTGCCGCCGAGCAGCACGCCTTCGGGCACGGCCGCCACGGTGGAGATGCCGCCCACGACGCCTGGCGTGAACGGAATCGTCGCGCCGGCGCCCGTGTCGAACACCTGCAGCGCGCCACCGGAGACGCCGCCGCCGTCGATAGTGGCGATGTAGGGCCCGAGGCGGGTCAGCGCGACCGGGAAGCCAGACACATTGGGCCGCCACGGCACACGCTCCCCCGTGGTGGCATCCACGGCGGTGAGATTGCCGCGCCCCGTGGTGCTCAGGAACAGGCCGCCGAAATAGAGGCGCCCGCCGTCGAGCAGCAAGGTGTTGACCGACGTGTAGTCGCCATAGGTGCCCGACCGGATGACGAACTGCATATCGGGCTGCCAGCTGGTCTCATCACCAGTCAGCGGGTCGATCGCCCACAGCGGCCGCTCGTAACCAAAGCCACCGACGTACACCCGTGCGGACGACGCCGCCAGGGCCGCCACCCCGTTAGAGTCCTTCGCGAACAGGATCCGGCCGCTCGGCGCATCGAAGCCCCAGATCCGGGTGCCGTAGGGGTAGAGCGATCGCATGCCGGAGACATAGACGCCGATGGATGACGCGGCAATCGTCATGAGCGACCGCCCCTGAGGATCGAACCCCGCCCCCCAGCCAGTCAGGCTTCCCGTCGCGGCGTCGAGGGCCGCCAGGCCCCGGCGCGCGGCGCCGTTCACGGTCGTGAAGTCGCCGATGAGATACACGCGGCCGTGAGCCACGGTGAGCCGGCGGATGGCGCCGTTCAGGACCAAGCGGAAGCGTTCGTCCACCGAGCGGTCCGCCGCCACGCGCGCGAAGCCGGCAATCGGGCGCCCGCCCACGCTCGTGAACGTACCGGCGAGGAACCAGCCGCCCACGCCGTCGGCGGCGATCTGCGACACCTCCCCGCCGACCACCGGAAAGGCCTGCGGTCGCACCACACCGAGCGTGTCGACCACGGCGGCGCCGCCTGTGGGCGTGCCGAGATCGGTGAAACGTCCGCCGATGAAGAGCCGGCGGCCGATCTGGGTCGCCGTGCGAATCGGCTCCTCGGAATTGAATCCGAAGGAACTCCGGGCGCCGCTCGGGAGCGGCCAGGGAATCTCGGCGTATTGCGCGAAGCCCGGACGGGCGAGAAGGAGGACCCCGAGCAGGACGAACGAGAACCGGCGTGCAGGCGTCATGGCCTACCTCCGGCGGAGCTGAGGGCGGGGCTCCGCGTAGCCCCGATTCTCGCGCCGGGGACGACGCAATACAAGAGCTGGCGGCGCCGTGGGGCCGCGTGGCGACGGAGCTCGCGTCCGGGCGCTAGCGGACGCCGAATCCGGGCATCGATTGGAACGGCGCCGCCACGGCGAGGCGGCCGCCTTCGAGCTTGAGGGGCAGCGGTGGCAGCGCCCGCGGCGCCGGGCCGCCGATCGCCAGGCCCGAGTCGCGCGGATCGAACGTGGAGCCGTGGCAGCTGCAGAAGAGCGTCTGGCTTTCGCCGATCGCTTCGTCCACCTCGCAGCCCGAGTGCGTGCAGATGGCCGAGTAGGCCACGATGTCATCGACCGCGCGGGCGCGCGTGGCCTCCGAAAGGCCGGCCGGGTTCAGACGCGCGACGACGATCTTGTTGAGCGGCGTGTTGTCGCGCGCGGTGTCGCCCGAGAGCGGCCACACGAGCAACGCGCGGCCGTCGAACGGCACGTCGTCGGGCGTGATCGGGATGAGCGACGCATCACCGACGCGCACCAGCAGGTCGCCGACGGCCACGGTCGGTTCGGGCGACTGGGCGCCGGCGCGAACCGGCGTGAGCCACGCCAGCACGAGGCCGGCGGCCGTGCGCAGCAGCGTGCGCCGATCGTTCTGGGTCGTGTCGGTGGAGGGCGCGGGTGTCGAGTCAGCCATCGGTCACGGGGATCATATCAGCGGACCGCGAAGAGACGGCCCGGCGCCGGCCGCGATGCACGCGGCGCGACATTTTTATACCAGCTACGGTCGAGATGGAAGCGCGCCTACGACTTCTTTCCGCGCTTCGGGGCCGCCGACTTCGCGGCGCCGCGGCCACGCGCCGCGCCCCGACGTTTCGCCGGCGCGCTGCCGGCGCGCGCGTTGAGCAACTCCACGGCCTGCTCCATGGTGAGCGCCTCGGGCGCCGTGCCCTTCGGCAGCGACGCGTTGGTCTCGCCGTCGGTCACGTATGGACCGTAGCGCCCATCGAGGATGCGCACCGCGGCGCCGCCCTTCGGGTGCGGGCCCATGGCGCGCAGTTCGGTGGCCGCGGCGCGCTGGCGCCGCTGCCCCTTCGGCTTGGCGAGCAGCTCCTTCGCGCGCTCGAGCGTGATCGTGTAGACGTCGTCGGTCGCTTCGAGCGAGCGGAAGTCGGCGTCCTTCTGCACGTAGGGACCGAAGCGGCCGCGGTTGGCGAGGATCATCTGGCCGTCCTCGGCCGCGCCGAGCTCGCGCGGCAGCGAGAGCAGCCGCAGCGCTTCGTCGAGCGACACGCCGTCTTCCGACATGCCGCGGTCGAGCGAGGCGCGCTTCGGCTTGGCCTTGCTGCCCTTCTCGGGATTCTCGCCGAGCTGCACGTAGGGGCCGAAGCGGCCGTGCATCACGTACACCGGCAGCCCGCTCTTCGGATCGGCGCCGAGCGATTTCGGCCCTTCCGCCTTCGCCTTGAGCAGCTTCAGCGCTTCGTCGAGCGTGAGTTCGGCGGGGCTGACTTCCTCCGGAATCGACGCGCGCGGCGAGTCGTCGCCGCCGTCGCCGAGCTGCAGGAACGGGCCGTAGCGCCCGATGCGCACGCGCACCCGCTTGCCGCTCTCGGGATCGGCGCCGAGGTCCATCATCGGGTAATCGATGGACTTGTCCTTGCCCTGGACGATCGTCTCGAGCCCCGTGTGCTTGCCGTCGCCGCGATAGAAGGCGCGGATGAAGTCGAGCCAGTCCTTCTGCCCGTTCGAGATGGCGTCGAGCATCTCTTCCATCTCGGCAGTGAAGCCGACGTCGACGTAGTCCGCGAAGTGCTCGCGCAGCAGGCGCGTCACGGCGAACGCCGTGAAGCTCGGCACGAGCGCCTTGCCCTGCTTGCTGACGTAGCCGCGGCGCTGGATGGTGGCGACGGTGGGCGCGTAGGTCGAGGGGCGCCCGATGCCTTCCTCCTCGAGCCGCTTCACGAGCGAGGCTTCCGTGTAGCGCGCCGGCGGCGAGGTTTCGTGGCCCTTGGCCCCCACCTTGAGCAGGATGAGGTTTTCGTCGAGGCGATCGGGCGCATGCACCTTGTCGCCCACGCGGAGCTTCGGCAGCAGCGTTTCCTGCTCGCCGAGTTCGGCCGACGGATCGTCGCTGCCCTCGACGTAGGCGCGCAGGAAGCCGGCGAACTCGATCGCCTTGCCGCTCGACGAGAACACGGCGCGGCGGTTGTCGGGCGTGGTGCCGGTGATTTCGATCGACGTGCGCAGCAGCTGCGCGTCGGCCATCTGCGAGGCCACGGCGCGCTTCCAGATGAGCTCGTAGAGCTTCAGCTCGTCGCTTTCGAGCACGCGCTCGAGCATCTGCGGCGTGCGGCGGAAGTCGGTGGGGCGGATGGCTTCGTGCGCTTCCTGCGCGTTGCGCACCTTGGTCTGGTACTGGCGCGGCCCGCGGTAATAGTCCTTGCCGTACATGTCCTGCACGGCATGCCCGGCTTCGGCGAGCGCCTTCTCGGAGAGCGTGGTCGAGTCGGTGCGGTGATACGAGATGAGACCTTCGATTTCGCCGCCGCCGAGGTCGACGCCCTGGAAGAGCCGCTGCGCGACGCTCATCGTGCGGTCGGACGAGAAGCCGAGCTTGCGGTTGGCTTCCTGCTGCAGCGTCGAGGTCGTGAACGGCGCGGACGGCCGCTGCGATGCCGGCTTCTCCTCGACGCTCGTGACCGTCCACGGCATCTGCCGCTTGAGGCCCTCGGCAAGGGCCGTGGCCACGGCTTCATCGAGCCGCGTGACGGTGGCGGACGTCAGCACGCCCTTGTCGTTGAAGTCCTTGCCGGTGGCGACGCGCTTGTCGTCGACCTTGATGAGCGTGGCGCCGAATTCGCTGCCGCCGCCGCGCAGCGTGGCTTCGAGATCCCAGAAGCCCGCCTTCACGAACGCCAGGCGTTCTTCCTCGCGCTCGACGATGAGGCGCACGGCCACGCTCTGCACGCGGCCGGCCGAGAGGCCCGTCTGCACCTTCTTCCACAGCACGGGCGAGAGCGTGTAGCCGTAGAGCCGGTCGAGGATGCGGCGGCTCTCCTGCGCGCGGACGAGGTTCTGGTTGACGTCTTCCGGGGCGTGCCCGAGGGCGCCACGGATGGCCTCTTCCGTGATCTCGTGGAAGTGGATCCGCCGCACCGGCACCTTCGGCTTCAGGAGCTGCTCGAGGTGCCAGCTGATCGACTCGCCTTCGCGGTCAGGGTCGGTCGCGAGGATGACTTCGGAGGCATCCTTCATCGCCTCCTTGAGCGCCTGGACGTGTTTCTTCTTGTCCGCCGGGACGACGTAGTGGGGGGTGAAGTCGCCGTCGGTATCGACGCCCATCCGGCCCCACGACTTTTCCTTGATGTCCTTCGGGACCTCGCTGGCCGAGTCTGGAAGGTCGCGGATGTGCCCGTAGCTGGCTTCAATCCGGTAGTCCTTTCCCAGGAAACGGGACAAGGTCCGGGCTTTGGCGGGCGACTCGACGATGACCAACGGCTTCGGCATGTGGTGCGGCTGTCCTCAGGGAGGGCTTACGTTAGCACGCGGGTCCGGCTTCCCATGAACCGCCCGCCTCCAATTCTTTGGACGCGGCCCTCGATTTCGAGCGTGGCGAGTCGGGCATTCACCCGAGCCATGGGCCATCCCGTGGCCACCGCCACCTCGTCCGCCGAGAAATCGTCCACCGAGGCCTCGAGGCCCAGTTCGCGGGCCAGGGCCGGCTCGAGCCCGGCTGGACGGCGGCGCTGGCGGACCTCCTCCGGCAGCCAGCCAAGGGCGGCCAGGACGTCCTCTGGCCCCTCCACCAGGGTGGCGCCGTCGCGCAGCAGGGCGTGCCCGCCGCGATGACGGCCCGGCCCGACCGGTCCGGGCACGGCCATCACCTCGCGCCCCTGCTCGGCCGCCGCCATGGCGGTGATGAGCGAGCCGCTCTTCTCGGAGGCCTCGACCACGACCACCGCGCACGAGAGGCCGCTGATGATGCGGTTGCGCAGCGGGAAGTGGAACGGCAGCGGCGGCGTGCCCGGCACGTGTTCGCTCACGACCGCGCCCTGCCCGGCCAGCGCCTCGGCGAGGTCGCGATGTTCGGCCGGATACAGCCGGTCGAGGCTCGACCCCAGCACGCCGATGCTCGCGCCGCCGCGGTCGAGCGCCGCGCGGTGCGCCGCGCTGTCGATGCCGCGGGCGAGACCGCTCACGACGACCACACCCGCCTCGGCGAGTCCGGCCGCGAGGTGCGAGGCCAGGACGAGGCCGCCAGGGGTGGCCGCCCGCGCGCCGACCAGGGCCACCATGCGCGGCCAGCGCAGCATCTCAGGCGCGCCGCGC
>JALHON010000085.1 GCA_022842985.1 Acidobacteriota bacterium | reverse complement strand
GCGGCGCCGCGGCCCGGTGGCGGCGGCCTCGACTTCGCCAACTCCGACCTCGCCTTCAAGGGCGTCAACGTCGTGATGGGCAACTTCCACGGCTTCAACACCTACAACGTCGAAGACGCCCGCAAGCCGAAGCTCGTCGCCTCGATCGCCTGCCCGGGCGGCCAGGGTGACGTGTCGATCTACGGCAACCTGCTCTTCATGTCGGTCGAGCAGACGCGCGGCCGCATCGACTGCGGCACGCAGGGCGTCTCCACCCCCGTGAGCGTCGAGCGGTTCCGCGGCGTGCGCATCTTCGACATCACCGACCTCAAGAACCCGAAGCAGGTGGCGGCGGTGCAGACCTGCCGCGGCTCGCACACGCACACGCTCGTGCCGACGAAGAACGACCCGAACCACATCTACGTCTACGGATCGGGCACCGGCAACGTGCGCTCGGGCGAGGAACTCGCCGGCTGCTCGGGCCTCGACCCGAAGGAAGACCCGAACACGGCGCTCTTCAGCATCGACGTCATCAAGGTGCCGCTGAAGAATCCCGAGAAGGCGGCCATCGTCGCCCGTCCGCGCATCTTCGCCGATGCCACGACCGGCGCCATCGCCGGCCTGTGGCCGGGCGGCGACCATGGCCCCGGCACGCAGCGCACGAGCACGACCAACCAGTGCCACGACATCACCGTGATGCCCGAGGTGGGGCTGGCTGCCGGCGCCTGCTCGGGTAACGGCATCCTGATGGACATCTCGAACCCCGAGGCGCCGGCGCGCCTCGACTTCGTGGCCGACAAGAACTTCGCCTACTGGCACTCGGCGACGTTCAACAACACCGGCACCAAGATCATCTTCACCGACGAATGGGGCGGCGGCACGCGGCCGCGCTGCCGCGCCACCGACTCGCTCACCTGGGGCGCCAACGCCATCTTCGACATCGTCGACAAGAAACTGGTGTTCAAGGGCTACTACAAGCTGCCGGCGGCGCAGAGCGAGACCGAGAATTGCGTCGCGCACAACGGTTCTCTCGTGCCGGTGCCGGGCCGCGACATCATGGTGCAGGCCTGGTATCAGGGCGGCATCTCGGTCTTCGACTTCACCGATTCGGCCCGCCCGGTCGAGATCGCCTACTTCGATCGCGGTCCGCTCGACGCGAAGAACCTCATCACGGGCGGATTCTGGTCGGCGTACTGGTACAACGGCAGCATCTACGGCGCCGAGATCGCCCGCGGCATCGACGTGTTCAAGCTGACGCCGAGCGAGCACCTCTCGGAGAACGAGCTGGCCGCGGCCAACCTGGTGCGCTTCGAGGAGTTCAACTCGCAGAACCAGCCGAAGGTGACCTGGCCGCCGAGCTTCATCGTGGCCAAGGCCTACGTGGACCAGCTCGAACGCGCGACGGCGATCGACCCGGCGCGTGCGAAGGCGCTGCGCGCGGCCTTCGACAACGGCGACAAGCGGCAGAAGGCGGCGCTCGCCGAACTGGACCAGGCGGCCGCGGAGTTCGAGAAGGAGGCGGCGGCGCCCGGCGCGAAGGAGTCCGCCCGCTACAAGGCGCTGGCCGAGGCCATCAAGGCCCGCACGGCGCGTCTCCGCTAGTCCAACTCATCGTTTCCATCCGCGCGCGCGGTGTCCGGTTCGCCGGGGCCGCGCGCGTGGTATGTACAGGGCCTCGGGAGGAGACTCGACGATGACGCGGATGAATGCGGCGCTCGCAGGCGCGATGGCGGTGACGATTGGCGCGATGTTCGCGCAGGCGCAGCAGGCGCCGCCCGATCCGAAGGACCCGCGTATCGGGCTCAAGGCCGGCATCCACGATGCCGCCGTCGCCGCGCGGCACATGGAGCTCGTCTCCAACCTGCCGAAACCGGCGGGGTTCTTCGACCCGGAGTTCCCGGCCGGGCAGCCGGCGCCGCCGGAGCGCGCCGAAGGCGAGGCGCCGCCGCCGCCCCGCGATCCGAACGCCCCGCCGCCCCCGGCGCCGCGCGGCTCGGGTTTCACCAATTCCGACCTCGCCTTCAAGGGCATGCACGCGGTGGTGGGCAACTACCACGGCTTCAACACCTACGACATCGAGAACGCGCGCCGTCCGAAGCTCGTCGCCTCGATCGTCTGCCCGGGCGGCCAGGGAGACGTGTCGATCTGGGGCAACCTGCTCTTCATGTCGGTCGAGCAGACGCGCGGCCGTCTCGACTGCGGCGTGCAGGGCGTGACGGCGCCGGTGAGCGCCGAGCGCTTCCGCGGCATCCGCATCTTCGACATCAGCAATCTCAAGAACCCGAAACAGGTCGCCGCCATCCAGACCTGCCGCGGCTCGCACACGCACACGCTCGTGCCGGTGAAGGGCGACCCGAACACGCTCTACGTCTACGGCTCGGGCACGAGCAATGTGCGCTCGGGCGAAGAGCTCGCCGGCTGCTCGGGGCTCGATCCGAAGGAAGACCCGAACACGTCGCTCTTCAGCATCGACGTCATCAAGGTGCCGCTCAGGAATCCCGAGAAGGCGGCCATCGTGAACCGGCCGCGGCTCTTCGCCGATCCCTCGACCGGGGCCATCTCGGGCCTCTGGCAGGGCGGCAACCACGGCGAAGGCACGCAGACCTCGCGGATGACCAATCAGTGCCACGACATCACGGTGTTCGCCGACATCGGCCTGGCCGCCGGCGCCTGCTCGGGCAACGGCATCCTGATGGATATCTCGGATCCCGAAAATCCGAAGCGGCTCGACGCGGTGACCGACAAGGGCTTCGCCTACTGGCACTCGGCCACGTTCAACAACGACGGCACGAAGGTCGTGTTCACCGACGAGTGGGGCGGCGGCGGCCGTCCGCGCTGCCGGGCGACGGATCCGCTGACGTGGGGCGCTGACGCCATCTACGACATCGTCGACCGGAAGCTCGTGCACCGCGGCTACTACAAGATGCCGGCGCCGCAGACCGAGAACGAGAACTGCGTCGCGCACAACGGCTCGCTCATCCCGGTGCCGGGCCGCGACATCATGGTGCAGTCGTGGTACCAGGGCGGCATCTCGGTGTTCGACTTCACGGATTCGTCCAAGCCGGTGGAAATCGCGTTCTTCGACCGCGGGCCGCTCAGCGACAAGGGCATGCTCTCGGGCGGCTACTGGTCGTCCTACTGGTACAACGGCCAGATCTACGGCGCCGAAATCGCGCGCGGCATCGACATCTTCGAGCTGCGCCCGAGCGAGTTCCTGAGCGAGAACGAACTCGCGGCGGCCAAGCTCGTGCGCTTCGAGGAGTTCAACTCGCAGAACCAGCCCACCTACGTCTGGCCGCCGAGCTTCATCGTGGCCAAGGCGTACCTCGACCAGCTCGATCGGGCGAAGACCATCGACCCGGCGCGGTCGAAGGCGCTGCGTGCCGCCCTCGATCAGGGGGACAAGCGGCAGAAGGCCACGCTCGACGAGCTCGACACGATGGCCGCCGGCCTCGAGCGCGACGCCGCGGCGCCCGGCGCCGCGGATGCGAAGCGCTACAAGGCGATGGCCGCTGCCATCCGGGCGCGTACGGCGCGGTTGCGCTAACGGCGTTCCGCGCGCGAGAGGAGTCAGGCATGGGATGGCAGGACCTGGCTGGCACCGCGTGGGCCGGCACGTCGGAGTTGTGGCTCGATCCGCTCGGCAACGTGGCGGAGACGAGCCCGTGCACCGTCGAGATTGCGTCCGGCGCGGTCCGCTACACGTGGGCGTTCCGGGGCGCACCGCACCAGGGCACGATCACTCTGGGCGGAGAGGGCGGCGTGTTCACGGACTCCTTCCACTCGCCCGCGCCGATGGCCTGTCGCGCGGTGCCGTCGTGGGCGCTCGTGGATCTGGCCGGCACGTACGCGGCCGGCGACGGGCCGCCGTGGGGCTGGCGCCTGACGCTCTGCCTGCGGCCGCCGTACGAAGGAGCGCCGGAGACGCTCGTGCTGCAGATGACCAACGTGGCGCCCTGGGGCGAGGAGATGCGCGCCGTGCGCATGGTGGCCACCCGGACCTGAGCGCCGGGCGGGCGGCGCCCCCGGGGCGGCGCGGCCCGCATGGTATCGTTGCCCGGCGCCTTCCCGCGTTCCGGCGCCAAGGAGTACTCCGCATGTCTGTTCGCTCGCCGTTCGCCGTCTCGTCCGCGCTCCTCGTGGCGCTGGTTGCTGCCGCTGTTGGCACCCTGCCCGTGGACGCGCGGCAGACTGGCGCTCCGACCTTCACGATCGATCCCACCTGGCCCCAGGAGTTCCCGAATCACTGGGTGATGGGGTCGGTCACTGGCGTGTTCGTCGATTCGAAGGATCACACCTGGATCACGAGCCTGCCCGAGACGCTCACGGAAGAAGAGCTCTACGAAGAGCAGACGCCGCCGATGGGCACCTGCTGCAAGGCGGCGCCGGTCGTCATCGAACTCGACCAGAACGGCAAGGTCGTGCAGGGCTGGGGGCAGAAGGCCAAGGAAGACCCGGCCAACTGGCCGCGCAATCCGCACGGCATCTTCGTCGACCACACCGACCACGTGTGGGTGGGCACCCACATGCACCACCGCGTGATGAAGTTCACGCGTGAGGGCAAGCTCGTGCTGACGATCGGCGAGTACGACAAGAACGCCGGCAGCAACGACACCAAGCTGCTCGGCGGCCCCTCGGGTATCTGGGTGGATCCGAAGACGAACGAGGTGTTCATCTCCGACGGCTACCGCAACCGCCGCGTCATCGTGTTCGACGGCGCGACCGGCGCCTACAAGCGCCACTGGGGCGCCTACGGCAAGGTGCCGGACGACACGGTGAAGTTCGATCCGAAGCTGATGATGAGCGGCGAGCTGCCCTCGCAGTTCTCGACGCCGCACGGCCTCACCGGCTCGAACGACGGCAAGATCTACGTGGCCGACCGCCGCGGTAACCGCATCCAGGTCTTCGAGCAGTCGGGCAAGTTCGTGACCGAGAAGATCATCGCGCCGGCCACGCTCTCCTCCGGCTCGTCGTTCGTCATCGTGCTCTCGAACGACCCGCAGCAGCAGTGGCTGTACCTGGCTGATGGCACCAACCACAAGGTCTGGATCCTGCGCCGCAGCACCATGGACGTGGTGGGTGAGTTCGGCCGCGGCGGCCGTCAGCTCGGGCAGTTCCTGCGCCCGCACGGCATGAGCATCGACTCGAAGGGCAACCTCATCGTGGGTGAGGCGTCCACGGGCCGTCGCGTGCAGCGCTTCCTCGTCAAGGGCGGCCGCTAGGCCATCCGGCAGACCGTCCGTCAGGCCGTCCGCGCTCAGGCGTCGAGCACCTCGCGCACCTTGCGGGTGAGCGCCTGCAGCGTGTACGGCTTGGCGATGAACTGGACGCCCTCGGCGAGCACGCCGTGGTGCGCGATCGCGTTCTCGGCGTAGCCCGAACTGAAGAGGATCCGCACGGCCGGATGCGCGGCGCGCACGCGTTCGGCCAGTTCGCGGCCGCCGATGCCCGGCATCATCACGTCGGTGAGCAGCAGGCGCACACGCGGACCGTGCTGCGCGAGCGTCTCGATGGCCTCGGCGCCGGTGGCGGCAATGAGCACGTCGTAGCCGGCGAAGGTCAGGGCCCGCTTCAGCACCTTGCGGATGTCGGTGTCGTCGTCCACCACCAGCACCGTTTCGCTGCCGTGTTCGACCTGGCGCGGCTGCGGCATGACCGACTCCGGCGTACCGGCTGAGAGCGGCAGGTAGATGGCGAAGGTCGTGCCGGCGCCGGGCGCGCTGCGCACCACGATGTCGCCGCCGCTCTGCTGCACCACGCCGTGCACCATCGACAGCCCGAGCCCGGTGCCGCGGCCGACGTCCTTCGTGGTGAAGAACGGCTCGAAGATCCGCTGGCGCACCTCGTCGCTCATGCCGGTGCCGGTGTCGGTCACCGTGAGCCGCGCGTAGCGGCCGGCCGGCAGGTTCGTCCCGCCTTCGCCGGCGGCCAGGGTGGCCGCGGCCACCGCAATCGTGACGGTGCCGCCGTCGGGCATGGCATCGCGGGCGTTGATGGCGAGATTCAGCACCACCTGTTCGAGGTTGCCGCGATCGGCGCGCACCGTGACGGACACGGGCGCGGGATGCACGTCGAGCACCACCTGGTCGCCGACGACACGGCGCACCATGGGCGCGAGCCCGGTGATGACGTCGTTCAGGTCGAGCGTGGCCGGCTGCAGGATCTGCTGCCGCGAAAAGGCGAGGAGCTGCGCGGTGAGACGCGCCGCCCGCGTGCTGGCGGCACGGATCGTCTGCAGCGCCTCGAACATCGGATCGCCGTCGCGCGTGCCGGCCATGGCGAGTTCGGCGGTGCTCGTGATGACGGTGAGCACGTTGTTGAAGTCGTGGGCGATGCCGCCGGCCAGGTGCCCGACCACTTCCATCTTCTGCGACTGGAGCACACGGGCTTCGAGGCGCCGCCGCTCCGTGATGTCCTGGATCGTCGCCAGCGCGTACGGCTGGCCCTGGAACGTGACGAGCGTGCTGCTCAGCAGGGCCCAGAACACTTCGCCGTTCTTGCGGGCGAGCTGGATCTCGAGGCCGGAGACGAGGCCGGTCGCGATGAGCTGCCGCGCCGCCGCCCGGCGCGCCGTCTCGTCGGCCCAGAAACCGAGTTCGAGGGTGGTGCGGCCGAGCACCTCGTCGCGCGTGTAGCCGAAGGTGCGCAGACCCACTTCGTTCATTTTCGCGACGCGGCTCTCCGCCATGTCCACCAGCGACACGATGACCGGGCTCTTGTCGAAGAGGGCGCGGAAGCGGGTGTCGCTCTCGTGGAGATCCTCGAGCGTGCGCTTGCGGTCGGTGATGTCGCTGATGGTGCCCACCATGCGCAGCGGCGTGCCGTCGGCCGCGCGCTCGACGACCTTGCCCTGATCGAGGAACCAGCGGTACTCGCCGGTCTTCATGCGCAGGCGGACTTCGAGTTCCTTCGTGGGCAGGCGGCCCGAGAGGTGCTGCTCGAGCACGGACTGCACGCGGGCGGCATCGTCCGGATGTACGTGCTCCCAGAATGTCTCGACGCGCTGTGGCACCTCTTCCGGGGCGTAGCCGAGCAGCCGCGCCCACACCGGGCTGAAGTGCACGCCGCCGGTGGCGAGGTCGAAGTCCCACAGCCCGTCGTTGGTGGCGTCGAGGGTGAGGGCGAGCCGCGCTTCGCTGGCCTTGAGGGCGCTCGTGCGCGCCTCGACGAGCTGCTCGAGGTTCTGGTTGAGGTCGCGCAGCCGCTGCTCCGCGATGCGGCGGCGGGATTCTTCCACCGTCGCCTGCAGCGTGGCCGCCGCGGCCGTGAGGAACGTGGTTTCGTCGTCGGTCCACGGTCCCGGCGCGCGCTCGCAGCTGAGCACGCCGCCGACATGGCCGGCGCTGCCGAGCGGCACGTCGATGCGAGCGACGCCCGGCGTGAAGACCAGGGGCGTGGAGAGGGCGTGCCCGAAGCCGGCCGGGGCCTGGTCGCTGCCGACGGTGCTCAGGCGGCCTGTCGTGGCGAGCGTGGCCAGATACACACGCAGGGCCTCGAGTGACGCGCTGGCGTCGCCGTCCGTCCGCTCGTTGCCGGTCGTGGCCACGAGCGTGGCCGTGGCGCGATCGTGATCGAACTGGAAGAGCCGGGCGCGGCTCAGTTTCAGGGCCGCCGCGACTTCGCGGGTGACGCCCGCCACCAGGCTGCCGGGACTGGTCTGCTCGGCCTGCCACAGGCGCGCGAACGCCGCCTGGAACGTGGCGATGGCGCCGGCGTGTTCGGCGGCCGAATGGCGCAGGGCGAGTGCTTCGAGATACCGGCGGTGGAGGCGCACGCCGTTCACCGTCATGTAGGCGAGGAACAGGGCCAGCATGGCGCCGATGGTGCTGTGCACGCGCCCGCCCTCGAGCAGCATGCGCACGCTCCACGGGGCCACGGACACAGCGAGCACGAGCAGGCCGGCCACGAGATCGAAGGCGGCGGTGTTGAGCGCGCTGGCCGTGACGCCGGCGACGACGAACGCGAGGGCGGCGCGATCGGCCGTATCCACCGCCGGAAACACCACGAGGCTCGCCGCCGCCCAGGCCAGGCCGTGCAGTGCGAACGTCCACCGGAAGCGGGTGACCCACGTGGCCGGCAGGTGGCGGTCGGACTGGCGGAGATAGGCGCGCGCGAGCCACACGCGCATGGCGAACGGGCCTCCCAGGCTGCCGAGCCACACCACGAGCGTCGCGGCGGGCAGAAGCGGGGCAAAGGCGAGCCCGAGAAACAGGATCACCACCAGCATTCCGGCGGCCGCCAGATTGACGTTGCTGGCGTGCGAGAGGGCCTGGTCGCGGGTGAGCGCGTCCACGTCGACCCGGGAGGGCGGGGCCATGGCTCGCCTAGAATCGCACGCCCTACACATGAGGTCGAGGACTTTGCGCGCCGGGGGCGGCCGCGGGGAATTCCTCCCGCGCGCCGTGCCCGGCTGCCGGCCGGCCACGCGCGCCTCGCCAGCGGTGGGCGTGGGCGCGGCACGCGTTTCGCAGTGTCACCAGCCATCGAGTTCTTCAGGGAGGCTGACCATGCGGACACTGCTCTTCGGCGCGACACTCGTGACGGCGTTCCTCCTGCCCGTGGGTCAGGCCGCGGCACAGTGCTGCGGCGGTGGCGCCGCTGCTCCGGCCATGGACCATGCCGCCCACGCAGCCCCGGCCACTCCCGCCACGCCAGCCGCTCCGGCGGCGAAAGGCGGCTGCTGCGCGTCGCATGCGATGGCGGCGCCTGAAGTGCCCGCCGCGCCGATGGCGTGCTGCAAACACGGCGGGGCGATGGCCCTGCCCGCCGATGATCCGCTGGTCGCGATGGCCGGTCTCGGCCTCCTGAGCGCGCAGCCGGTGAAGTACATCGACGTCGTGTTCCGCGATCCCGTGCGCGTGGCGGGTGCCGTGCTCATGGGTCGCTATGTCATCGAGCACGACGAGGCGCGGATGGCCCGCGGCGAGCGCTGCACCTACATCTACGACGCCGAGGACCTGCGCGCGCCGGTCGTCACCTTCCACTGCGAACATCTCGAGCGGCCGGCCACCGACACGGCCACGGTCGTGCTCGTTCCGACGAACAACCCCGCCATGAAGACCCTCACGGAGTTCCAGTTCGGCGGTGAGACGGCCGCGCACGGCGTGCCCGTGCGCTGAGACCCATCACGGATCGACCACAGGGGCCGGCACGGGCCGGCTCCACCCCCGCACGTTTCCATCTCGACCTGCCCCCGCCGCGCTCCTCCCGGGGCGCACCACTGGAGCCGCCCTCGCGGCTCCAGCCCGCATGTACAATGCGCGCCATCCGGAGGCCCGCATGACTGCCCGACCCCTCGCATCCGTGTTCGCGCTCGCGGCCGTGGTCTCGCTCGGCGCGCAGCAGCGCGCGCCGGGCCTCGAGTCGATCCGCCAGGACGACCTGCGCGCCGACCTCTTCTTCCTGGCCGGCGACGCGATGCGTGGCCGTCTCACCGATACGGTCGAGAACGTCGCCACCGGCGACTACATCCGCGCCAGGTTCGAACGCGCGGGCCTGAAGCCCGCCGCGCCCGGCGGCTCGTACTTCCAGGCCTACAACCTCATGACCGCCACGCTTGGCGAGGGCAACGAACTCGAGGTTGCCGGTGCGGGCGGTGTGACGCGGCACTTCGCGCACGGTCAGGAGTTCTATCCGCAGCGCTTCAGCGCCAGCGGCACCGCGGCCGGCCCGGTGGTGTTCGCCGGCTTCGGCATCACGGCCCCCACGCTCGGCCACGACGACTACGCCGGCGACGTCACCGGCAAGATCGTGCTCATCCTCGACCACGAGCCCGGCGAGCGCGACCCGAAGAGTCCGTTCGAGGGCGTCGTCACGTCCGAACCGTCCACGCCCTGGCGCAAGGCGCTCGCGGCGCAGACGCGAGGTGCCGCCGGCGTACTCTTCGTCGCCGACGTGCACAACCACCCGGCGCCCGTGAACTTCGAACAGGCGGCGCGCAACGTCTGGCCGGCGACGCCGGCGCGCATCAGGACCTATACCCTCGCCGCCTGGGCCGATCGACTGCACATTCCCGCGGCGCAGATCTCGCCGGCACTTGCCGAATCGCTCGTGGCCGGCACCGGCAAGACGCTGGCGGCGCTGGCCGCGGCGGCCGAGACCGGACCAAGCGCGGCGCCGATGGCCCTGCCCGGTGCGCGCGTGACGCTCACGACGCGTGTCGTGCGGCACACGATTCCCGATCGCAACGTCGTGGGCCTCGTCGAAGGCAGCGATCCGGCGCTCAAGGACCAGTGGGTGCTCGTCACCGCCCACTTCGATCACGAAGGCGCCGACGGCACGCAGATCTTCAACGGCGCCGACGACAACGGCTCTGGCACGGTGGCGCTGCTCGAAATCGCCGACGCCTATGCCGAGGCCGCGAAGGCCGGCCGGCGGCCGAAACGCAGCGTGCTCTTCGCGGCGTGGAACTCGGAAGAGCGCGGCCTGCTCGGCGCCTGGGCCTACACCGAGGCCCCGCTCGCGCCGCTCTCGTCGATCGTGGCCGTGCTCAACATGGACATGATCGGCCGCAACGAGGAAGTGCAGGCCGGCAGCGGTCCGCGCTTCAACGGCCTCGAGGTGCAGACGGCCGAGTCGAACGCCAACACGCTCAACATGATGGGCGCCGCGCGCGCGCCCGAGGTCGCCGCGGCGATGCAGGCGGCGAATGCCGGCATCGGTCTCACGCTCCTGCCGCGTTACGAGAACAACGCCTCGAACCTCGTGCGGCGCAGCGACCAGTGGCCGTTCCTGCAGCGCGGCGTGCCGGCGCTCGGCTTCATGACCGGGCTGCATCCCGACTACCACACCGTCTACGACCGCCCCGAGAAGATCAACTATCCGAAGATGGAGAAGATCGCGCGGCTCGTCTATCAGGCGAGCTGGGATCTGGCGAACGCGGCCGGGCGCCCCGCGCACGCGAAGGAGATCGTGCGGTGACGGCGCGGCGCCGTGCGATCGCGGGCGTGCTCGTGGTGCTCGCCGCCCTGGCGACGGCGCCGGCGATGCCGGCGGCGGCGCATCCGGGGCACGGCACGATGACACTCGCCGGCACGCTCGCCACGGTGAGCACGGACGTCGTGCTGCTCGACGTGCGCGATGTCGCCTCGGGCGTGGTGACGCGCGTGCGTGTCGGTGTCGGCACGGACACGAAGCTGCGGCTGAAGAAAGAGACGCTCGCCTCGCTCACGCCGTGGGTCGGGGCGTCGGTCGTGGCCACCGTGGACTACGAGGAAGGCCCGGACGGCCAGACCGTCTACTACGCCACGAAGATCCAGGTGACGCCGCCACGGACGAAGCGGTAAGTCTCACTCCATCCGCAGCGCCTGCACCGGATCGAGGCGGGCCGCCCGCCAGGCCGGGGCCGCACAGGCGGCAAGTGTCGTGGCCGCCAGCAGCACGGTAGTGGCGGCAAACGCTCCAGGGTCGAGCGCACTCACGCCAAGGAGCTGGCTCTCGAAGAGGCGCGTGACGCCCGCCGCTCCTGCCAGGCCCAGGGTGATGCCGAGCGCGGCGAGGCCGAGTCCCTGCGACACGACGAGACGCGCGACATCGGCCTTCGTGGCCCCGAGCGACATCCGCACGCCGATCTCGCGCGTGCGCGCCGCCACGCTCTGCGCGATGACGCCGTAGAGCCCGAGCGCCGCGAGCAGCGCCGCCGTCGCGCCGAACACCGCCAGCAGCGTCGCCGCCATCTCGAGCAGGAAGAACGAAAACGCGATGTGCTGCGCCAGCGTCTGCACGTCGAAGAGCGGCACACCTGGCGCCACACGGGCGAGTGTCTGCCGCACGGCCGGCACGAGAGCCTCCGGATCGCCGCTCGTGCGCAGGAAGACCCGCATCGATGGGCGATACGCCTGATCGACCGGCAGGTACATGAAGGGCGTGGCCGGCTCGCTCAGGCTCGCGTACTTCGCGTCACGCGCGATGCCGACGACTTCCGCCCACCGCTCGCCGACCTTCACACGCCCGCCGATCGCGGATCGGCCCGGCCAGAACCGGCGCGCCATGGTGGTGTTCACGATGACCACCGGCGGGGCGTCGGCGGCGTCGCGCGCCGAGATGTCGCGGCCGTCGACGAGCGGGAGGCGCAGGGCCTCGAAGTAGCCCTGGCCGACCGACGCGTAGTAGGTCGTCATGTCCTCGCCGGGGGCCGGCGCGTAGCCCTCGACCTGGACGGTCCGGTCGCTGCTTTCGAGCGACGTCAGGGGCAGACGCTGGCCGATGGCGACGGCCTCCACGCCGGGCAGTTCAGCCAGTGCCGCGGTGACGGTGCGATACGTGGCCAGGCCGCGCGCCGGTTCGAGGGCGGTGCTGCCGAGGTCGATGACGCCGACGAGCCCCTGGCGTGCGCTGAAGCCGAGATCCACGCCATCCGCCGCGACGAGCGTGCGCAGGAACAGACCGGCGCTCACGAGCAGCACGAGCGCGAGCGCCACCTGCGCCACGATGAGGCCCTGACGCAGCCGGCCGCGACGGGCGCTGCCGCCCATGGCGGCGCCGTCCTTGAGCGGCGCGACGAGATCGGCCCGCGAGGCCTGCAGGCCGGGCAGCAGCCCGAGCAGCAGCCCGGCCGCGAGGCTCACGGCCGACGAGAAGAGCAGCACGCGGACGTTCAGGCCGGCGTCGATGGCGATCGGGATCGGCAGCGGCGGGATGAAGGCGTAGAGCAGATTGCCGCTCCACACGGTGACCACGGCGGCGAGCGCGCCGGCGGCAACGGCGAGCAGCGTGGTTTCCGCGACGAGCAGACGCACCACCTGCCAGCGGCTCGCGCCGAGCGACACGCGCACGGCGAGCTCGCGGCGGCGGCCGCTCGCCCGCGCCAGCAGCAAGCCGGCCATGTTCGCGCAGACGAGTGCGAGCAGCACCGCCACCACGCCGCCGAGCACGGCCATCACCGGCAGCAGCTGCGCGGTGCCGCCCGAGGGCTGGCGCCAGAGCGGGAAGAGCCGCATGCCGCGGTCGCTGTTCACGTCGGGATAGGCCGTGGCGAGCTGGCGGGCCACCACGTCGAGCCCGGCCTGTGCGTCCGCCATCGAGGCGCCCGGTGCCAGACGCACGAGGGTGGACATCCACGCCGACCCGCGCGCCGTGAGTCGATCGGCCGGCATCAGCGTGCCGAGCATCGCCACGGGGATGAATAGGTCGAGACCGATGAGCGCCTGTGGGCCGTGGAAGCCAGGCGGCGTGACGCCGATGACGGTGAAGGGCTGGTCCTTGAGGATGAGCGTCGTGCCGACGATGTCCGGCCGTCCGCCGTACCGGCGCTGCCAGGCGCTATGGGCCAGCACGGCCACGGGATGCCCGCCGGGCACACGATCGTCTTCCGGCGTGAACACGCGGCCTATCGCTGCGCCCACGCCAAGCGTCTCGAACAGGTTGCCGGTGACGACCGCGCCCCAGACACGCTCGGTGCCGTCGTCTGTGCGCACGCCGAGCGCGCCGACGCTGAATGCCGCAACGCTCTTCACGCCTGGTACGGCCGCGTCGCGCAGGTCGACGTAGTTGGGATACGACAGGCTGATGCTGTCGCGCGCGCGCTGGGTGCCGTAGAGCGCCACGAGCGACCGCGCGTCGGCGATGCCCGGCAGCGGATGGAGCAGCGTGGCGTCGACCCAGCTGAAGATCACGCTGTTGGCGCCGATGCCGAGCGCCAGCGTGACGACGGCAATGGCCGTGAAGCCGGGGCGTCCGGCCAATCCGCGGGCGGCGTGTCTCAGATCGTGCAGGAACATGGGTCCTCCTCCTCCGCGAAGCCGAAGCCAGCCGGCGTGCCACACCGCGCCGGCGGCGCGGCCGACCAGGGCGCGGCCCGTGCGCGCGTTCATGAGGCCCGCCCGCTCGAGCGCGTCACACCGGTGCCAGAGATCCGCCCGCCACTGCCGGCGCCACTGGTCGCGCGCCGACGCCGGGGCGACCCAGGCGCCGAGGGCCACGAGGCCGAAGGCGAGGCGGCGCAGCCACGACGGCTTCACGGGCGCCGTCCGGCGGGACGCGGCCCGCGAATGCCGAACGCGTCCAGAGACACCGGCTGGAACGTCCGGTGTTTCCGCAGCGCCTCGTCGAGGGCCCGGGCGCCATCGGCCGTGAGCTGGAAGTAGCGTCGTGCCGGGCGGCCCTCGGCCTGCGCGGTGGCGGCGTGTTCCCAGGACGACTTCAGGTAGCCGAGATCTTCCAGCCGGTCGAGCGCGGGGTAGACCGACCCCGCGGTGAGGCCGGTGGCGTCCACGACATCGAAGCCGAAGCGGTAGCCCGCGGCCACGGCGTGGAGCACGGCCACGGTGCCGAAACTGAGAGTGCCGGTGCCCATGCGGGAGGAGACGGTGCCTGGCTATATCGAGTTCCAATATAGCCACCGTTCGTCCCAGGCATCGGCGGCGGCCGGCCGGCCCCTTTTCGGCGCGGCACCGGCGGCCGGACCAAGTATGCTCTCCCGGTCAGCGCCGCCTCGCCCCCATCCCGGTCCCCATGAGCACACCGTCTCCGTCGTCCCGGCCCGCGCCCACCGCCGAAGCCCAGCTCGTGAAGGGCATCGGCCTGTGGGGCGCCACCCTGCTCGTCATCGGCAACGTCATCGGCTCGGGAATCTTCCTGACCACCGGCGGCATGGTGGCGGAACTCCCGTCCACCACCCTCGTGCTCGTGGCCTGGGTGGCCGGCGGGCTGCTGGCGATGGCTGGCGGCCTCACCTACGCCGAGATGGGCTCGATGTATCCGCGGTCGGGCGGCCTCTACGTCTACCTGAGTGAGGCTTACGGGCCGGCGTGGGGCTTCCTCTTCGGCTGGGCGTGTTTCCTCGTCATCCTCACCGGCAGCGTGGCCACCGTGGCCATCGGCTTCGCGGAGTACTTCAGCTACTTCTTCCCGGCGCTCAGTACCTCCAACGTGCTCGTGACCCTGCCGATGCCCTGGGGCGCCTGGAGCATCAGCGCCGGGCAGCTCGTGGCGGCGGCGTCGATTGCCATCATCACCGCCATCAACTACGTGGGCGTGAACAGCGGCAACGCGGTGAACGGCATCCTCACCGTGGCCAAGATGGGCGCGCTCGTCGTGCTGCCAATCCTGGCGCTCGTCTACATGCGCGCCGAACCCGTCTTCACGCCGGTCGTGCCGCCGGATGCGGCGCGGCCGCTCGTCTCGTTCGGCGTGATGATGATCGCGGTGATGTGGACCTACGAAGGCTGGTACTACGTGGCATTCGCCGCCGGCGAGATCAAGGACGCCGCGCGCAACGTGCCGCGCGCGCTCATCTACGGCACGCTGGCGCTCACCGCCATCTACGTGGCCGTGAACCTCGGCTACTTCTACACGCTCTCGGTGGCCGAGATGTCGGGCGTGACGCGCATCGCGGAGAAGGCCGCGACCGTGCTCGTGGGGCCCGTGGGCGCGGCGCTCGTGGCGGCGAGCGTGGTGGTCTCGACCTTCGGCTGCAACGTGGCGGCCATCATCAGCTCGTCGCGCACGGCCTTCGCAATGGCCGCTGACGGCCGCTTCTTCCCGGCGGCGGCCAAGGTGCACCCGGTCTACCGCACGCCGCACGTCGCCATCCTCATCACGAGCGTGTGGTCGGCGTTCCTGACGCTCACGGGCGGCTACGAAACGCTCTTCACGTACGTCACGTTCGCCTCGGTGCTCTTCGGCACGCTGGGCGGCCTGGCCATCTTCGTGCTGCGGGTGAAGCGGCCCGACGTGCCGCGGCCGTACCGCGCGCTCGGCTACCCGGTGATTCCCGCGCTCTACGTGCTGGGCTCGCTCGCGCTCGTGGTCAACACGCTGCTCGAACGGCCCGGCGCGTCGATTGCCGGCCTGGGCTTGGTGGCGCTGGGCCTGCCGTTCTATTTCCACTGGGCGGGGAAGAGTCGCAACGCCGCTCCCGAGGCTCGCGGCTAGTCGAAGGCTGAGCTGGTCCACGGCCTCTCGTTGAGTGCCTGCGTCAATTGCGCGACGCCGCGGAACGAACTGTAATCCTGACGAACTTCGCAGGGTTTCACCGCGCGTCTGACGGCGGCGGGGCCGGTGCTAAGATCGTGCCCCTTGGGGACTTACGAGCCGTGTGCCACCGTTTCGACGGGCAGGATTAGGCTGACGAATCCTGCACGCTGCGAGATCGGCTTGCAGGTCCAATACTAGTTAGGCAGACCACGATGATGCTCGCGTTCGCCGCCACGGTGCTGATCGCAACTCAGGCATCAACTGAGCCGCCACGCGACTTCGTGCTCAAGATTGCCCTCGGGCAGTGCTGGAACGAAACGATAGACACGACGGGCCCGACGTTCTCCCGATCGCTCAGCCCGGGCGAGACACTTACGGCAACGGTTTCGCTAACGCCAGAGCATCGACGCCGCCTCTACGCCCTCGTCGTCGAGGCGGACTTGTGGGGGTATCCGCGCTTGTTCAAGCCAGCAGGCGAGACAATGGTTGAAGAGCTGCCCCCCTCCGACTTCACCATTGAAGCTCAGGCGAATGGTCGACGAACCGTGGTCCAGTGGCTCGACCGCGGCTCAATGCGCCCCGAGGCCGTCCGCCTCCGCGCCATGATTCGAGGGGTGCGGGCGCTCTTCGCTGAACGTCCCGAGGCGCGGCGACTGCCGGCCTCCAGGATGATCTGCTTGTGAATCGGCTGCCTAACATCGGTATATGGACTCCTCCCGGAGGTCAACGAGCACGACGATCAGGCGGTGACGGAAGTCGGATGCAGTCGTATATCCGGCCTGTCGTGAGGCATCGCCGCCTCTGGCCATCATGGGTCTCCG
>JALHON010000084.1 GCA_022842985.1 Acidobacteriota bacterium | reverse complement strand
CGGCCGCGGGACAGACCGAGCTCGTGACCACCTACTGCGCCACCTGCCACAGCGACCGCGCGAAGGCGGGCGGGCTGTCGCTTGCCGGCTTCAACGCCATGCGGGCGCAGGAGCAGCCGGAGGTGGTCGAGAAGATCATCCGCAAGCTGCGCGCCGGCATGATGCCGCCCGCCGGCGCGAAGCGTCCCGATGCCGCCACGATCGACGCCCTCACCGCGGCGCTCGAATCGCGGATGGACGAACATGCCGCCACCAACCCGAACCCCGGCTGGCGGCCGTTCCAGCGGTTGAACCGCGCCGAGTACACGCGCGCGGTGAAGGACCTGCTCGGCCTCGAGGTCGACGTCACGGCGTTCCTGCCGGCCGACACGATGAGCCACGGCTTCGACAACGTGGCCGACGTGCAGGGCATGTCGCCGACGATGCTCGAAGGCTACATGCGCGCGGCCAGCCAGATCAGCCGCCTTGCCGTCGGTGACCGCGAGGCCACGCCGTCCGCGGCCACCTACAAGGTGGGCCGCACGATGTCGCAGATGCGTCAGATCGAGGGCGCGCCGATGGGCACGCGCGGCGGCATCGTCGTCACGCACATCTTCCCGGCCGACGGCGAGTACACGATCGGCGTGAACCTGCACAACGAGCCGCTCGGCGGCCTCTACGGACGCTCGACGATGAGCGTCATGAACCTGAAGGAAGAGATCGACGTCGCCATCGACGGCCAGCGCGTGGCGGTGATTCCGCTGAACGAGCGGATGAGCGAGTCGGATCCGGCCAACAGCCTCGACCCGAAGACGGCGCGTATCCACGTGACGGCCGGGCCGCACAAGGTCTCGGCGGCCTTCATCCAGAAGTTCGAAGCGCCCATCGATGACGCGCTCATGCCCACCGAGAACACGCTGGCGGATGTCAGCATGAGCTTCGGCGTGACGCTGCTGCCGCATCTGCGCGACATGACGGTCAACGGGCCGTATTCCGTGACGGGCGTCTCCGACTCGGTGAGCCGCCGCCGCATCTTCACCTGCCGGCCCACCTCGGCGGCGGAGGAGCCGACCTGCGCGGGCGAGATCATCCGCAACATCGCCGGCAAGGCCTTCCGCGGGCCGGTGCCGCCGGCCGATCTCGACACGCTCATGGGCTTCTACACGGAAGGCCGCAAGAAGGGCGACTTCGAGCACGGCATCCGCTACACCCTGCAGGCGATTCTCGCCAGCCCGCGTTTCGTCTTCCGCCTCGAGGAAGTGCCCGCCACGATGCGGGCCGGTCTGCCGTACCGCCTGAACGACCAGGACCTGGCGTCGCGCCTCTCGTTCTTCCTGTGGGGCACGGTGCCCGACCAGGAACTGTCGAAGGCCGCGGCGGCGGGGCAGCTGCGCACGCCGGCCGCGCTGCGCAAGCAGGTTGAGCGCATGCTCGCCGACCCGCGCTCCGAAGCGCTCGCCACGCGCTTCGCGGCGCAGTGGCTGCGCCTCCAGGACCTCGACAAGATCATCCCCGACTACCTGCAGTATCCGCACTACGACGACACGCTCGCCCAGGGCATGCGCCGTGAGACGGAGCTCTTCGTCGACAGCCTGCTGCGCGACAACCGCAGCGTGCTCGAGCTCATCGACAGCGACTACACGTTCGTGAACGAACGCGTCGCCATCCACTACGGCATTCCGAACGTCACCGGCAACACCTTCCGCAAGGTGGCGCTGACCGACCCGAACCGTCGCGGCATCCTCGGCCACGGCAGCGTGCTCGCGCTCACCTCGATCGCCGACCGCACGTCGCCCGTCCTGCGCGGCAAGTGGATCATGGAAGTGCTGCTCGGCTCGCCGCCCCCGGCGCCGCCGCCGAACGTGCCCGGCCTCGACCAGACGAAGGACACGGCCGGCGGCCGCACGCTCTCGGTGCGCGAGCGCATGGAGCAGCACCGCGCCAACCCCTCGTGCATGTCGTGCCACAAGGTCATCGACCCGCTCGGGCTCGCGCTCGAGAACTTCGACGTCACCGGCGCCTGGCGCATCAAGGACAACGAAGTGGGCGTCGACCCGGTGGGCGACCTCTACGACGGCACGAAGCTCGATGGTCCGGCCGGTCTGCGCAGCGCGCTCATGCGCCACAAGGACGCCGTGCTGCTGAGCTTCACCGAGCACCTGATGACCTACGCCCTGGGCCGGCGCGTCGAACCCTATGACATGCCGACCATCCGTCAGATCATCCGGGAGGCCGCGGCCAGCAACTACAAGGTGCAGTCGTTCGTGCAGGGGATCGTGGCGAGCCAGGCGTTCCGGATGAGCCGGATCGACGCCCCGGAGACCACCACGGCGGCCCCGGCGGCCGGCGCCCGGCACTAAGGTGGGCGACGCGGGGACTGGCCCCATCGGGAAGCGGCAGGGGCCTGTCCCCAAGTACGCAACATTTCGGTTACGATCGGCGGAACGGGTTTCCGGAGGCAGAGACACGCGATGTTCATCACGCAGAAGCACTTGTCCCGTCGCGCGGCCCTGAAGGGCCTCGGCGTCACCGTGGCCCTGCCGTTCCTCGAGGCCATGGTGCCGGCGCGCACGGCGCTCGCGCAGACCGCCGCCGGCAAGGTGCGTCTGGCCTGCATCGAGATGGTGCACGGCTCGGCCGGCAGCACCGCCTTCGGCATCAAGCAGAACATGTGGGCGCCGGCCGCCACCGGCCGGAGCTTCGACCTGTCGCCCTCGGCGCTCCAGCCGCTCGAGCCGCTCCGCGACTACCTGACCATCATCAGCAACACCGACGTGAAGAACGCCGAGGCGTTCGAGCTGCCGGAAATCGGCGGCGACCACTTCCGGTCGAGCGCGGTGTTCCTCACGCAGCTCCACCCGAAGCAGACGCAGAGTTCCGACGTCCGCGTCGGCACGTCGCTCGACCAGATGTACGCGCAGAAGTACGGGCAGGACACGCCGATCCCGTCGATGCAGTTCTGCATCGAGAACGTCGACGCGGCCGGCGGCTGCTCCTACGGCTACTCGTGCGTCTACACCGACACCATCAGCTGGTCGTCGCCGACCGACCCGATGCCGATGATCCGCGACCCGCGCGTCGCGTTCGATCAGCTCTTCGGCGTGGGCGCGACGCCGCGGGCGCGCGCCGAGCGGCGCGCCGAGGACCGCAGCATCCTCGACTGGATCACGTCCGACGTCGCGCGGCTGAAGAAGGAACTGGGCGCCGCCGACCAGGCCCGCCTTGGCGACTACCTCGAGGACGTGCGCGAAATCGAGCGCCGAATCCAGAAGACCGAGTCGTTCAACAGCAGCGGCGAGCAGCGTGAGCTGCCCGGGGCGCCCGTGGGCGTGCCCGACTCGTTCGAGGAACACATCAAGCTGATGTTCGACCTGCAGGCCATTGCCTTCGCGAGCGACATCACGCGGGTGTTCTCGTTCAAGCTGGGCCGCGATGCCAGCAACCGCGTCTTCGCCGACAGCGGCGTGAAGACGGCGTTCCACTCGGCGTCACACCATCAGGACCGCGACGATCGCATTCGCGACTTCCAGAAGATCAACCGCTACCACATCGGGATGATCCCCTACTTCCTGAACAAGCTGAAGAACACGCCCGACGGCGAGCGCAACCTGCTCGACAACACGCTCGTGCTCTACGGGTCGCCGATGGGCAACTCGAACGTGCACAACCACAAGCGCTGCCCGCTGTTCCTCGCCGGCCACGCCGGCGGTCAGCTCAAGGGCAACATGCACATCAAGGCGGCCGACGGCACGCCGATGGCCAATGCCATGCTGAGCGTGCTGCACATGCTCGGCCTGAACGACATGACGTCGTTCGGCGACAGCACGGCCGCGATGGACCTGAACTCGGCGCCGGCGACCACCGCGGCGCTCTAGGCGGATCGGGGGCGCCCGCATCCCCGGGCGCCCGGACGGACGAACCGCCGCATCGGCCGGCGGACCGGAGGCTGTGGCATGCATCGGAGCGCGACAGCGGCCCTCGTGGCCGCGGCGGTAGGGCTCACCCTGGCAGGGTTGTCGGCAGGCGGGCAGCAGACGCCTGCCCCGCCGCGTGCCGCGGCGCCGAAACCCACCCAGGCCGCGACGGCGCCGGCTGCCGCTCCGGCACGACGCGCGGCGGCCGCGCCCGCGGCGTCGCACGCCATGAGTCCGGCCGCGCAGACCGAGCTCGTCACCACCTACTGCGCCGGCTGCCACAGCGAACGTGCGAAGGCGGGCGGGCTGTCGCTTGCCGGCTTCAACGCCATGCGGGCGCAGGAGCAGCCGGAGGTGGTCGAGAAGATCATCCGCAAGCTGCGCGCCGGCATGATGCCGCCCGCCGGTGCGAAACGTCCGCCGGCCGGCGCCCTCGAGGATCTGACCGGCGCGCTCGAAGCGCGCATGGACGAACACGCCGCGGTGAATCCGAATCCCGGCTGGCGGCCGTTCCAGCGTCTGAACCGCGCGGAGTACGCGCGCGCGGTGAACGACCTGCTCGGCGTCGAGATCGACGTCGCGCCGCTCCTGCCGCCCGACACCATCAGCCACGGCTTCGACAACGTGGCCGACTCGCAGGGCTTCTCGCCCGCACTGCTCGAAGGCTACCTGCGCGCCGCCAGCCGCGTGACGGCGCTCGCCGTAGGCGACCCCGACAGCGCCGCCGGAGAATCCACCTACAGCCTGCCGAAGACGGCGGGGCAGATGTCGCGCGTCGAGGGCGCGCCGCTCGGCACCCGCGGCGGCATCTCGGTCGTGCACACGTTCCCGGCCGACGGCGAGTACACGTTCCGCATGGACTTCTTCGCCGAGCCGCTCGGCATGCTCTTCGGCAATACCGCCACCGGCGAGCAGATCGAAGTCTCGATCGACGGCGAACGCGTGGCGATCTTCGACATCGACCCGCGCATGAACGAGACCACGTCGAGTCTCTCGCTCAAGACCGTGCCGGTGCAGGTGCGGGCCGGCCCGCAGCGCGTCACCGCGGCGTTCCTGCAGCGTTTCGAAGGCCCGGTGAACGACCTCGTGGCGCCGATCGACCACACGATGGCCGACACGGAAATCGGTATCGCCGTGGGTATCACCACGCTGCCGCACCTGCGCAACCTCGCCGTCGTCGGGCCGCACAAGGTCACCGGCGTCTCCGAGACGGTGAGCCGGAAGAAGATCTTCACCTGCCGGCCGACGAGCGCGGAGGACGAAAACGCCTGCGCGACCTCGATCGTGAAGGGCCTGGCGACGAAGGCGTTCCGCCGCGCCCCCTCGGAGCGGGAACTCGGGCGCCTCATCACGTTCTACGAGAGCGGCCGCGACGGCGAGACGTTCGAACGCGGCGTGACCAAGGCGGTCGAGGCGATTCTCGCCAGCCCGCAGTTCCTCTTCCGCCTCGAAGACACGCCGGCCACGGCGCGTCCGGGCCAGCCCTACCGGCTCGGGGACGTGGAACTGGCCTCGCGCCTGTCGTACTTCGTGTGGGGCGCCGCGCCCGACGAGCCGCTGCAGGCGCTCGCCATGCAGGGGCGGTTGAGCGCGCCGGGCGCGATCGACAAGCAGGTCACGCGCCTGCTGGCCGACCCGCGGGCGGAAGCCCTGGCGACGCGGTTCGCGTCGCAGTGGCTCCGTCTGCAGGACCTCGACGACGTCTCGCCGGATCCGATCCTCTATCCCTACTACGACCGCACGCTCGCCCAGGCGCTCCAGAAGGAGACGGAACTCTTCGTCGCCAGCCTGGTGCGCGAGAACCGCAGCGTGCTCGACCTGCTGACCGCCGACTACACCTACGTGAACGAACGCGTGGCGCGGCACTACGGCATCGGCGGCGTCACCGGCACGCAGTTCCGCCGCGTCGCCCTGCCGGCCGAGCGGCGCGGCATCCTCGGGCACGCGAGCGTGCTCACGCTCACCTCGATCGCCGACCGCACGTCGCCCGTGCAGCGCGGCAAGTGGATCATGGAAGTGCTGCTCGGCTCGCCGCCGCCGGCGCCGCCGCCGAACGTCCCGGCGCTCGAAGAGACCAAGGGGACGAGCGACGGCAAGGTGCTCTCGGTGCGCGAACGGATGGAGACGCACCGCAAGAACCCGGCCTGCATGTCGTGCCACAAGGTGATCGATCCGCTCGGCCTCGCGCTCGAACACTTCGATGCCACCGGGCGTTACCGCATCAAGGACAGCGGCGTGGCGGTGGACGCGGTGGGCGATCTCTACGACGGCACGAAGATGGAGGGCGCCGACGGCCTGCGGAACGCCCTTCTGAAGCACAAGGACGCGGTGCTGCTCAGCTTCACCGAGCACCTCATGACCTACGCGCTCGGGCGTCGCGTTGAACCCTCCGACATGCCGGCCGTGCGCGCCGTCATCCGCGGCGCGGCGCGCCGCAACTACACCATCGGCGCCTTCGTGCAGGGCATCGTGGCGAGCGATCCGTTCCAGAAGAGCATCATTCGCAGCGTCGCGCCGGTGGCGACGGAGGCGGCGCGACAGTAACGGGGCTCGGGGCCCGGGGCTCGGGGCAACAGGGCAGGACACACACGATGACATTCCTCACGCAGAAGCACCTCTCGCGGCGCGCGGCTCTCAGAGGCATCGGGGCCACCGTGGCCCTGCCGTTCCTGGACGCGATGCTGCCAGCCTCCACGGCCTACGCGAAGGTGGCCGACCGCAAGGTGCGGCTCATCGCGCTCGAGATGGTGCACGGCGCGGCCGGGAGCACGACCTACGGCGCGAAGATGAACCTGTGGGCCCCGGCGGCCACCGGACGGGCCTTCGATCTCGCGCCCACCGCGATGGCGTCGCTCGAGCCCTACCGCGACTACCTCACGATCGTGAGCAACACCGACTGCCGCAACGCCGAAGCGTTCAGCGCGCCGGAAATCGGCGCCGACCACTTCCGCTCGGCGGCCGTGTTCCTCACGCAGGCCAAGCCGAAGCAGACGCAGGGCTCGGACGTGCTCGCCGGCACCTCGTTCGACCAGATCGTGGCGAAGCAGTACGGGCAGGACACGCCGATCCCGTCGATGCAGCTCTGCATCGAGAACGTGGACCAGGCGGGCGGCTGCTCCTACAACTACTCCTGCGTCTACACCGACACCATCAGCTGGGCGTCGCCCACCGAACCGCTGCCGATGATCCGCGACCCGCGGTCGGTGTTCGATCAGCTGTTCGGCGTGGGCACGACACCCGAGGCGCGGCGCTCGCGCCGCAAGGACGACCGCAGCATCCTCGACTTCGTGGCCGAGTCGGTGGGCGATCTCAAGGGCCGGCTCGGCGCCGCCGATCGCGCCCGCCTGACCGAGTACCTCGACGACGTGCGCGAAATCGAACGCCGCATCCAGAAGGTGGAAGGGCAGAACTCGAGCGGCGAGGCCCGCGAGCTGCCGGGCGCGCCGATTGGCGTGCCCGACTCGTGGGAAGAACACGTGAAGCTGATGTTCGACCTGCAGGTCGTCGCCTTCGCGAGCGACATCACCCGCAACTTCGCCTTCAAGCTGAGCCGCGATGTCAGCAATCGCGTGTTCGGGCCGAACAGCTCGCAGACGGCGTTCCACACGGCCTCGCACCACCAGGAACGCGAAGACCGCATCCGCGACTTCCAGAAGATCAACGTCTATCACGTGAGCCTCATCCCGTACCTGCTCGGAAAGCTCAAGGCGACGCCCGACGGCGACGGCAACCTGCTCGACAACAGCCTCGTCGTCTACGGCTCGGCGATGGGCAACTCGAACATGCACAACCACAAGCGCTGCCCGCTGTTCTTCGCCGGCCATGCCGGCGGGGCGCTCAAGGGCGGCCTGCACATCAAGGCGGCCGACGGCACGCCAATGGCGAACGCGATGCTGCCGGCGCTCCAGGCGCTCGGCGTGGACATCACGAGCTTCGGCGACAGCACCGGTGCCCTCGATCTGAACCGCGCCGCCGACACGACGGCCGCGGTGGAGGCATAACGCGATGACGCGACGGCTGGGCGGCGCGACGCTGGTCGCGGTGATGGCGGTGGGCGCGTGGCTGCAGGCGGCGGCGCCGTCGGGGCGCAGCGCCGTGGCCGATGCGGCGATGCGCCGCGATATCGAGACGGTCCGCACGCTGCTGCGCCAGGGCGTGGACGTCAACGGCGCGCAGGGCGACGGCATGACCGCGTTGCACTGGGCGGCCACCCACGGCGATGCCGCGCTCACCGAGGTGCTGCTCTACGGCGGCGCCAACGTGAAGGCCACGAGCCGGCTCGGGCGCTACACACCGCTCCACGTCGCCAGCCAGAACGGCGCGGCGCCCGTGGTGGCGGCGCTCGTCGCGCGCGGCGCCGAGGTCAACGCCACGACCTCCACCGGTGCCACCGCGCTCATGTTCGCGGCGCAGGCGGGCCACGTGCCCACGGTGACGGCGCTCCTCGAGGCGAAGGCCGACGTGAACGCCGTCGAGCAGGCCAACGGCCAGACGGCGCTGATGTTCGCGGCCACCGCCGACCGCGCCGACGTCGCCTCGCTGCTGCTCGCGCGCGGTGCCAAAGCCAACGTCACCTCCAAGGTCGTGGATCTCGCGGCCCTCACGAGCAACGACGGGGAAGGGCGCGCGCCCGAGCCGCAGACGGGCGGCCAGAACCAGGCGCGTCCCGCCGCGCCGCGGCCGGCGGCCAGGCCCAACGATGTCGCCGGTGCGACGCGCCCCTACCGCTACAACGAACTCATCGGCGCCCAGGGCGGGCTCTCGGCCCTGCACTTCGCGGCGCGTCAGGGGGCGTTCGCGGCCGCCCGCGCCATCGTCGAACATGGCGGCAACGTGAACCTGCCGAGCCCGGGCGACGGCACCTCGCCGCTCCTCATCGCCACCCTCAACGGCCACTTCGATCTGGCGAAGTACCTCATCGAACATGGCGCCGACGTGAACCTCGCGAGCAAGGCCGGCGCGACGCCGCTCTACGCCGTGCTGAACGTCCAGTGGGCGCCGAAGGCCGCCTATCCGCAGCCGCGTGCCTACCTGCAGCAGCGCACGGCGTATCTCGAACTCATGACGCTGCTGCTCGACAAGGGCGCCGACCCGAACGCGCGCCTCACGCGCAAGGTGTGGTACTCGGGCTACAACTTCGACCAGTCAGGCGTGGACGAAATCGGCGCGACCGCGTTCTGGCGCGCCGCCTACGCGAGCGACGTCGCCGCGATGCGGCTGCTCGTCGCCCGCGGCGCCGACCCCTTGATCCCGAGCGTGCGGCCGGCCGAGCGCACGCGCGGCCTCGACGGCGTTGGCGAACTGCGTGACGTGTCGGCGCTGCCGCCGGTGCCGGTGGGCGGCCCCGGCATCCCGGTGCTCCACGCCGTGGCCGGCGTCGGCTACGGCAAGGGCTTCGCCGGCAACTCGCACGTCTTCGCGCCGGCCGGCATGATGCCGGCCGTGAAGTACCTCGTCGAAGAGATCGGCGTCGACGTCAACGAGCGTGACTACGAAGGCAACACCGTCGTGCACCACGCCGCCTCGCGTGGTGACCTCGAGATGATCAAGTACCTCGTGTCGAAGGGGGCGGTCGTCACCCACGTGAACCGCGCCGGCCAGACCACCATCGATCTCGCCAACGGCCCGGTGCAGCGTGTGCAGCCGTTCCCCGAGACCATCGCCTACCTCGCGTCGCTCGGCGCGAAGAACAACCACAAGTGCGTCTCCTGCTGAGCGGCCGTGCGGCGGGGCTGGCGCTCGTGGCCGCGGCCACGGCGCTCGGCGTGACGGTGGCGGCGCAGCAGGCGCCGCGGCCGGCGGCTCCCCGGGCCGCCGGCCGGCACGCAACACCGGACCTCACGGCGCTCTCGGCGGCGAAGCAGAGCGAGCTCGTCGCCACCTACTGCGCCAACTGCCACAGCGAACGCGCGAAGGCCGGCGGCCTCTCGCTCGCCGGCTTCGATGCCATGCGGGCGACCGAACGCGCCGAGGTGGTGGAGAAGATGATCCGCAAGCTCCGCGCCGGCATGATGCCGCCTGCCGGGGCGAAGCGGCCCGACGCCGACACGCTCGCGGCCCTCACCGGCGCGCTCGAAGCGCGCATGGACGAGTTCGCGGCCGTGAATCCGAACCCCGGGTTCCGCCCGTCGCAGCGGCTGAACCGCGCCGAATACGCCCGCGCCATCAAGGACCTGCTCGGCCTCGACGTCGACGTCACGGCCTTCCTGCCGGCCGACACCATCTCGCACGGCTTCGACAACGTGGCCGACAGCCAGCGGCTGTCGCCCACATTGCTCGAAGGGTATCTGCGCGCCGCCAGCCAGATCAGCCGTCTCGCGGTGGGCGACCGCACCGCCACGGCGAGTTCGACCACGTTCAAGACCTCGCGCACCGCCTCGCAGCACCGGCACGTCGAGGGCACGCCCATCGGCACGCGCGGCGGCATGGCCGTGACGCACGTGTTCCCGGCCGACGGCGACTACACGTTCCGCATGATGCTGCACTCCGGGCCTACCGGACAGCTCTACGGCGGGCCGTACGCCGGGGAGCAGGTGGAAGTGTCGATCGACGGCACGCGCGTGGCGCTCCTCGACATCAATCCGCGGATGGACGAGGCCGATCCCGCCGGGATGAACCTCTTCACGAAGCCCGTGCACGTCTCGGCCGGACCGCACACCGTGGCGGCGGCGTTCCTGAACCGCTTCGACGGCCCCTTCGACGACCTGGTGATGCCGATCGAGCAGCCGCTTGCCGACACCAACATCGGCGAGGTGTTCGGCGTGACCGCGCTCGTGCATCTGCGCGACCTCGCCATCACGGGTCCGCACGCCGTCACCGGCGTGTCCGACACGGTGAGCCGCCGCAAGGTGTTCAGCTGCCGGCCCACGACCACCGCCGAAGAGCGTCCCTGCGCCCGCACCATCGTGCGCGCGCTGGCGCGCCAGGCCTACCGCGGTCCGGTGAGCGACGACGAACTCACGGGGCTGCTCACGTTCTACGACCAGGGCCGCGGCGACGGGGACTTCGAGGCCGGCATCCGCACGGCGCTGCAGGCCGTGCTCGCGAGTCCCCGGTTCCTCTTCCGCCTCGAACAGGCGCCGCCGGCGGCGCGTCCCGGGCAGACCTACACCCTCGCCGGCGCCGACATCGCCTCGCGGCTGTCGTTCTTCCTGTGGGGCGCCGTGCCGGATGCGGCGCTCGTAACGCGCGCCGCCGCGCTCACGACGCCCGCGGCCATCGCCGCCGAGACGACGCGCATGCTCGCCGATCCGCGCGCCGAAGCGCTCTCGACCCGCTTCGCGCACCAGTGGCTGCGGCTGCAGGACGTGGAGAAGGTGCGGCCCGACTACCACTTCGCGCCCCACTGGGACACGTATCTCTCGGGCGCGCTCGTGAAGGAAACCGAGCTCTTCTTCGACAGCCTCGTGCGCGAAGACAGGAGCGTGCTCGATCTGCTGAACGCCGACTACACCTTCGTCAACGAGCGCGTGGCGAAACACTACGGGCTGCCGAACGTCACCGGCGCGCACTTCCGCCGCGTTACCGTTCCGGACTACCGCCGCGGCATCCTCGGCCATGGCAGCGTGCTGCTGGCGACGTCGTTTGCCGACCGCACCTCGCCCGTCAATCGCGGCAAATGGGTGATGGAAGTGCTGCTCGGCTCGCCGCCGCCGGCGCCGCCGCCCAACGTGCCGGCGCTCGAAGAGACGAGCGGCAGCGCGGGCGGCCGGCTGCTCTCGGTGCGCGAGCGCATGGAACAGCACCGCGCCAACCCGGCCTGTCAGTCGTGCCACCGCGTGATCGATCCGCTCGGCCTCGCGCTCGAGAACTTCGACATCACCGGCAAGTGGCGCGCGAACGACAGCCTGGTGCCGGTGGATGCGAAGGGCCAGCTCTACGACGGCATGCCGATGGACGGCCCGGCCGGCCTGCGCGCGGCGCTGCTGAAGCACCAGGACGTGTTCCTGCTCAGCTTCACCGAACACCTCATGACCTATGCGCTCGGCCGCCGCATCGAAAGCTACGACATGCCGGTCGTGCGCGCCATCATCCGCGACGCCGCGAAGGCGAACTACCGGATGTCCGCCTTCATCACGGGGATCACGACGAGCGCCCCGTTCCGCATGGGCAAGCTGGAGCCGGCGGCCCGAACCGACGCACCGGCGCGGTAGCCGATCACCACAGAGCGAGGATTCATGTACCTGTCGCAACGTCATCTGTCGCGTCGCACGATGCTCCGGGGTGTGGGCGCCACCGTCGCCCTACCGTTCCTCGAGGCGATGCTGCCGGCAGGCCGCGCCTACGCGAAGAGCGCGGCGGCGGGGAAGGTGCGCTTCGCGGCCATCGAGATGGTGCATGGCTCGGCCGGCGCCACCGTGGTGGGCACCGAAAAGCACTTGTGGTCGCCGGCGGCCACGGGCCGCGCGTTCGACCTCGGCCCGACATCGATGCGCGCGCTCGAGCCCTTCCGCGAGCACCTGACCATCATCAGCAACACCGACGTCCGCAACGCCGAAGCGTTCGAGCTGCCGGAGATCGGCGGCGACCACTTCCGCTCGAGCGCCGTGTTCCTGACCCAGGCGCATCCGCGCCAGACGCAGGGGTCGGACGTCCGCGCCGGCACCTCGATCGACCAGCACTACGCGCAGAAGTTCGGCCAGGAAACGCCGATCCCGTCGATGCAGCTCTGCATCGAGAACGTGGACCAGGCCGGCGGCTGCTCCTACGGCTACTCGTGCGTCTACACCGACACGATCAGCTGGGCCTCGGCGGAAGAGCCGCTGCCGATGATCCGCGATCCGCGCGTGGCTTTCGACCAGCTCTTCGGCGTGGGGGCCACGGCCGAGGAACGTGCGGTGCGGCGCAAGGAAGACAAGAGCATCCTCGACTGGGTCACGACCGAGATCGCGCGCCTGCAGAAGACACTCGGTCCGGTGGATCGGGCCCGGCTCAGCGACTACCTGGATGACGTGCGCGAGATCGAACGCCGCATCCGCAAGGTCGAGACCCTCAACAGCAGCGGCGAGCAGCGGGCGCTGCCCGGCGCGCCCATCGGCGTGCCCGATTCGTTCTCGGAACACGTGAAGCTGATGTTCGACCTGCAGGCCGTCGCCTTCGCGAGCGACATCACGCGGGTGTTCTCGTTCAAGATGGGCCGCGATGCCTCGGGCCGCGTGTATCCCGAGAGCGGTGTCTCGACCGGCTTCCACCCGGCCTCGCACCATCAGGGCCGCGAAGACCGCGTGACCGAGTTCGCGAAGATCAACGCCTATCACGTGAGCCTCATTCCGTACTTCCTCGACAAGCTGAAGCAGACGCCCGAGGGCGACGGCACGCTGCTCGACCAGACACTCGTGATGTACGGCTCGCCGATGGGCGACTCGAACGTGCACAACCACAAGCGCTGCCCGCTCTTCCTCGCCGGCCACGCCGGCGGACAGCTGAAGGGGCAGCTCCACATCAAGGCGGCCGACGGCACGCCGATGGCGAATGCGATGCTCTCGGTGGGCCAGATGCTGGGCCTCGACCTGCCGTCGTTCGGCGACAGCACCGCGCCGATGGACCTCAACCACGCCGCCGCGACGACGGCGAAGTAGGGCAGGAGCGATGCCGATGCGACGACTGATGGGACGCTTCGCCGGCGCCGGCCTCGTGTTCGGCCTCTCGGCGCTGCTCGGCGCCGCGCCCGATGCGCCGGTGGCCAACGCCGTGATGCGCGGCGATATTGCGGACGTACGAGCGATGCTGCGCTCTGGCGCCGACGTGAACGCGGCGCAGGGCGACGGCATGACCGCGCTGCACTGGGCGGCCATGAAGGGGCAGGCCGACATCGCGGCGATGCTGCTCCATGCCGGCGCCAATCACGGCGCCACGACGCGTCTGGGCGGCTACACGCCGCTCCATCTGGCGGCGCGGGCCGGAAGCGCGCCCATCGTGGATGCCCTTGTGGCGGCCGGCGCCAACGTGAAGGCGACGTCGAGCTCCGGCACGACGGCGCTGATGCTTGCCGCCGAGTCGGGCACGCTCGCCGCCGTGCAGCGCCTCGTCACGGCCGGTGCCGACGTGAACGCGCTCGAACAGGCGAAGGGGCAGTCGGCGCTGATGTTCGCGGCGGCGTTCGATCGCGCCGATGTCGTGGCGTTCCTGCTGTCGAAGGGGGCCGACCATCGGCTCGCGACGAAGGTCGTGGACCTGGCCACCCTCACGGCCGGCGATCCGCCGGCGCGGCCCGGTGCCGCGGGCGGCGCGCCGCAGATCCCGGGGCTTACGCGTCAGTTCCGCTACAACGAGCTCATCGGCACGCAGGGCGGCCTTACGGCGCTGCTCTTCGCGACGCGCGAGGGCTACACGGCCTCGGCCACGGCGCTACTCGCCGGTGGCGCCGACATCAACCAGGCGAATCCGGGGGACGGCACGACGCCGCTGCTCATGGCCGTCATCAACGGCCACTTCGACCTGGCGATGACGTATCTGGCGGAGGGCGCCGATGTGTCGCGCGCGTCGGCCAACGGCGCGGCGCCGCTCTACGCCACGCTCAACCACCGCTGGGCGCCCAAGTCCCAGTACCCGAATCCGAAGGGCTATCAGCAGCAGCGCACGTCGTATCTGCAGGTGCTGCAGGCGTTGCTCGACAAGGGCGCCGACCCGAACGCGCGCATCCGCCGCAAGGTCTGGTACCAGGCGTTCAACTCCGACTTCGCCGGCGTGGATGAAATCGGCGCGACGCCCTTCTGGCGTGCTGCCTACGCGAGTGACGTCGAGGCGATGCGGCTGCTCGTGAAGTACGGCGCCGACCCGCACATTCCCACGGTGAAGCCGGCCGGGCGGCCGTTCACGGGCGACGGCATCCGCCAGACCTCCGATGTCTCTGGCATTCCGCCGGTGCCGGTGGGCGGGCCTGCGGTGCCGCCGCTGCTCGCCGCGGCCGGCGTCGGTTACGGCGAAGGCTTCGCCGCCAACTCGCACCGCTACGCCGAAACGGGCTTCCTGCACGCCATCAAGTACCTCGTGGAGGAAGTCGGGGCGGACGTGAACGCGGTGGATCACGAAGGCAACACCGCCGTGCACCTGGCGGCGTCGCGCGGCGACAACGCCTCGATCGAGTACCTCGTCTCGAAGGGCGCCGTCGTCACGACCGTGAACCGCGAAGGGCAGACCACCGCCGACATGGCCAACGGACCCGTGCAGCGCACGCAGCCGTACCCGGCCACGATCGCGCTGCTCGAGAAGCTCGGCGCGACGAACAACCACAAGTGCGTGTCGTGCTGAGCGCCTGACGGCGCCCAGTCAGCACGGGCACCCGCGCGGGCGGCCACGCTGCGTCGCCGTTACGCGCGGTCGAACTCCGGATTGGCGGTCACGCGCGTGCCTGATGCCGTGAACGCCGTCATGTAGGCGGCGACGCGCCGCCGGCATTCCTCACGGTCCGTATTGTCGAGCGTGAGGTTCAGCAGGTCGATGTACCACGGCGCCTTCGCGGCGCTTTCGACCAGCGTGGCCACCAGATCCCGCGCGATCGGCAGGGTGGTCGTCTTCGACTCGTCGTGCACGTCGCGGCTGCCGGCGGCGAGGAGCTTCGCGTATTCCTCGTCGAGCAGCCGGGCGAAGAGCGCCGGCGTGAGCATGTCACCGGCGGCGACGCCGGTGGCGGCATCGGCCTCGGTGAACGGCGCCTGCTTGTGCAGCCATTCCCACAGGATGCTGACGCGGATTTCGCCCGTGGCCATGTCCTCCATCAGGTAGAGCACGTCGTCGTTGCCGAAGAAGTCCGCCGGCTTGAGGGCCGCCGCCTGCAGGCCCTGGCCGAAGGCGTTCCCGTACTGGATGGCCACGCTCAGCAGGTCGCGCGCGCCGCGCACCGTGCGGGGCGCCGGTTCGAGTGCACGCAGGGCCGCGGCGTCGTCCTCGGTGTAGCTGAGCGGCGGGAAGCTGCGTCCGCGCTGGTTGGCCTCGCCGACCCGTTCCCACACCGGCCGCACGATGTGCACCATCTTCCAGTGCGCCACCCACTTGCCGCTGGCGCCGGCGCTGCGCTCCCGTTCGGCCCCGGCCACCGCGCGCGCCATGCCGGCCTCGACGCCCGCCGCCGACCCCACCGGGATGTTCGGCTCCATGCCGCCCTGCCAGAGCGCCGTGCGGCCCTGACGGTCGGGGGTGTTGACGGCGCGGCGCACGCGGTCTTCGTAGGCGCGCATGTAGCCGTAGGTCATGGTGATGGCGTCGATGTTCGGGTTGCGGAAGTCCGCGTCCCACGCCACCGCGTCCGACACGCTGTTGATGTAGTCCCAGCGGCCGGTGTTGAAGCCCACGAAGTGGGCGCCGAGGGCGGCGCGGATTTCCATGAGCTGGTAGCAGGCCTCGAGCTGCTCGACGAGCACGTAGGCCTTGATGGCGCCGTGCGGCAGGGCGAGGTGGGCTTCGAGGGCGCTCAGCAGATCGTGCCAGAGCGCGGCTTCCTCGGCGGTCTGGATCTTCGGCAGGTAGAGCACGATCGGGCGGCCGATCGCCGCGAGGCGCGTGTGCACGTTCACGACGTAGAGCACGAGGTCGACGATCGACGCGGAGAAGCCCGTGCCGTCCTCCCAGCGCACGTGGCGGTCGTCGAGGTGCAGACCGCGGGCGCGGAAGATCGGCACCGTGACGTCGAGCTGGCGTTTCCAGTCGGCCACGATCGGGCGTCCGAAGAAACCCTGCGCCCACTGGTTCATCTCGCCGGCTACCTGGGCGGCGACGTCGAGGAACACCTGCTCGCGGCCGAGCGCCAGGCGCAGGTTGCGCTGGTTGTCGAGCGACATCGTCGAGCGCTGGCCGAGGGCGTCTTCGCCGTCGAACATCCAGCCGTCGGCGCCCGAGAGCAGGGCATAGGCCACGTTCCGCAGGCTGGTCTCGAGCCCGGCGCCGGGCCGCGCCGCCGGGCCGGTGCCCTGAATCCACTGGCGCTCGAGGGCCGCGGGGATGTCGCCGCCATCGAAGG
>JALHON010000083.1 GCA_022842985.1 Acidobacteriota bacterium | reverse complement strand
GCGGTGCGCTTCACGCGGCAGGCGCCCGTGACCTTCACGGTTGTCGTCGATGGCGATGGCGACGGCGTGCGGGCCGACGACATCGCCGCCGGCATCGACCGGACGGTGCGTGTCGCCGACCGGCTCGAGGATCACTTCCCGCGCGTGCGCTTCGGCATCAGCGGACCCGTGCCCGGGATCGACGAGGCCCGTGGCCTCACCGCGGCCGACGACCCGGTGCGATTCGGCGTGGCGGATCAGTTGACGCTCACCCCGTTCGGCACGGCCACCGGTGGCACGGCCTATCTCACGAGCCGGGCCGGCGTGCAGTTCGCCGTGCGCATCTCGGGGGTGACCGGGCGCGCGCGGGTGCTGCGCTACGACCACGGGAGGGCGGCGTGGCGTCCGCTCTGATCACGTGCGAGCGGCGAGCGGCGCCGCGCTCGACGGCGCCGGGCTTCGGCGTGATCGATGTCGCCGTCATCCGTCCCGGCCTCACGGTGTCGGTCATGACGATCTCGCCGCGTGGGGCGCTCGTCGAGTCGGCCGCACCGATCCGGCCCGGCGTGCGCACCGAGCTCACGCTCGATGCGGCCGACGGGCGGCGCTGGCCGGTAGGCGTCGAGGTGCTGCGCTGCTGGGTCGCGGCCCTTGACCCCGTCCGGTATCGCGCCGCGATGCGGTTCGAGGGGCCACTGCCAGCAGGGTAGGGGGTAAAGACTACCCGGAACGGCAGGGTTCCGGTCCGGGTAGTTTTTACCCGAGCCCAGACACCTCGTGTGAGATGTCTCTCGAAAGCTCAGGAAAACACGAAAACGACGGCGTAAGGGCGGCTGGCACCGGCCTTGGTTCTGCACCGTAACAGGGGGGCAGTGCGGATGGATCATCGACGCGAGACGGCGAACGCGGAGGGAGGGCGCCCGCGGCAGGGCGACCGGCGGCAGGGCCTGCACGCGGTGGTGCGGGCGCTGGCGACGCATCTGGTCTCGGGCGAGCCGCACGTGCGGCTCGAGGGGGTGCTCGAGGCTGGTCTCGCGCGTGCCCTCGGCGCCGACTGGCTGCGCACCGTCCGCCAGGACGCCGCGGCCGAGAGGCTCCAGGCGCCCCGCACAGCCCGCATCCGGGCGCATGGTCCCGCGGCCGGGCAGGACGTGTGTTTCGAGCTGGCGCTCCCGGGGCGCCACCTGGATGCGTGGGACGAGCAGCTGCTGGACACCGCCGCGCATCTCCTCACGCTGGCCCTGGCGGCCGATCGCCAGCCCGTGCCGCGAGCCGCCAGCGCCCGGTCGGGCACCGGCGCCGCCCCGCTCATCGGTTCGAGCGATCTCATGCGGGCGCTGCGCGACCGCATCGAGCGCGTGGCCGCCAGCGACTTCACCGTGCTCGTGCAGGGCGAGAGCGGCACCGGCAAGGAACTGGTGGCGCGGCAGATTCACGAGCTCAGCCCGCGGCGGCCGGGGCCGTTCGTGGCCGTCAACTGCGCGGCGCTCGTCGAGACGCTGCTCGAGGCGGAGTTGTTCGGCGTCGAAGACCGCACGGCCACCGGCGTGCGTGGCCGCCGCGGCAAGTTCGAACACGCCGATGGTGGCACGCTCTTCCTCGACGAAGTCGCGGAGCTCTCGATGGCGGCGCAGGCCAAGCTGTTGCGCGCCATCCAGGACCTGGCCGTGGAACGTGTGGGCGGTCACGCCACGCGGCGTCTCAACGTGCGGATCGTGGCGGCCACCAACAAGCCGCTCGCGGGCCTGGCCGATCGCGGGTTGTTCCGTTCCGATCTGTACTACCGGCTGAGCGGCCTCGAGGTCGTCGTGCCACCGCTCCGCGCGCGCCGCGACGACATCCTCGAGCTGGCCCAGTATTTCCTCGCCTGTCACGATTCGCGCGGCAAGGTCGCGCTCTCGACGACCGCCGCCGACGCGCTGCAGGCCTACCACTGGCCGGGCAACGTGCGCGAACTGCAGCGCACGCTCGAGGGCGCCGTCGCGATGTCGGACTCGCGTGTCATCGACCTCGACGATCTGCCCACGGCGCTGCGCGGGTCGTATGCCGACGTGGTCGTGCCGTCGCTCGAGGCCAACGACAGCCTGCGCGCCTGGGCGAGCCGCTACGCCAAACTGGTGCTGGAGCGGTCCGGCCACAACAAACGCAAGGCGTGCCGCGCGCTCGGGATCAGCTATCACACACTGCAGGCGCACCTGCGGTATCGCGGCGAGCGCACACCCGTGCCGGAGGTGCGCGACGACGTGGCGTGAGCGGCGGCGAGGGGGCCGGTCATCCTTGACCGGCGTGGGCGGGCGTAGTACGTTTCTTCGGATATTTCTCGCCTCCATGGTCCCCGCATGAACGACACCACACCGACGCCCCTGAAGAAGACCGCGCTGCACGCTGCTCACGTCGCCCTCGGGGCCCGGATGGTGCCATACGGTGGCTGGGACATGCCCGTCGAGTACTCGGGCATCACCGCCGAACATCTCGCCGTGCGCACCGCGGCGGGCCTGTTCGACGTCTCACACATGGGGCAGATCGAGCTGGCAGGCCCGAATGCCCTGGCCGCCGTGCAGCACATCACCACCAACGACGCCAGCAAGCTGCAGAACGGGCAGGCGCAGTATTCCGCGCTCACGACGCCCGAGGGCACCTTCGTCGACGACGTGCTCGTCTACCGCTTTGCCGAGAAGCACTACCTGCTCGTCGTGAACGCCTCGAACATCGAGAAGGACCACGCCTGGATCGCCGCGCACGCGCCCGAAGCCGGCGAGGTCGCCATCGTCAACTCGTCCGACCGCTACGCGCTCATCGCCGTGCAGGGCCCGAAGGCCCGCGGCATCGTGCAGAAGCTCACGGCGGTGGACCTCAGCACCATCAAGTACTACTGGTTCGCGCACGGCGAAATCGCCGGCGTGCGCGGCACGCTCTCGCGCACCGGCTACACCGGCGAAGACGGCTGGGAAATCTTCGTGCCGCCGCAGTTCGCGACCCAGGTGTGGAACGCGCTGCTCGAGGCAGGGAAGCCCGACGGCCTCGTGCCGGCCGGCCTCGGCGCCCGTGACACGCTGCGCCTCGAAGCGGCCATGCGCCTCTACGGTAACGACATGGACGAGACGTCCACGGTGCTCGAGTGTGACCTCGGCTGGATCGTCGGCTGGAACAAGGCCGAGTTCACCGGCAAGGCCGTGCTCGACCGCCAGAAGGCCGAGGGCGTCACGAAGAAGATCGTCGGCTTCGAGATGCTCGACCGCGCCATCGCCCGCCACGGCCACGCGGTCGTGCACGACGGCGCGGCGGTGGGCGTGGTCACGAGCGGCACCCACACGCCGTTCCTGAAGAAGGCCATCGGCATGGCCTACGTGCCGCCGGCGCTCGCCGCGGTGGGCACCGAGTTCACCATCGACATCCGCGGACGGCAGGCACGCGCCGTCGTCGTCCCGATGCCGTTCTACAAGCGTCCGAAGGCCTAGTGCGAGGAGCGAACCCATGTATCCGAGCGATCTCAAGTACACGAAAGACCACGAGTGGGTGCGTATCGAAGGCGGCACGGGCACCGTGGGCATCACCCACTTCGCGCAGCAGCAGCTCGGTGACGTGGTCTACGTCGAGCTGCCCGAGGTAGGCACGACGCTGACGATCGGCCAGCCCTTCGGCACGATCGAATCGGTGAAGGCGGTGTCGGAACTCTTCGCGCCGGTCTCCGGCACGGTCACCGCGGTCAACACCGACATCAAGGACCGTCCGGATGCCGTCAACAGCGCGCCGCACGACACCTGGATGATCAAGGTCGAGCTCGCCAACCCGGCTGACGCCGACGCGCTCATGGGCGCCGCCGACTACGAAGCGACGCTCGCGCACTAACCACCCGTTTCCCTTTCACGTCTGGCCCCGCCGATGGATACGTTCGTTCGCCGCCATGTAGGACCTCGCCCGCACGACCTGCCCGAGATGCTCGCGACCATCGGGGCGCCGTCACTCGATGCGCTCATCGACGAGGCCATTCCCGCATCCATCCGCCGGCCGGGCCCGGTGGCACTGCCGCCGGCGGAGTCCGAGCACGCCTACCTGACACGGCTGCGCGGCGTGGCGGCGAAGAACCGCGTGCTGCGCTCGTTCATCGGGCTCGGCTACTACGACACGATCACGCCAAGTGTCATCCGCCGGTGTCTGTTCGAGAACCCGAGCTGGTACACGCCCTACACGCCCTACCAGGCGGAGATCGCGCAGGGGCGGCTCGAGTCGCTGCTGAACTTCCAGACGGTCGTGTGCGACCTGACGGGCCTGCCCGTGGCCACGGCGTCGCTCCTCGACGAAGGCACGGCGGCGGGCGAGGCGATGACGCTGCTGCACCGCGTGTCGCCGAAGAAGCTCACGACCGGCGGCATCTTCCTCGCCGCCGATACCGTCTTTCCGCAGACGCTCGCCGTGCTGCAGAGCCGCGCCGAACCGCTCGGGATCGAGCTGCGCGTGCAGCCGGTCGCGGCGATGGACTTCAGCGACCCGAACGTCTTCGGCGTGCTCCTGCAGTATCCCGACGCGCAGGGACAGATCGTCGACCCGGCGGCCACGATCGCGGCGGCGCACGCCGCCAAGGTGCTCGTGGCGGTGGCGACCGACCTGCTGGCGCTCACGGTGCTGACGCCGCCCGGAGAACTCGGCGCCGATATCGTGCTCGGCAACTCGCAGCGCTTCGGCGTGCCGCTCGGCTACGGCGGTCCGCACGCGGCATTCTTCGCCACGCGCCAGGAACACGTGCGCCACGCCCCGGGTCGCATCATCGGCGTCTCGGTGGATGCGCAGGGGCATCGCGCCTACCGCATGGCGCTGCAGACGCGCGAGCAGCACATCCGCCGCGAGAAGGCGACGTCGAACATCTGCACGGCGCAGGCGCTGCTGGCCAACATGGCGGCGATGTACGCGGTGTACCACGGGCCCGACGGCCTCACGGCCATCGCCCGCCGCGTGCACGGCCTCACGCAGTCGCTCGCGGCCGGCGTGACCGCGCTCGGCCTCACGCAGACGAACGCGCACTACTTCGACACGCTGCATATCACGCTCACGCCCGCCCAGGCGGCGACCGTTCGCGCGGCCTCGGTCGCGGCCGGCTACAACCTGCGCCACATCGGCGACACCGGCATCGGCGTGTCGCTCGACGAAACCGCCACGGCGGATGACGTCGCCGCGCTCGTCGCCGTCTTCGCGCAGGCGGTGGGGAAGCCGGCTGGCGCGGTGGCGACGCCCGCGGTTGACGCGCTGCCGCCGGCCCTGCGCCGCACGTCGGCGTTCCTCACGCACGCCGTCTTCCACACGCATCGCTCCGAGAGCGAGATGATGCGGTATCTCAAGGCCCTCGAACGCAAGGACATCGGCCTCGACGTCTCGATGATCGCGCTCGGCTCCTGCACGATGAAGCTGAATGCCGCGAGCGAGATGTATCCGGTGACCTGGACGGAGTTCTCGCGGCTGCATCCGTTCGTGCCTGCCGATCAGGCCGAAGGCTACGCCGAGATCTGCCGCGAGCTCGAAGTGGCGCTCGCCGAACTCACGGGCTTCGCCGCCACGTCGCTGCAGCCGAACTCCGGCGCGCAGGGCGAACTGGCGGGGCTGCTCGTCATCCGCGCCTGGCATCAGGACCGCGGGGAGGGCCACCGCAATGTCGTGCTCATTCCCGCCTCGGCGCACGGCACCAATCCGGCGAGTGCCGTGATGGCCGGCTACAAGGTGGTGGTCGTGGCGTCGGATGCCAACGGCAACATCGACGTCGCCGACCTCAAGGCGAAGGCCGCGGCGCACAGCGCCAACCTGGCCGCGCTGATGGTCACCTATCCGTCCACGCACGGCGTCTTCGAAGACGCCATCATCGACATCTGCGCCACCGTGCACGCGCACGGCGGCCAGGTCTACATGGACGGCGCGAACATGAACGCGCAGGTCGGGCTCACGAGCCCGGCGCTCATCGGCGCCGACGTGAACCACATCAACCTGCACAAGACGTTCGCCATCCCGCACGGCGGTGGCGGCCCGGGCATGGGCCCGATCTGCGTGGCGGCGCACCTGGCGCCGTACCTGCCCGGGCATCCGCTCTCGAAGGTCGGCGGCGACAAGGGCATCCTGCCGGTGGCCGCGGCGCCGTGGGGCAGCGCGAGCATTCTGCTCATCTCCTACGGCTACATCCGCATGCTCGGCGGCGAGGGCGTGACCGAGTCCACGAAGTACGCCATCCTCAACGCCAACTACATCAAGGCGCGGCTGGCCGGCCACTACGACGTGCTCTATACGCGGGCCAACGGCCGCGTGGCGCACGAGATGATCTTCGATCTGCGGAAGTTCAAGGCCGCCGGCGTCGAAGAAGGCGACGTGGCCAAGCGCCTCATGGACTACGGCTTCCACGCGCCCACGGTGTCGTTCCCGGTGCCCGGCACGCTCATGATCGAGCCGACCGAAAGTGAAGACAAGGGCGAGCTCGATCGCTTCTGCGACGCCCTCATCGCGATTCGCCAGGAGATCGAGGACGTGGTCACCGGCAAGGCCGACGCGAAGGACAACGTGCTCAAGAACGCGCCGCACACCGCGGCCGTCGTCACCGCCGACACCTGGACGCATCCCTACACGCGCGAGCAGGCGGCCTATCCGCTGCCGTGGGTGAAGGCGAACAAGTTCTGGCCGAGCGTGGGCCGCATCGACAACCCGTACGGCGATCGCAACCTGGTCTGCATCTGTCCGCCGATGGAGGCGTACGAGTAGCGCGGGCGGACGGCCCGAACCGATGGCTGACTTCCGCCGCGTGCGGCCGCTCCGGGTCCTGAACGCGCGTCAGATGCGCGCGGCCGATCGCCGCACCATCGACGAGGTGGGCCTGCCGTCGGTTGTCCTCATGGAGAACGCCGGCCGCCAGGTGGTGGCCGCGCTCGAAACCCTCGTCGAGGATCTGTCCTCGCGCTCGGTCGCGGTGCTCTGCGGCACCGGCAACAACGGCGGCGATGGCTTCGTCGTCGCGCGCGTGCTGCAGCAACGCGGCCTCGTGCCGGCAGTGTTCCTCGTGGGCACGACGGCCGACGTGCGCGGCGATGCCCGCATCAACCTCGACATCCTCGGCCAGCTCGGCACCCCGGTCGTGGAGGTAGCCGACGCGTCGGCGTGGGAACTGCACGGCTCGGAGGCGACCGCCGCCGATCTCATCGTGGATGCGATCGTCGGCACCGGCCTCAATCGCGCGCTCACCGGCCTGCACGAGACGATCGTCGCCGACGTGAACGCGTCCGGCACGACGGTGGTCGCCATCGACCTGCCGTCGGGCCTCTCGGCGGATGCGGCCGAGCCGCTCGGCCCGTCGCTGCACGCCGCCGTCACCGTCACGCTCGCGGCGCCGAAGATCCCGCTCGTGCTGCCGCCGGCCGAACACACCGCCGGCGACGTCGTCATCGCGGACATCGGCATCCCGTCGTTCGTGCTCGATGAGCTCGAGGGGCCGCGTCTGTATCTGCTCACGCGCGAGTACGTGCGCACGCTGGTGCCGCCGCGCAGTCCCGACGCCCACAAGGGCGATTTCGGGCGGGTGCTCGTCGTCGCCGGCTCGCTCGGCATGACTGGCGCCGCGGCGCTCACCGCGCGGGCGGCGCTGCGCACCGGCGCCGGCCTCGTCACCGTGGCCACGCCGGCGTCGGTGCAGCCGGTGGTGGCCGGCCTTGGGGCGGAGTTCATGACCGTGCCGCTGGCCGACGCGGACGGACGTGTCGTGGCCGAAGCCGTCGATCGCGTGCTCGAGATCGCAGCCGATGTCGTGGCGATGGGCCCCGGCCTCGGCACCGGGCCCGGCGTGACGGCGTTCGTGCGCGCGATGCTCGCGCGCGCGGAGGTGCCGCTCATCCTGGATGCCGACGCACTCAACGCCTGCGCGGGCGATCCGGCGATGCTCACCGGGCGCGAGGAGCGTCCGGTCATCATCACGCCGCACCCGGGCGAGATGGCCCGCCTCGTCGGCTGTGCCACCGAAGACGTGCAGGCGAATCGTGTCGGGCTGGCCTCGGAGTTCGCCGCCCGCCACGGCGTGACCGTTGTGCTCAAGGGCTATCGCACGATCATCGCGACGCCGGGCGGGGAGGTGTTCGTGAACCCCACGGGCAGCCCGGGCATGGCCACGGCCGGCAGCGGCGACGTGCTCACCGGCATGACCGCGGCGGCGCTCGCGCAACTCCTCGATCCCGCCACGGCCTGCCAGCTGGCCGTGTACCTGCACGGGGCGGCCGGGGAACTCGCGGACGCCGACGAAGGCGAGATGTCGATGGTGGCGGGCGATATCGTGACCCACATCGGCGACGCCGTGCAGGAACTGGCGGCGCGCGAGCACACGGCGCCGCAGGGCGAATGAGCGGCCCGATCACACACGTGACGGTCGGCGAGGCGGAGACGCGCGCCGTGGCCGAGACAGTCGCCGGCACGCTCGTGCCCGGCGATCTCGTGCTGCTGCACGGCGATCTCGGCGCCGGCAAGACCGTGTTCGTGAAGGGCCTCGCGCAGGGGCTCGGCCTCGATCCCGGCGCGGTCACGAGCCCGACCTTCACACTCGTCCACGAGTATCTGGGTGGCCGGCTGCCGCTCATCCATCTGGACCTCTACCGCCTGGCCGCGACCGATCTCGACGATGTCGGCCTCGATCCGGATCTCGCGGCGCGCGGCGTCGTGGTCGTGGAGTGGGCCGAGCGCCTCACGCGCCGGCCGGCGGCATCGCTCGTGGTGCGGATCGGCGACCTCGGCGCCGAGGCCCGCGAGATTCTCGTGAGCCCGGTCGTTCGCGGCGCCTGAGCCGTTCCCCCGCGGATTGCGATGGACCCGCGTGGCGCCGGCGTGGTGGTGGTCCGCTTCTGACCGCTACTCCGTGCGGTAGTTCGGCGCTTCCTTCGTGATGGTCACATCGTGCACGTGGCTCTCGCGCACGCCGGCCGGCGTGATGCGCACCATGCGGGCGTTGGCCTGCAGGTCGGTGATGGTGCCGCAGCCGCAGTAGCCCATGCCGGCGCGCAGGCCGCCGACGAGCTGGTGCACGAGCGAGCTGAGCGAGCCCTTGTGCGGCACGCGGCCTTCGATGCCTTCCGGCACGAGCTTCTCGGCGGTGTTGCTGATCTTGCCTTCGAGCTGGAACTCGTCCTGGAAGTAGCGGTCGCGGCTGCCCTTGCGCATGGCGCCGATCGAGCCCATGCCGCGGTATTCCTTGAAGCTGCGGCCCTGGAAGAGGATGAGTTCGCCCGGGCTTTCGTCGGTGCCAGCAAACAGGTTGCCGATCATGACCGAACTCGCGCCCACGGCGAGCGCCTTCACGATGTCGCCCGAGTAGCGGATGCCGCCGTCGGCGATGACCGGCACGCCGTAGGGCTTCGCGACGTTCGCACATTCCCAGATCGACGAGATCATCGGCATGCCGATGCCGGCGACGACGCGCGTCGTGCAGATCGAGCCGGCGCCGATGCCGACCTTCACTGCGTCCACACCGAGCTTGATGAGCGCTTCGGTGGCTTCGGCGGTGGCGACGTTGCCGGCGATGAGATCCACCTCGGGGAAGCGGCGCCGGATCTCCTTCACGATGTCGAGCACACCCTGGCTGTGGCCGTGCGCCGTGTCCACGATGATCACATCGACGTGCGCGGCCACGAGCGCCGCGGCGCGGTCGAGGGTGTTCTGCGCCGTGCCCACCGCCGCCGCGCAGCGCAGCCGGCCGAGCGAGTCCTTGCAGGCGTTCGGATACTTGATGGCCTTCTGGATGTCCTTGACGGTGATGAGCCCCTTCAGCCGGAACGCCTGGTCCACGACGAGGAGCTTCTCGACCTTCTTCTTGTGCAGGATCTCGCGCGCTTCGTCGAGCGTCGTGCCGACCGGCACGGTGATGAGGTTCTCGCGCGTCATGACGTCCGCCACCGACTGGTGGACGTTGGTCTCGAAGCGCAGGTCGCGGTTGGTCAGGATGCCGACGAGGCGCCCTTCCTTGCTGCCGTCCTCGGTCACCGGCACGCCCGAGATGCGGTAGTGCGCCATCATCTCGAGTGCTTCGTGGATCTTGTGTGTGGGCGAGAGCGTGATCGGGTTGACGATCATGCCGCTCTCGGACCGCTTCACGCGGTCCACTTCCGCCGCCTGATCCTCGATCGAGAGGTTCTTGTGGATGACGCCGATGCCGCCCTGCTGGGCCATCGCGATCGCCATCGACGACTCGGTCACCGTGTCCATCGCCGCGCTGAGCAGCGGCACGTCGAGCGGGATGTTGCGCGTGAGGCGCGTCGAGACGTTGACCTGCGCCGGCAGCACGTTCGAATAGCGCGGCACGAGCAGCACGTCGTCGAAGGTCAGCGCCGTCGAGAGCATGGCGTCGAGCGAGGGGGTGGCGGTGGGCAGCGTCATGGGCGGCAGTCTCTCGGGTCAGATACGCGAAAGGCCGACGCAGGGGTCGGCCTTGGGCACTCGCGGGGCACGGGGAACGAAGCGGGGAAGGGGCACGGCGTCAGTTGGCTCCGTGGCACTTCTTGTATTTCTTGCCGCTGCCGCACCAGCAGGGATCGTTGCGGCCGATCTTCGGCTCGTCGCGCTTCACCTGGGTGACGGGCGCGTCGTCGCCGCCGACGCGGGCGGGCGCCTGTGACGCGGGCGGCGGGAATCCACCGGCGGCCGGCGCGGCGGGCGGCGGGAAGCTGGACGTCGGCGTGTCGGACGGACCGCTGTAGGTGAGCGGCGCCTGCCGCCGCGGCTGCGGACGCACGGGCACGTTCACCACCGGCTCGCTCTCGGGGCCGCCCTCGATGACGGGCCGCAGCCACCAGAGGTAGCGGACCATCTCGGCCTCGATGCGGCTGCGCATGTCCTGGAAGAGCGTGTAGCTCTCCTTCTTGTACTCGACCAGCGGATCGCGCTGGCCGTAGCTGCGCAGGCTGATGCCGTCCTTCAGGTGGTCGAGCGAGTAGAGGTGGTCCTTCCACTGCGTGTCGACGATCTGGAGCATCAGGTCGCGTTCGACGCGGCGCATGATGTCGGCCGGAATGACCGCTTCCTTCTCGGCGTACTTGGCCCGCACGCGCGCCTGCAGCGCCTCGCGGATCTCGGCCGGCCGGCCGTCGAAGGGCACGCTCGCGTAGTCGTCGTCGTCGAGCGAGAAGAGTTCGGCGAGCTCGCGGCGCAGCGCGTCGAGATCCCACGTGCTCGAGTCGCCGTCCTTCACGCAGTAGAGCTCGACCTTGTCGTCCACGAGGTCGTCAGCGGTGGCCAGCAGGTAGCCGCGCGTGTCGGAGGTTTCGTCTTCGGTCACGCGCACGACGCCTTCGAGCACCTCGCGGCGGAGCGTGTAGACGCTCTCGCGCTGCTTGTTCATGACGTCGTCGTACTCGAGCAGGTGCTTTCTGACGGCGAAGTTCTGCGCCTCGACCTGCTTCTGCGCGCGCTCGATGGCGCGGCTGACCATGCCGTGTTCGATCGGCACGCCTTCTTCCATGCCGAGGCGCTGCATCAGGCCCGAGATGCGGTCCGAGCCGAAGATGCGCATCAGGTCGTCTTCGAGCGACAGGTAGAAGCGCGAGCTGCCCGGATCGCCCTGCCGGCCGGCGCGGCCGCGCAGCTGGTTGTCGATGCGGCGCGCTTCGTGGCGTTCGGTGCCGAGGATGTGCAGGCCGCCGCTCGCCACGACGGCATCGTGTTCGGCCTGGCACTGCGCCTTGAAGTGGGTCGAAATGCGCTCCCAGTCGGGACGCGGCACACGGTAGTTCTCGCCGCCGTGCGAGAAGTAGACGAACTCGTCGTCGTCGACGAAGCGTTCTTCGCCGCGTTCGAGCTTCTGCGCCACTTCTTCGTGCAGGCACTGCTGGCGCGCCATGTGGTCGGCGCTGCCGCCGAGCAGGATGTCGGTGCCGCGGCCGGCCATGTTGGTGGCGATGGTCACCGTGCCCTGGCGGCCGGCCTGGGCGACGATCTCGGCTTCCTGCGCGTGGTACTTGGCGTTCAGCACCACGTGCTTGATGCCGCGGCGCTTGAGCATCGCCGAGATCTTCTCGGACTTCTCGATGCTCACCGTGCCGACGAGCACCGGCCGCCCGATCTTCTGTTTCTCGATGATGTCGCCGACGATCGCTTCGTACTTCTCGGCCGCCGTGCGGTAGACGAGGTCGGGTTCCTCGATCCGCCGCATCGGCTTGTTGGTCGGGATGACGGTGACGTCGAGCTTGTAGATCTTGTTGAACTCGGGGGCCTCGGTTTCGGCCGTGCCGGTCATGCCGCCGAGCTTCGCGTACTTGCGGAAGTAGTTCTGGAAGGTGATGGTGGCGAGCGTCTGGTTCTCGCGCTCGATCTTCACGCCTTCCTTGGCTTCCACGGCCTGATGCAGGCCGTCGCTCCAGCGGCGGCCCGGCATGAGACGGCCGGTGAACTCGTCGACGATGACGACCTGGCCGTCCTTGATCATGTACTCCACGTCGCGGCGGTAGTGCGTGTGCGCGCGGAGCGCCTGCTGCACGTGGTGGAGCAGCGGCATGTTGATCGGGTCGTAGAGGCCGCCGGGCTGCAGGCGGTGGGCGAGCAGGCGTTCGGCGTGGGCGATGCCGGCTTCGGTCAGCGTGACCGTCTTGCCCTTTTCGTCGACCGTGTAGTCGCCGGATTCTTCCATCCGCTCGCGGTCTTCGGTCTTCATCTGGCCCTGGTGGACCAGACCGCGCTTGAGCGACGGGATGATGCGGTCGACTTCGTAGTAGAGGTCGTTCGACTCTTCGGCCGGCCCCGAGATGATGAGCGGCGTGCGCGCCTCGTCGATGAGGATGCTGTCGACTTCGTCGACGATCGCGAAGTTGTGCCCGCGCTGCACCATCCGCGACAGGTCGAACTTCATGTTGTCGCGCAGGTAGTCGAAGCCGAACTCGTTGTTCGTGCCGTAGGTGATGTCGCAGCCGTAGGCGGCCTGCCGCTGCTCGTCGTTCAGGTCGTGCTGGATGACGCCGACCGTGAGCCCGAGGAAGCGGTAGATGCGGCCCATCCACTCGGCGTCGCGGCGGGCGAGGTAGTCGTTGACCGTGACGACGTGGACGCCCTTGCCCGAGAGCGCGTTCAGGTAGGCGGGCAGCGTCGCCATGAGGGTCTTGCCCTCGCCGGTCTTCATCTCGCCGATGCGGCCCTGGTGCAGCACCATGCCGCCGATGAGCTGCACGTCGTAGTGCCGCATGTTGAGCACGCGGCGGCCGGCTTCGCGAACGAGCGCGAACGCTTCCGGGAGCAGGTCGTCGAGCGACTCGCCGGCGGCGACGCGCGCCTTGTAGGCGGCCGTCTTCTCGCGCAGGCCGTCGTCGGTCAGCGGGCGCATCGACGGCTCGAGTTCGCCGATGCGCGCGACGAGCGGACGCAGCCGCTTGAGATCGCGGTCGTTCTGGGTGCCGAAGACCTTGGCGAGTAGGTTACCGACCATGCGGGGCTGACACGTGCCTGGGGATTCGAACGATCTTACTGGTGACGGCGTGGACCGTCAAGGAACGGAGCAGGGCGGGACGATCAGTCGCCGCCGGTCTGACGCGCGCTCTTGAGGAGGAACTGGAGCGGGTTCAGCAACCGGTCGTTGACGCGGACTTCGTAGTGGAGATGCGGAGCCGTGGCGCGTCCGGTGGCGCCGACGCGGCCGATGAGATCGCCTCGCTTGACCTTGGCGCCGTTCTCCACCTCGAACTTCGAGAGGTGGCCGTAACGCGACTCGAGGCCGAAGCCGTGGTCGATGCGGATGAGATTGCCGTAGTCGCTGTAGCTGCTCGCGTGCACGACGGTGCCGTCGGCCGTGGCGTAGACGGGAGACCCGCGATCGGCCGAGATGTCCAGACCGGGATGGAAGTCGGCGCCGCCCGTGAACGGGTCGCGGCGCGCGCCCATCGACGAGGTGAGCCAGCCGGCGGCCGGCCAGATCGACGGGGTGGCGGCGGCGAGCTTGTTGCGCTTGTCGACACCCGACTGCACCGACTGCAGGCGGCTTTCGAGACCCTGGAGCAGGTCGCGCAGCAGGCCGAAGGTGTCTTCCGGAGAGTTCAGGCTCGGCAGCATCGCCAGCCCGGCCGCGGTGGAGGTGCCGCCGCCGCCCATGGCGCGCGACTTCACGATGGCCGGCAGCTTGTCCATCGCCGAGCGCAGCGCCGGGTCGAGCGCGGCGCGGCCACCGAGATCGTCGAGCGCCGTCTGCAGGCCCTGGATCTGCCCGGTCAGCGCTTCCGTCGTATCGCGGTAGCTGGAGAGTTCGAGTTCGAGGGTGGCGTGTGACGCGTAGAGGTCCGCTACATCCGCCTTGGCCTTCCACGCCGCGCCCATGCCGATGAGCACGGGCAGCGTGACCACCGTGCCGAGCACGATCATCGCCGGCCGGAGGCCGACGGTGAAACGCCGGACGACGCCAGTCTGGCGGTCGGCGAGCAGGATCGTGTAGCGGGTGGAAGGCATCCGGTTCGGTAGAGTGTAAACGTCGCGCCGGCCCGGCCGGACGCAACCTGTGGAGCATACCACGCGCCCCGGCGGATGGAAGCGTCTCGGTTCCAGGTGGCGAATATACGGCGAATCTGCGAGGCCGTCATGTGGCCGGAGGGCCGGCGCGGACCTGCAGCGCGTGAGCCCACCGCCCGGCCGCCGCTCAGCGGCGTCTCGAGACGTAGCCGGCCCGCCCCTGCACCTTGACGCCCGGGCGCCCGACCCGGATGTCAAGGGAGTGCCACCCGCCGGCCTCGACGTGGCGCGGAGTATAGGTGAGCACGTAGCGGCGGCGGAACTCGCGCAGGATCTCCAGGAACGCCGGCCCGGGATCTTCGCGTCGGCCGATGGTCAGCAGCCGTCCGCCGGTTGCCCGTGTCAGGTCCGTGAGGAATGGCGACTCGTCACTCGTGGCCACGGCGTACACGACGCCGTTGACACGGCCGGCTGTCGCCAGCACCTGATCCGCGCGTGAGAAACTGGCCGTGTCCACGCCGTCGCTGAAGACCACGACCAGGGTCCGGCTGGCATCCACGTCGCCGACGAGGAGCGCGGCCAGCGCCGCATCGTTGAGGGCCGTGTTGCCTTCCGGCGCCGCCGCCTCCAGGGCCCGACGCACCGCATCGCGCGAGGTCGTCAGCGGCACCTGCTCGACGACGGCCCGGTTGAATGTCACGAGGGCCGCGCGGTCCGCCGGCACGAGCGCATCGAGGACGGCGTGTCCCGCGCGCACCAGCCGCGTCAAGCGCTCGCCGGACACACTGGCGCTCAGGTCCAGTGCCAGCACGACGCTCAGCGGCACATCACCCAGGGAGACGACGTCGACCTCCTGGAGCACGCCGTTGTCCCGCACTTCGAAGTCGGCCGGGCGCAGGCCCGCGACGGGGTGGCCGTTGTCAGTCACGAGCGCGTCGATCCGGATGCCGTCGACGGCCCCGCGAAACACGGGGTCTTGCGCCGTCGCCCGCGGCGCTCCGGCCAGCGCGAGCACAAGCACGGCCCACGCACGCGTCGTGCCGACCCTCATGGCGTGCCCGCCGTCGAGGCGCGGCGCACGGCCTCGAGCCACGCCACACCATGCCGGCCCTGCAAGGCGCGGTACGCCCACCATGGATCGATCGCGCGCTCATCGGTCGTCGGTGCGAGGCCGAGTCGCAGGTGGCGCGCGGCGTCATCCTGTTCGCCGGCATCGCCGAGCAGGCGCGCCAGCGCCAGGTGCGGGACCCGTGCGCCTGGCGTCATGGTTGCTGCGCGCTCGTAAACGGCGCGGGCATCGCCGGGTGCGCCTAGCGCTTCGTGGCTTGCGCCCAGGAACAGCAGGGCACAGTACTCGAGCAGCGGCTCCTCCAGGCCGGGCAAGGCCATCGTCAGTTCGCGGATGGCGTCGGCGTGGCGTCCCCGCTCAGCGAGGACGTGGCCCAGACGGAGTCGTGCTTCGCTGTACGCCGGGTCATACTGCAGCGCCCTTCTCAGCAGCCGCTCGGCCTCGGCCAGTTCGGCCCTGCGCACGTCGATGCCAGGCCGCATCCTGAGCCCTTGAGCCGCCTGCCGAAAGGCCTGGAACATCGGCGAGGCGAATGCCTCATGCTGCGCGCCTGCCAGCAGCAGAACCACGGGGTCACCGGGCAGCATCTTCAGCGCCTGGGTGAGGTGCGCCACGTCGAACACTTCGCGCTGTTGCTCGACGGCCAGCGTGGCGCGATACCAGTCACGCACGAAGGCGTCGGCCGGCGCGGTCCGCAGGATGCGGGCCGCGATGAGCCTGGCAATCTCCCAGTGCGCACTGAGGCTTTCTGCGCCGGCGGTGGCGCCGTCGGCAATGTTCATGCGCATCGCCGCCCCCTGACGGGCGGGCCCGGCCGACTGGCGCACCGTATCGCCGGCCACCATGATGAGGTCGGTGTGGACGACTGTCGCCCGACGTAACGTCGTCGTCAGACCGAGTGCGCGGACACGCATGGCGAGTCCGTCGAGCTCCTTCCGCGCGGTGTCGGTGAGGGTCGCTTCAGGTGGCCGCCATGCCTCCTGCCGGTCGACCTGCATCAACTCCAGCTCATACCGCTTTGCGGTGGGCCGCTCGATGAACGCGACGAGCACCTGGATGTCGTACCAGAGCCGGCGCAGGTCGTCTCCCGACCAGGTGGCCGCGGCGAGCAGGGGCGAGTCGGCCGCGCCAGCCTCGTGACGGCTGACGGTGTCGAGCCACGATGTGAGCAGGCCGAATCGCGGGCCGTCAGCGTGCCGTTGCCTCGTCTGAGCGAGGCCGGTCGGCTCGCTCGCCATGAGGCACACGCCGCATGTCACCGCCAGAAGCGTGCGCACGCCCCGATGATGGCAGACGGCGGCCGTCCGGAGAAGGCCCGGCTGCAGGGAGCGAGCCTCGACGGCGTTGTCCGGGCTCGCCGGTGACATCGAATGCGCCGTGCCTACGCGGCCGGCGTTCCGGCGCGGAACTGCAGCGCTTCGAGCAGGTGCGCCGGGGCGATCTCCGGGCTGGCGTCGAGATCGGCGATCGTGCGGGCGACGCGCAGCGTGCGGTGCACGGCGCGTCCGCTGAGGGCGAGCCTCGTGGCGGCGGCGGCCAGCAGGCGCAGGC
>JALHON010000082.1 GCA_022842985.1 Acidobacteriota bacterium | reverse complement strand
GAGGTCGTGCACCGTGAGCGTGCCGGTCACGCCGCCGGGCGCGAGGCGCAGGTCGACGTAGCTGAACGGGGCCGGATGGGCCGTGGCCGGGCCGGCCCGCAACACGAGCAGCACGGCCAGGGCCGGCAGGAAGCGTGACACGCGTCTCACGGAGTGGGTCGAGTTTACATGCGCCGTGGCAGCGCGTGGCAGTCAGGTCGTGTAGGATGGCGGCGAGGTCGACGTCTTCGCGCACTTCTTCGGGATGGACGTGGCCTGGAAGTGACGCCGGACCGGCCCGAAGGGCGGTAGGATCATGCGTATGTCGTCCCGACTTGCTCTCCTCAGCCTGCTCGTGCCGGCGCTCGCCGCCGCCCAGACGCCCGACCCGGCCCTCGTGGCCCGGGCGCGCGGTATCCACGAGCGCGTCATCACGCTCGATACCCACGCCGACATCAACCCGCGCGACTTCACCAAGGCCCGGAACTACACCCAGCGGCTCGACACCCAGGTGAACCTGCCGAAGATGGAGGAGGGCGGTCTCGACGCCGCGTTCTTCATCGTCTACGTGGGCCAGGGGTCGCTCACGCCGGAAGGCTACGACCGCGCCTACGCGCAGGCGGTCGAGAAATTCGACGCCATCCACCGCTTCACGAAGGAAATCGCCCCGGCGCGCATCGGCCTCGCGCTCACGGCCGACGACGTGCGGGCGATTGCGAAGTCGGGCCGCAAGGTGGCGCTCATCGGCATCGAAAACGCCTACTCGCTCGGCACCAATCTGGGCCGCGTCAAGGAGTTCCACGATCGCGGCGGCCGCTACATGTCGCTCGCGCACAACGGGCACAGCCAGTTCGCCGACTCGAACACCGGCGAACGCGATGGCAAGTGGATGCACAACGGCCTGAACGACCTCGGCCGCCAGGTCATCGCCGAGATGAACAAGTGGGGCATCATGGTCGATGTCTCGCATCCCTCGAAGCAGGCGAACCTGCAGGCGATCGCGCTCTCGAAGGCGCCGGTCATCGCCTCGCATTCGGCCGCCCGCGCCATCGCGGATCACAGCCGCAACATGGACGACGAGCAGCTCGAGGCACTGAAGAAGAACGGCGGCGTCATCCAGACCGTGGCCTTCGACAGCTACGTCAAGATCAAGCCGCCCGACTCGCCGGAACGCGCCGCCGCGATCGCGAAGCTGCGCGTGGAGATGGGTCTGCAGGGCGGCCCGGCCAGCCAGACCGACGCGACGCGGTCGCAGTTCCGCGCCCGCATGGCCGACATCGACAAGCAGTTTCCGCCGCCGCCGATGGCGACGGTGGCCGACTTCGTCAACCACATCGACTACCTGGTGAAGAAGATCGGCATCGACCACGTGGGCATCTCGTCCGACTTCGACGGCGGCGGCGGCGTGGCCGGCTGGAACGGCGCCGAGGAGACGTTCAACGTCACGCTCGAACTCGTGAAGCGCGGCTACACCGAAGAACAGATCGGCAAGCTGTGGAGCGGCAATCTGCTGCGCGTCATGGCCGACGTCGAACGCGTCGCCCGGGAGATCCAGGCAGGCAAACGGTAGGGGCGATGGCGCCGGCTGGCACATCCGCCGGGCCGTTGGCGTCCAATTACATGATGGCCTCGATCCCGTCCATGAACGAGTCACCGCAGTCCACACCGCCGCCCGAGCCGCGGCCGCCGCAGCCGGCCCCCGAGCCGCCTCGCCCGTGGCGCACCGAGGGGCTGCCGCCCGCGCCAGCGGCCAAGTCGAACCGGCCGAAGTGGTCGCTCCTCGCCATGCTCGCCGTGGGCTACGCGGTGGTGTTCGCGATCCTCACCGTGCAGGACCGCCTGGCCGCGCCCGAACCCGTGCCCTACACGGAGTTCAAGCAGCAGGTCGGCGCGAAGAACGTCTCGGAGCTGTTCGCGCGCGGCGACTCGATTCAGGGCGTGCTGAAGAAGGGCGTGCCGGTGCCCGGCGACACCACGCGCAGCTACGAACGCTTCACCACGGAGCGTCCGACGTTCGCGAGTGACGACCTGCTCGCGGAACTCACCGACGGTGGTGCCGCCGTGCGGGCGACGCCGCTCGTGCAGGAACGCGGCATCCTCACGAACCTGCTCATTTCGATCGCGCCGTTCCTGTTGCTCATCGGCTTCTATGTGTGGATGTTCCGCCGCCAGCAGGGCATGATGGGCGGCGGGCTGCTCGGCGGCACGCCGCGCAAGCCGGTCGACAAGGACACGATCCGCGTGACGTTCGACGACGTGGCCGGTATCGACGAGGTCGAAGGCGAAATCAACGAGATCGTCGACTTCCTGAAGGACCCCGGCAAGTACCGCAAGCTCGGCGCGCGCGCCCCGAAGGGCGTGCTGCTGGCCGGGGCGCCGGGCACCGGCAAGACGCTGCTGGCGCGGGCCACGGCCGGCGAAGCCAACGTGCCGTTCTTCAGCGCCAGCGCGTCCGAGTTCATCGAGATGATCGTCGGCGTCGGCGCGAGCCGCGTGCGCGAGCTGTTCGCCGAGGCGCGCAAGGTGGCGCCGGCCATCATCTTCATCGACGAGATCGACACCATCGGCCGCGCCCGCGGCGGCGCCCGGGCGTTCGGCGGCCACGACGAACGCGAACAGACGCTCAACCAGATCTTGACCGAGATGGACGGCTTCTCGGGGCAGGAGGGCGTGGTGGTGCTCGCCGCCACCAACCGCGCCGACGTGCTCGACCCGGCCCTCACGCGCCCCGGCCGCTTCGACCGCCAGATCATGGTGCACGCGCCCGACCAGAAGGGCCGGCTCGCCATTCTCAAGGTGCACACGCGCAAGGTGCCGCTCGGCACCGACGCCGATCTCGAGAAACTGGCGGCGTCGACGCCCGGCATGACCGGCGCCGATCTCGCGAACCTCGTGAACGAGGCGGCGCTGCTGGCGGCGCGGCGCAATCAGGACACGGTGGCGCACCGCGATCTGACCGACGCGCTCGAGAAGGTGCAGCTCGGCACCGCGCGCAGCGTGGTCATTCCGGAAGCGGAGCGCCGGCGCACGGCCTATCACGAGGCCGGACACGCCCTGCTCGGCATGCTGCAGCCGGGCGCCGACCCGGTGCGCAAGGTCTCGATCGTGCCGCGCGGACGCGCCCTCGGTGTCACGCTCTCCACGCCAGACTCCGACCGTTACGGCTACGACGCCAACTACCTGCGCGGCCGCATCGTCGGCGCGCTCGGCGGCATGGCGGCGGAGCAGGAAGTGTTCGGCGTCATCACGAGCGGCGCCGAAAGCGACCTCGAGCACGTGACGCGCGTGGCCCGCTCGATGGTGGGGCGGTGGGGCATGTCGGATCGCATCGGCCCGCTCTCGGTGCTGCCGATCGAAGGCGACCCGCGCATGGCCGGCGTCTCCGAGACGCTGCTGAACGCGGTGGACGACGAAGTGCGGCGCATCACCGAGGAGTGTTACGCGGATGCCCGGCGCCTCGTGCGCGAACACCGCGCCCAGCTCGACGCCATCGTCACGGAGCTGCTCGCGCACGAGAGCCTCGACGAAGCCGAGATCTACGCCGCGGCCGGCATCGTCCGTGAACACGCGCCCGCCTGAGGCGGCCGGCGCGACGGCGCGCCGGCATCGAGGCCGCGGGAACATCGGCCGCGCCGGGGCCGTCCCTGTGACACATGCGCTCGATGGGAGCCGGCGGCACGGCCGGGCGGCGATCGCTCATTCGCCGCCTGGTCCGCTGGCCGGTCCGGATCGCGATGTTCGCCGCCATCACGATCGGTGTCGCCGGCGTGGCGGCGCTGTGGACGCCACCGGCGCCGGCCGCGCCTGACCGTCCCGGCGCTCTCGCGATCGTCGACGTCACGATCGTGGACCCGCGCCAGGGCGGGCACCTGAGTCCGCATCAGACCGTGCTCGTCGATGGCGCGCGTATCGCCCTGGTGGATGCCCGCGACCGCGTGCCCATCCCCGCCGGTGCGCAGGTGGTCGACGGCCGCGGACGGTACCTCATCCCCGGCCTCTGGGACGCCCACGTCCATACGCTGCGCCTGTCGCCGCAACTGCACCTGCCGCTGTTCGTCGCATGGGGCGTGACTGCCGTGCGCGACATGGGCGATGCCTGTTCGTGGTCCACCGATCTCGACTGCGTGCCGAGCGCACCCGCCTGGCGCGCGGCCATCGACGCCGGCACGATCGTGGGACCGCGGATCGTCGAGGCGGTGTCGTTCCACGTCGAGACGGTGCCCGAGGCGTCGCAGGAGCTCGCCGCGCTCGTCGCCGGTCTCAGGCAACGCGGCGAGCCGTTCGTGAAAGCGCAGCTCGACGACGACGCCGCGCCCGCGTCGTTCCAGTCGCTGGTGCGGGCTGCCGGAGCCAGCGGGCTCGCCGTGGCCGGGCACGTCCCGTTCGCGGTGGACCTCGCCGACCCGGCCCTGGCGCTGCGCAGCGTCGAACACGATCGCAGCCTGCTGCCGCAGTGCTCGTCGGCGCGTCTCGCCTACACCGGCCGCGTGGCGACGATGCAGACGCTGCTCGCCGGACTCGACGAGCCGCGCTGTGCGCGTGTCCTCGAGAATCTCGTCCGCCACGACACCGCCTATGTGCCGACCCATGTAGCCTCCTCCGGACAGGATGCGGCCCATGCGATCGGCACGCCGCCGGCGCCTGACGCGCTGGCACTCGTCGTGGCGCCGCATCGGTGGCTGTGGGCGGTGGCCCGTCGCGCCGGGCGTCTCGACGGCGAGGCGCAGCAGACGGTGCAGGCCGTTCATCGAGCCGCCCTCGCGCTCACCGCGCGCGCCCACGCCGCCGGCGTGGTGGTGCTGGCCGGCACCGATGCGCTCGACCCGGACGTCGTGCACGGCCTCGCGCTGCACGACGAGCTCGCGCTTCTCGTCCGCGCCGGACTGACGCCCGCCGACGCACTGCAGGCCGCCACCGCCGGACCGGCCCGGCATGCCGGTCTGGCGCATGAGCGCGGCGCCATCGCGGCCGGCCTCGTGGCCGACCTCGTGCTGCTCGCGGCCAATCCGCTCGAAGACATCGCGCATACGCGGCGCATCGAGGCGGTCATCGCCGCCGGCCGGGTCTACGATGGCCCGCGTCGTGACGCGCTGCTGCAGGGCGTGCGTCATGCGGCATCGTCGTGGGCCACGGCCAGCCGCCTCCTGCGCGGCCTCTGGTGGGACACCCCGTGACACCGCGCGACGCCTGTCGCCACCGCACCACGTCCGTCACAGGCGCGTCGAGGCATCCGTGCCGCCCGTCGTCCTCGTGGCTCAGCGCTGGCGCGGCGACCAGCTCACGCCGTCCGGACTCTGCTGCACCTCGACGCGGGCGAGCGTCCGGCCGCTTTCGAGATCCAGCACGAGCAGCGAGTTGTCGTTCCGCACGGTGACGAACGCGTGGCGGTTGTCGGGATGCGGGAACACCCCGGCCGTGGACGGCTTGTCCACCTTCGTCATCCGGAGCGGGATGGACTTCAGGATGGTCTGCGTGGCCACGTCGGCCACGACCAGTGACGAGGCGTTGGCGTGTGGCACGAGCGCGCGCGTGCCGTCGGGCGTGAACTGCACGCGGTAAGGGAAGCCGGGGGACGCGAGACGCTTCACTACCGCGAGTGACCGCGTGTCGATGATCGAGATCGAATCTTCGGCGCGGTTCCCGGCCCACACCCAGCGCCCGTCGGGTGTCACGCCCACGCCTTCGGCCTCCGTGCCGGTGGGCACGTCCTTGATCTTGGCGCCCGAGGCGAAGTCGAACGCGCTCACGCTGCCATCGCGCATGTTCGAGCAGTAGAGGCGCGTGCGATCGGCGGAGAGCGCCAGCATGTGCGAGAGGCCGGCCCCGGTGCGGAACACGCGCTCGATGGCGCCGCTGTCGATGTTCACGAGGAGCAGTGCCTGATTGGCTTCCGAGGTGACGACCACGCGCGCGTCGTCCACCCAGCGGACGTCGTGCGGCGCGCGGTAGTCGCCGAGATCGATGGTCTTCACGGGATCGCCGCCCGGCAGCGCAATCAGGCTGAGCGTCTTCTGCGGACCAACGCCCGGCTTGTTGTAGTTGGTCACGACCACCAGCCGCCCGTCGGGCGACACGGCGGCCTCGTGCGGGCCGCCCACGACCGGCACGTGGCGGTACGCTTCGAGTGTGGCCAGGTCGATGAGGGTCACCGAGTCGGACTGCTGGTTCACGACCACGACCGTGCCGCGCACGGGCAGGCCGGGCTGGCTGCGGCCGGTCTCAACGGCAAGGCCGGCACAGAGAGCAAGGACGACGAGGCAGGTGCGCATCCGCACATCCTCGCTTCGCGGCCGGCCGGCGGCAAGCCGGTTATGAGGTGCCGGCCGGGCGTTCCTGGGACGAATCGTGGGGCGGTCCGGGTGAAACGGCCGTACGATCGGGGTCGTCCAAGCAGGCAGCACACGCCAAGGAGTCCCATGTCCGACAAGAAGATCATCGCCGTCGTCGGCGCCACCGGCGCCCAGGGCGGCGGCCTCGTCCGCGCCATCCTCGCCGATCCGCAGGGCGGCTTCACCGCCCGCGCCATCACCCGCGACCCCAACTCCGAGGCCGCCAAGGCGCTGGCCGCGGCCGGCGCCGAGGTGGTGGCGGCCGACGTCGACGACGTCGAGAGCCTCACTCGCGCCTTCCAGGGCGCCTACGGCGCCTACTGCGTGACGTTCTTCTGGAACCACTTCTCGCCCGAGAAGGAGCAGCAGAGCGCGCGGAACATGGCCGCCGCCGCCAAGGCGGCCGGCCTGCAGCATGTCATCTGGTCCACGCTCGACGACACGCGCAAGTGGATGCCATCCGGCGACAACCGGATGCCCACGCTCATGGGCAAGTACAAGGTGCCGCACTTCGACGCCAAGGCCGAGTGCGACCAGTACTTCATCGACGCCGGCGTGCCCACGACGTTCCTGCTGACGACGTTCTACTGGGACAACCTGATCCACTTCGGATCGGGTCCGAAGAAGGACGCCGAAGGGCTGCTCCAGTTCACGTTGCCGATGGGAGATGCGCCCATGGCCGGCATCGCGTCGGAAGACATCGGCCGCTGCGCCTACGGCATCTTCAAGCAGGGCGGTGCGCTCATCGGCGCCCGCGTCGGCATCGCCGGCGACCACCTGACCGGCGCCGAGATGGCGGCCGCGATGACCCGCGCGCTCGGCCAGCCGGTGCACTACAACGCCGTGACCCCGGCCGCCTACCGGAGCTTCGGCTTCCCGGGCGCCGAAGATCTCGGCAACATGTTCCAGTTCTACCGCGACTTCGCCGACGACTTCCTGGCCTCGCGGAACATCGAGAAGTCGCGCGCGCTCAACCCGAAGCTCCAGTCGTTCGGCGACTGGCTCGGCGCGAACGCGCGGCGCATTCCTCTCGCGTGATGTAACGGCCCTGTCCCATTTGGCACGAATCCTGCGCAGGATCCGTGCCAAACGGGGCAGGGCACCGGCACTCGGCGCAGCCGGCCTACTGCTCCATGAGCACGAAGAGCGTGAGCGCCACGATGATGAAGGCGAGCGTGGCGAAGAAGATCTTGATCCAGCTGTAGGGCTGCTCGCCGGCGATGGCGCCGGTGACGCCGTTCACCACGACCTGATAGCTCTTGCGTCCGTAGTCGTAGTGCAGCAGCCACACCGGCAGCAGCGTGTGCTTGAAGGTCTGGTCGGTGTAGGTCGCGGCCACTTCGAGGTTGCGGTAGGTGTCGCCGGGCACGTCGCGCGCGCAGGCGTCGCGCACCTGGGCGTCCATCTCGGCGCGTGACCGTTCGGCCGCGCCCACCAGATCGAGCTGATACTGCTCGACCACCCAGCCCGAGACGTAGCCGCGATCGTAGGGCCGCAGGTCCTTCGTGGGGAACGGCTCGATCCTGCGGAGCAGGGCGGCATGCAGTCCCTGCGTGGCGGAGACGAGCGTGTCGTCGAATGCGCGCGAGAGTTCCCCGGCCGCCGGCACCCAGCGCACGCGGCGTTCCTGCACCTTCTCGGTGCGCCCGTTGCGCGTCACGGTGCGCGTCTCGTAGTAGTAGTGGCCGGCTTCCGCCCGCCAGCGCGCGTGCACCCGCGCGTCGAACGTCCAGTAGGGCAGGTAGACGCCGCCCACCCGGTCGGTGAGCGCCGCCTTCTTCAGACGGTTCGGCGCGAACCAGCGGCTGGCGTACCACTGGCGGATCGACTCGCGCACCTGCGCCTCGGTGATGGTGAAGGGCAGCAGGCTTTCGGGATAGATGACGTTGCGCGTCTTCGTGTAGGGCACGACCGACGCCGAGCCGCAGAACTCGCAGCGCTGCGCCACCCGCGCCGCGTCGAAGAGCGAGATCGCCTTGCAGCTCTGGCACTGCACCGACGTGCGATCCTTCTCCCAGCCGCGGCTGGCGTCCGGAATGGCGCGCAGCGCCAGCGCCAGATCGTGCTCCTTGACGATCGATCCGTCGGAGGCCAGTTCGGCCGGCGAGACCGTGCCGCAGTAGGGACACACCAGCGCCTGCCTGCCGGCGTTCCAGTGCGCTTCGGCGCCGCAGGCCGGGCAGTGGTGCTTGTCGTGCGCCGACACCTCCGCCGGCCCGTCCGCGGGGGGCGGCGGCAGCGGCGGCAGGGGAGGGAGCGGCGGCGGCTCGGTGGCCACTAGTGCTTGAGGAACTCGTCGAGCGCGCCGCGGGTCACGCGCCAGGCCGAGCCGATCTTCCGGCCCTTCAGGTCGCCCTTCTCGAGCGTCTCGATGACGTCGGCCTCGGTCACGCCGAGGGCCTTCGCCACATCGGCCGGCGTGAGCACATCGGGCAGTGCCGAGGCCGCCGGCGTCGGCGGCGTGGGCGGCGCGGCGGCCGGCGTCGTCTGCGCGCCGCCGAAGATGCCGCCCGGCTGGTTCATCATCTGCTGCGCCAGGCCGAAGCCCATGGCGAGCTCCGCGGCCGAGCCGGCGACGCCGCCACCCTTGCCGGGCTGCGCCAGCCCCTGCGCCATCTGGTACTTCACGTAGTCGTTCAGGTTGCCGATGGCGCCCATGCTCGAGCGCTTGTCGATGGCGGCCTCGACTTCGGGGGGCACCGAGCAGTTCTCGACGATGAAGCTCGGAATCTCGATGCCGTACTTCTCGATGAGCTGCGGGTTGATGAGCGGCAGCAGCGCTTCGCCCACTTCCATGTAGCGCGTGGCGAGGTCGAGCGCCGGCACGCGGGCCGAGGCGATGGCGTCGGTGAACACGCTCACGATGCGCGAACGCATCGTGTCGGCGAACTCATCGAGGCGGAAGTTGTGATCGGACCCGGCCACTTCCTTGAGGAAGGTGCGCACGTTCACGACCTTGAAGTCGTAGGTGCCGAAGGCGCGCAGGCGGATGATGCCGAAGTCCTGATCGCGCAGCATGATCGGATTCGACGTGCCCCACTTGTTGCCGGTGAAGAGGCGCGTGTTGACGAAGTAGACGTCGGCCTTGAAGGGCGAGTTGAAGCCGTACTTCCAGCCCTTGAGCTGCGACAGCACCGGGATGTTGTCGGTGGTCAGCGTGTGCTTGCCGGGCCCGAACGTGTCACCGAAGGCGCCGACGTAGAGGAACTGGGCGGTCTGCGATTCGCGCACGATGAGCTGCGCGCCGTTCTTGATTTCCTTGTCCTCGTCGGGGAACCGCCAGCTGATCGTATCGCGCGAGTCGTCCTGCCACTCGATGATCTCGATGAGCTGTGTCTTGATGTAGTCCATCAGGCCCATGGTGCCGTTGCCTCCACGTGTGAAAAGACGAGTGTAGCGCGGACACTGTTCAGCCGCCCAGCCGGCGGCGGGGCCGTCAGCGCGGCGATCCGAGGCGCTCGAGCGCGGCCTTCGCCGCCGGATTGCCGCGGCCGGCCGCGTCGGCATACCAGCGGCGGGCCTGCACGCGGTCGGCGGCCACGCCGGTGCCGCGTTCGTAGGCCTCGCCCAGGCGGAGCTGCGGCACGGCGTCGCCCTTGAGCGCGGCGCGGGTCCACCAGGTGACCGCGGCGGCGGGATCGGCGGCGACACCGCGTCCCGCGGCGTAGGCGTTACCGATGTTGTGTTCGGCCAGCGTGTGGCCGGAGGCCGCGGCTTTCTGGAACCACCCGAAGGCCACCGCCGGATCTTCGGCCACACCAAGGCCTTCGTCGAAGGCGGTGCCCATGAGGAACTGCGCTTCGACCACGCCGAGCGCCGCCTGCCGCTGCACGGCGCCGATCATCTGGTCGGCGATGGCGCGCGCCCTCGCCTCGTCGCGCGGATACCCGAGGCGCCCGCGCGACCAGGCCCGCGCGATCCACATCCGGGCGAGCACGTCACCGTCGGTGGCGGCGGCGTCGATGAGGGCGCGGGCCTTTGCGTCGTCCACCCGGCCGGCCGTGCCGGTGTACCAGGCGATTGCCTCGAGCACGCGCGGGTCCTGCCGCGGCTGGGCCGTCGCGGCGGCAGACGCGGCCACGACGCACAGCAGGCAGAGCGCGGCGGACGGCAGTGACCCCATGGTGGCTCCCCGGCGGCGCGTGGCCTAGCTCATCGCGCGAATCACGTCCCAGCGCGTGATGATGTAGGTCTCGTCGCTCTTGAAGTCGCGCACGAGCACGGCCGGGGCTTCGGGCGTGATCATGCCGGCCAGCGCCTCGACGCCGGTCGAGATGTCGGCAAACGGGAAAGCCGGCTCCATGATGGCCTCGACCGGCCCCTTCAGCATCTCGGGGTGCTTCACGATCTCGTCGAAGAGATGCCCCTCGTTGACCGAGCCCACGAGACGGCCGTCGGCCACGACCGGGATCTGCGAATAGGCGTGCGCGGTCATGATGTGCGCGGCTTCGGCCACCGTGGCCGTGCGCTCGATGGTGACGAGCTTGGCCTTCTGGCGGTCGGCCACGATGTGCTTCGCGGTGAGGCCCTTCTTGTCGAGGAAGCCCTTCTCGCGCATCCACTCGGGGTTGTACATCTTCCCGAGGTAGCGCGTGCCGTGGTCGTGGAAGATGACCACCACGAGTTCGCCGGCCTTGAAGTTGGGGGCCAGTTGCAGCAGCCCCGCCATCGCCGAGCCCGCGGAGTTGCCGGCGAAGATCCCTTCTTCGCGGGCGATGCGGCTCGTCATGATCGCGGCATCACGGTCGGTCACCTTCTCGAAGTGATCGATCATGCTGAAGTCCACGTTCTGCGGCAGGAAGTCCTCGCCGATGCCTTCCGTGATGTAGGGATAGATCTCGTTCTTGTCGAAGATGCCGGTCTCCTTGTACTTCTTGAAGACCGATCCGTAGGTGTCGATGCCCCACGCCTTCACCGACGGCTTCCGCTCCTTCAGGTACTTCGCCGTGCCGCAGATCGTGCCGCCGGTGCCGACGCCGACGACCAGGTGGTCGATGCGTCCGTCGGTCTGATCCCAGATCTCGGGTCCGGTCTGCTCGTAGTGCGCCTGCGCGTTCGACGGGTTGTCGTACTGGTTGGCCTTCCAGCCGTTCGGCGTGTCGCGCTCGAGGCGTGACGACACCGAGTAGTACGACCGCGGATCTTCTGGTTCGACGTCGGTCGGGCACACGATGACGTCGGCGCCGAAGGCGCGCAGCGCATCCACCTTCTCCTTCGACTGCTTGTCGGTGGTGGTGAAGATGCAGTGATAGCCCTTCACGACCGCGGCGATGGCCAGGCCCATGCCGGTGTTGCCGGACGTGCCCTCGATGATGGTGCCGCCGGGCTTCAGACGGCCGTCCTTCTCGGCGTCTTCGATCATCTTCAGGGCCATGCGGTCCTTGATCGAATTGCCGGGGTTCACGGTTTCGATCTTGGCGACGACGTCGGCCGCGACCACGCCCCTGGGAATACGGTTCAGGCGCACCATCGGCGTGTGACCGATGGTCTCGAGGATGTTGTCGCAGATTTTCTTGGCCATCGGCGACGATCTTACCCCGGCGGCCGATGCGCGCCGAAACGCGCCCAAGCGCCTGCAAGGCTGCCCGGCCGCTCCGAGCCCTGGTCCCTAGTCCCTGGTCCCTGTTCCCTGCACTCAGTGGCTCATCGCATACAGCAGGATGTTGACCGCCGTGGCGTAGCCGTTCGGGGAGTAGGTGTAGAAGTACTCGGGGTCTTCGCCCTCGCGCTCCCACGCATCCGCGATGTCGGTGTTGTGCGTGGCGAGCACCATCAGCCGGCCCTGCGCGTCCGTGATCCCGCGCATGTGCGCCTGCGCGCTGTCGCTGCCGCGTTCGGACGACTCGCCGCCCGTGGTGCGCCAGAACTGGATGGAGGGGATCTGCGGCAGATCCGTCATCGGGAACATGGTGCGGTAGATGGGATGTTCGGGACCGATGTCGCGGAAGGGGTAGGTGCCCGGCGGCAGCACCCGCGCCATCTCCTGCTCGAAGACGTCCCAGGCGCGTGACCCCCAGAAGTCGTCCACCCAGAAGAAGCCGCCCTTGAGCAGGTAGTCGCGGAGCGCCGTGACTTCCTCGTCGCGCAGTGACATGGTGCCCACGTCGGAGCCCAGCAGGAACGGGCACCGCATCAGCCACGGGTCAGTGAGCCGCGTCACGAAGTGATTCGGCACGCCGGTGGTCTGCTTGCTCACGCGTGTCTTCGTGAGCTCCGCGAAGCGGATCGAGAAGTTGATGTCGGCATCCGGATAGTCGGTGGACCACCCCTGGCCGCCCGACTCGCGCCACTGGCTCGAGTACATGACGCGGCAGAAGTTGAAGCCGCCGTCGAAGGCCGCCTCGTTGGCCGGAAACCGCGGCGGCACGCGGCGCATGCGGCCCCAGTAGCCGCCGCCGCCGAACTGCGCGAACGCGGCGCCACCGGCCAGCACGATCGCCAGCGCCGCCGCGACAACGGCGCGACGGCGGATCATTTCTGCGGCGCTTTCGGCTTCGCGAGGCTCCGGTAGTACTCCTCGACGAGGCTCTTGAACTCCGCCGGCACGTCGTCGGTCCCGGTGAGGCGCACGTCCGACTCCTCGCCCTCGACCTTGCGCCTGAGCTCGAACTCGAAGCGGCGCAGGCCCTCGCTGACCGCCGCCTGCAGTTCGGCGAGTTCCTGCACGTTCTTGTAGACGCGGTCGTCGTCGAGCGCCTTCAGCCGGCGCAGGATGTCGTCGAGCTGGCGCGTATCCACGCCGTCGGCGCGCAGCGCCCGCCGCAGCGCCTCGACGTCCTGACCGTAGCGGCGCGCTTCGCCGCGGAACTGGCGCACGTCGTCGGCGCCGAAGTTGCCCGGACGCGCGTTGCCCCAGCCGCCATCGTCGCCGCCGAAGCCGCCGAACGTGTCGCCGTTGCCGCCGCCACCCTGCTGGCCGCCCTGGCCCTGCTGACCGCCTTGACCCTGCTGGCCGCTCTGGCCCTGTTGGCCGGACTGACCCTGCTGTCCCGACTGGCCCTGCTGGCCGGACTGGCCGCTCTGGCCCTGCTGCCCCTGCTGGCCTTGCTGGCCGCGCTGTCCCTGCTGCTGGCCTTGCTGCTGGCCGTTCCGGGCCTGTTGGCCCTGCTGGCCCTGCTGTTGTCCGGGCTGGCCGTCGCGTCCCTGCTGGCCCTGCTGATTGCCGGCCTGCCGGTTGTCGCCGCTGGCGCGTTCCTGCATGCGGCGGCCGAGCGAGTCCACGCCGCGCACGAGGTCGCGGGCGCGTTCGAGGGCGTTCTCGGTCTGCTGCGCGCTGCCGCCCTTGCCGAGGGCGGACGCTGCCTCGGCGAGTTTGCGCCGCAGGTCCATGATGTCCGCACCAATCGACGCGTCCATCTCGGCGGCGGCACCCTGCTGGGCATCGCGGCCAAGGAACTGGCGTGAGTAGCGCAGCTTCTCCTTCACCTTGTCGTCGCGGATGTCGCCGGCCGCTTCGCGCAGCTTCTGCGAGGCGTCCTTCTCCTCCTTCGCGATCTCGTTGGCGGTCCTGTCGAGCTGCTGTTCGAGCTGGCCCACCTTGCTCGAGAGGGCGTCGCGGCGCTGCGCGTTGAGCTGCGCCTTCTGCAGACGGTCGGCGCCGGCGCCCGGGATCTGCTCGGCGTCGCTCGCCACGTCGGCGTGTTCACGCGCGAGCTCTTCGGCCTGCCGCACGGCGTCCTGCACGTCGCGTTCGGCCCGCGCCGTCTGTGCGCCGCGCAGCTGCCGCTGCACCTGCTGCAGGCGTTCGGCAGCCTGCGAGGCCTGGCCGGACGCGCCGGGATCGTTGCCCGCCGCGGCCTTGCGCATCGCATCCGCGGCCTGCTGCATCTGCCGCGCCGCGTTCGCCAGGTCCGGACGATTCTGCTCACGCGACAGCTTCTCCAGCTGTCGCGCCGTCTCTTCGGCTTCCTGCGCGAGCGCGCGCTGCTGGTCGCCGCCGCCGCTCGCGGCCTGGCCGGCGGCGCGCCGCCGCTGGCGTTCGAGTTCCTGCTGCTGCCGGCGCGCCAGCTCCTTGAGCTTCTCGGCCAGCGCGTCGATGCGCTGCTCGGCCTGCGCGCTCTCCGCGCGCGAGGCGGTCTCGTACTGGTTGGCCATCTTGTCCATCTCGAGCTCGAACAAGTCCGCCAGGTCTTCCGCGATCGAGCCGGCCTGTCCGCCGCCCCCGCCACCGCCCGACTGCTGGTTGGTCTGCACCTGCAGTTCGTACTCTTCCTCGGCCTGCTGGAGGTACTGCAGCGCCTTCTGCTCGAACGGCATGGCGCCGTCGGGGCTGCGCGTCTGCAGCTTGCCCTCGGCGTTCTTCATCTCGGCCACGGCCAGCGGCAGCAGCTCGGCGATCTTCTTGAAGCTCGGATCCGGCGCCACGAGGCGCGAGTTCATGCGGCCGACGAGCCCTTCCACCTGCTCGCGCAGCCGGCCCTGCGACAGCGCCAGCACCACCGACGCTTCGCGCATCTTCTCGGCGGTGGCCGTCTTCTTCTCGCGCAGGATGTTGAACGTGCCGGCGATGATCTGGCGCTGCTGTTCCGAGAGCGCGCCCACCTCGGCGCCGCCGCCACCCCCGCCGCCTCCGCCACCGCCCATCGAGGTGGCCGGCTTGAATTCCTTGCCGAAGGGGCGCACGCGCAGGAAGTAGATGTCGCTCGTGGCCTGCTTGCCGCCGCCGGCATCGTTGTCGGCCGCGCGGGCGTAGTAGCTCACGGCGTCGCCGGCCTGCACGCCGAGTTCTTCGAGGTAGAAGGTGTGACCGGCCGTGACCTCTTCGAGCCGCTTCGCGCCCTTGTAGAGCGGCACGGTCTTCTCGGGGCCGCCGTTCACCGAATAGACCAGTTCGAGGCCGCGCACGCCGAAGTCGTCGTCGGCCCGCGCCTCGACGAAGAACTCTTCGACGGGCGTGGCGTTGGTGTCGCGGCCCGGCTTCGAGATGGCGACCGTGGGCGCCATGTCTTCCAGCACGTCGATGACGTACTGCGGCGAGGCCGTGATCATCGTGCCGTCGGGGCCCTGCAGGCCGACGCGGTAGAAGCCGTCCTTGTCGGCCACGAAACGTCCCGTCAGCACGCCGCCCGTGCCCACCGCAAGCGGCACGTTCGTCGACTCGTGCAGCGTGAGCTGGCCGGCCGGCGACGGCATCGTCGGCGTGACCGTGACGCGCACTTCGGTGCCGACGAGCACGGCGATGTCGCCGGCGTCTTCGACGGTGCGCGGCTCGAGGCCGGTGTGGGCGGGGAAGTGGTACTCGAGATCGATCTTCTGCGCGTAGGGCAGGTCGACGACGTCGAGCGTGAAGGTGGGCGAGCGCACGCCGGCGGCTTCGGCCAGGAATTCCAGCTTCGCGTCGAGGTCGAAGACCATGCCTTCGAAGGTGCCGTTCTCACCCTTGAGGAGCGGCACGCGTTCGAACGCCGTGGCATCGCCCTTGCGCACGAGCAGCACGGCGTCGTCGGCCGTGAAGCCGCTGAGCGTCGCGGTGAAGAGCTGGTCGGCGCCGCGCGGGACCTTGCCCGACCCGGGCGTGAGGGTGATGCGGTAGGGCGCGGCCGCTTCGAGATCCTGCGACCACGAGTACATCGCCGACAGGCCCTGGCGCAGATAGGCCGGTCCGAAGGTGAAGACGGCGGCCGCCACGGCGATGGTGGCGAGCGCCATGGCGGCGTAGCGCTTGACGAGCGGCTGCTCGACGCGCCGGCCGGCCTCCACCTCGCGCACGCGGTCGATCGCTTCTTCGACCAGCTTCGCGACGAGCGCCGGCGAGTGCTCCGGCGAATCGCCGCGCCGCTCGGCGCTCATCGCGCTCAGCAGCAGGTTGTTCAGCGAGGGTTCGTGTTCCTCGAGATAGAGCGCCACCTGCTCGTCGGTCACCTGCGTGAGCAGCGGACGCACGATCCACCAGGCGATGACGCCGGCGATGGCGAGCAGCGTGACGATGCGGAAGGTGAGGATGGCGCCCGGCGTGAAGCGCAGCGCCTCGAGGGCCGCACCGGCGCCGATGAGCACGAGCGCGCCCGCGATGAGCACGCGCAGGAGACCGCGGACGAGCAGCCTGCGCCGCCACCCCGTCCGGACCTCGCGGATGACACGGGCCACGTCACCGGTGGCCGTCTGCCGTCGCTCGTGGAGCATTGCCCCTCCTCGTCCGCGCCGCGGATGCGGCCCGGCCGTCCTGCTAGGCCGCGCCGCCCGACAGGCGGCTGGCGACCACGGTTTCCCCGATGAGCAGCAGCATACCTGCAAGCAGCAGGTACCACCACAGCCGTTGCGACTGCTCGGTAACCTCGTCGCGCGGCGGCGCTGCGCTGGCTGCCGAGGCCGCGGCGGCATCCCCCGTGCCCGTCACCGCGGCGGTCACTTCCGCCGGATCGACACCGGCGAGATCGGACTCCGCCACGTCCACGTTGGCCGCCACGATCGACATCGTGGTGTCGTCGGCGCCGGCGTTCCGCACGTCGTAGAAGCCGGGCTGGGTGACCTCGAAGGTGTCGCCGCGGGCGGCCTCGAGCGCCTGACGCGCCGCGTCGGGCCCGACCACGACGCGCGGGCGGGCCTGGTCCGCCGGCGTGTCGGGCGTGGCCACCTGGCCTACGAGGAGCGCCGCCGGACGGTCTTCGAAACCGGCGAGCGTGCGCACCGTCTGATGCACGAACGGCAGGAAGACGGGCTTCAGCGCCAGATCGTTCCAGCCGAGGTCGAGGCTCGACGTCCACACCATCACGGCGCCCCGGCCGGCGGGCGTGACGGCGAGGGCCGGCAGGCCGTCGTCGAAGCGTGCCAGCACCTGTGCCGTCTCCGCGGCGGCGAGCCGGCGGTAGCCGTAGACGCGTACCGAAGAGAAGTCGCCGCTGCGCGCGGCGCGGAACGGCGCGAAGATGGCGTGCCCGAACTCGAGGCCGCCGAGGCGGCCGATGTCGCCGCGCGAGCGATCGACGGGCGCG
>JALHON010000081.1 GCA_022842985.1 Acidobacteriota bacterium | reverse complement strand
GCCGCGTTGCTGAGCGGCGAACCCTGGATCGGACTGCGGCGCGCGTCGGGAACGCTCCTCGACGCGAACGCGACCGCCGCCTTCCTCGCGCTCGTCGGGCCGATCGCCGTGACGTCGGCGGCCCGTCCCGCGGTCGTGCCGCACGTCGCCTGGGGCGCCGTCTGGTACGCGCTGTGCCTGGCCGGCATCATCGCGACGGGCTCACGCTCGGCGCTGGCGGCCTTCACGCTCGTGCTGGGGATGCAGGCGATGGCGGCGAGCCGGCCGATCCGCTGGCTGGCAGTAGCCGCGGGACTGCTGCTCGTGGCGGCCGTCGCCGCCGCCGACCGCGTTGTCGACGCCTCGAGGGGCCACGCCATCGTACGCCTCGCCGATACGGTGCGGGGCCTGTGGGCGTCCGGCGCCGAGGGCGTGTGGCGCGTGGCGTGGGATCGCGATGGCTACGGCCCGGCGGCGATGGCGGTGATCGTGGAGCATCCGGTGGTGGGCACCGGGCCCGGAACGTTCGGCAGTCTCGTGACCGGCTATGCCCGCGAGGCCATCGGCGTGGCGCTGCCGCCCGACAACGCGCAGAACTGGTGGCGACAGCAAGTGGCGGAACTGGGGCTGGCCGGCAGCCTGCCGGCGTTCGCCTGCTCGCTGCTGGCACTGTCGACGCTCGCCCGGTCGCTCGTCCGGCGCGAACGCGTGGCCGCCGCCGCGCCGCTCGTGGGTCTCGGACTGCTGGCACTCGTCGCGCCGCCGATGCCGCACCCGCTGCTGCAGGTCCTGGTCGGCCTCGTCATGGCCCACGTCGTCACGAGCGGGCCGCCTCCGGCGGGAGCGCCACTGCGGGCCCGAGACGGCGCCTTCATCTGGGGACTGGCGCTTGCCTGCGCCGTCGGCTCGGCCGTGACGGGCTGGCGTGATCTCCGCCCCGCGTATCGGGCGGTGCGCTTCCACACCCCATACAGCTACGGCGTCACGCCGGTCGGACCGACGCCGTACGGCCCCGGCCGCTGGATGGGTGCGCGCGGCGTTGCGGTCGTCGATCCGGGCAGCCACCGCACACTCGTCGCAAGGGTCGTCGTCCCACACGAAGACGCCGCCATGCACCCCGTCCGTGTGACGGTGTCGGGACGAAACGGTGTGGTCTGCGTGCACGATGCCGTGGATGCCACGGCGTACGAATGCCGGTTACCGGTGCCACCACGCCAGTGGCCGATGGTACAGGTCGACATCAGCCGGCCGTGGCAGGGCGACGCAAGCGGGAGGCGCGCGGCTGTCGTGAATGCGCGCCTTGAAGACTGAGATCGGGCCGGCGCCGCCCTCGGGTTCGCCTACTCCCAGGTCGCCACCCGCTTCCGCGAGACAGACACTCAGGCAGATGTGCGTCCTGGCGGTGTCGGCGGCTCACCGATCTGGCAGGTGCGGCAGGCCGATGCGCTCCGCGGCGGGGCGCCGTGACGGCCTCGGCCGCACCTCACCGCACGGCATCGCCGATGGCGGCGACGACCTGCTGCAGCTGGCTGTCAGCCAGTTCGGCGTAGATCGGCAGCGCCAGCACGCGCGCGGCCGCGGCATCGGCGTGCGGGAAGGCGTCGAGCGGATGCCCGAGGTTCGCGAAGCAGGCCTGCCGGTGGAACGGCACGGGATAGTAGATCTCGGTGCCGATGCCGAGCGATGCCAGGTGGGCGCGGACGCGGTCGCGATCCGGCACCTGCACCACGAACTGGTTGTAGATGTGGTACACGCCCGGCCGCTCGTACGGCAGCGTGACGATGGCGTCGAGGCCGGCGTCGGCGAAGAGCTGGCGGTAGCGCGCGGCATTCCGCCGCCGGCCGGCCGTCCACGCCGCCAGGTGCGGCAGCTTCACGCGCAGCACGGCCCCCTGGATGGCGTCCAAGCGGAAGTTGCCGCCGACGAGCGCGTGGTGGTACTTCGGGTACTGGCCGTGGTCGCGCAGCAGGCGCAGCCGCTCGAAGAGCGCCGCGTCGTTGGTGGTCACGAGACCGCCGTCGCCGAACGCCCCGAGGTTCTTCGTGGGATAGAACGAGAAACAGCCGATGGTGCCGAGCCCGCCCACCGCGATGCCGCCGTCCTTCGCGCCGATGGCCTGCGCGGCGTCTTCGATGACGGCCAGACCGTGCGCCTTCGCCACCGCCAGCAGCGCCGTCATGTCGGCGGCCTGCCCGTAGAGATGGACGGGCATGATGGCCTTCGTGCGCGGCGTGATCGCCCGCGCCACCGCCTCGACGTCGAGGTTGTAGGTGGCCGGATCGATGTCCACGAACACCGGCCGCGCGCCCACGCGCACGACCGAACCGGCCGAGGCGAAGAACGAGAACGTCGGCGTGATCACCTCGTCGCCGGCGCCGATGTCGAGCGCCATCAGCGCGGCCACCAGCGCATCCGTGCCCGACGACACACCGAGCGCATGCGCCACGCCGAGGTAGTCGGCCAGCTCGCGCTCGAGGGCGATGACTTCGTCGCCGAGGATGCAGCGCTGGCTGTCACACACCCGCGTCACCGCCTCGAGGAGCGCCTCGCGAAGCGGCCGGTACTGGGCCTGCAGATCGAGCAGCGGAACGGGCGCGGAGGATGTGGTGGCCATGGAACGGTCGGGACGCGCCGGGCTCAGCCCAGCACGACGCCCGGGTGTTCCTTGTGGCGCGCGACGTCGGCGTCGACCATCATCGCGATGAGCGATTCGAACGTCACTTCCGGCGTCCAGCCCAGTTCCTGCTTCGCGCGCGTCGGATCGCCGATGAGCAGATCCACTTCCGCCGGGCGGATGAAGCGCTGATCGACCTTGACGTGCTGCTTCCAGTCGAGGCCGACGTGGCTGAAGGCCAGCTCCACCAGGCGCTGCACGGTGTGCGTTTCGCCGGTGGCGACCACGTAGTCTTCCGCCGTGTCCTGCTGCAGCATGAGCCACATCGCGCGCACGTAGTCGCCCGAGAAGCCCCAGTCGCGCTTGGCGTCGAGGTTGCCGAGAGCCAGCGAATCGGCGAGGCCGCACTTGATGCGGGCGACACCGTCGGTCACCTTGCGGGTCACGAATTCGAGGCCGCGGCGGGGCGATTCGTGGTTGAAGAGGATGCCCGAGCAGGCGAAGAGGCCGTAGCTCTCACGGTAGTTGACCGTGATGTAGTGCCCGTAGACTTTCGACACGCCGTAGGGGCTGCGCGGGTAGAACGGCGTGAGCTCGCTCTGCGGGACTTCGCGCACCTTGCCGTACATCTCGCTCGACGACGCCTGGTAGAAGCGGATCTTCGAATTGACCTGGCGGATGGCCTCGAGCACGCGCGTGACGCCCTGCGCGTTGAACTCGCCGGTGAGCATCGGCTGGTCCCACGAGGCGGGCACGAACGACATCGCCGCCAGGTTGTAGATCTCGTCGGGCTCGGTTTCCTCGATCACCTTGATGAGCGAGAGCTGGTCGAGCAGATCGGCCGGACGCAGCGTGATCTGGTCCTGGAGGTGGGCGATGCGCCAGTGATTCGGCGCACTCAGCCGCCGGATGGCGCCGGCGACCTTGTAGCCCTTCGAGAGGAGCAGCTCGGCGAGGTAGGAGCCGTCCTGCCCGGTGATGCCGGTGATGAGCGCGGTCTTTGCCATAGCGATGCAGAGGTGACGGGGGCCGGGCCGGAGCCAGCCGCACGCACGGTCGTGGCCTGAGCTGACGATGGTCGGCGCCGGCGCAACCGGACAAGCGTACCACCTCGCGGCCCTCGCCGACAAGCGGCAGTGGCGGCTTCTCAGGGGCGCGATCGCACGTCGGGTGGCGGAGCGTCGAGGAAGGTGAGGGCGGCCACGAGTGTCCGCACGCCGTGGTCGGCGCAGAGGCGGCTCAGCGCCTCGAGACGGTCCGGCGGCACCGACGCGGTCGACACGACCACCTGGGCGACCTGGCCAGACACGATGAGCGGGGTCACCTGGTCCAGGCTCCCGAGCACCGGCACGCCGTGCACGTTCATGCGGAACTTCCCGCGGTCGTCGTCGATGAACCCGATGATCGTCCACCCGAGCTCTTCGTTGGAGCGCGCTTCCCGCAGCACCATGAGTCCGCCGGCACCGGCCCCGTAGATCACCGTCCGCGGTCCCTGCCCGCGATTCGGCACCAGCAGTTCGCCGAGCGCGCGGAACAGCATGCGGCTGCCGCTCAGGAACATCGTGACGAGGATCCAGTGAATCGCGAAAACGGCCCGCGAATAGCCGGCAAAGCGCGACTGCACCAGGATGACCAGCATTGCCAGGCCGGTGCCGACGAGCGTGGCCACCGCCAACTTCATGAGGTCGCGGATGCCGGCGTGACGCCAGGAGTCCTGATAGGTACCGAACAGGCCGAGCGACAGCACGTGCGTCACCAGGACGATCAGCAGGGACGCCGAGAAGATCGGCAGCTGCGACTCGAGCGTCGCCTCGAAACGCAGCAGGTACGACGAGTAGTAGGCCAGCGCCACGAGCGCCGCGTCGAGGGCGATGGTCGCGACCTGCTTCTTGTACTGGAAGTCGGCCACGACGCGGACCATGCCGGTGCGGCCGGACCGCTTCGGATACACCCGCTGCAGTCCGAGCTTGACGCCGAGGACCATCAGGCCGGCCACCATCAACCCGACGAGCGTGGCCGTGTACGGCAGGCCGTATCGGTAGGACAACACGGCCACGAGACCCGACGCGAAGGCCATCCCCCAGAGCGACAGCACCGCGCCCCGCTCTGACATGCCGAGGGCCACCAGGCGGTGTGAGGTGTGATCGCGTCCGCCCTGCACGAGTGGCAGGCCGGCGAACGTCCGTGCCGTCGCGACGAACAGCGTGTCGAAGATCGGTACCAGGAGCAGCAGGACCGGCAGCAGCAGCACGGCGACCGTGCCGCGGCTGTAGGGAAACGGCCCCATGGCGTTCAGGCCGCCCACCATCAGGCCCAGGAACAGGCTGCCGGTATCGCCCATGAAGATCGAGGCCGGCTGGAAGTTGAAGACGAGAAACCCCACCAGCGCGCCGCACAGGGTCGCCGCCAGCCACGCGCCCTCGGCGTTGCCGTCGATAAGGAAGAAGTAGCAGCGGAAGCCGGCCGCGATGACGCCGATGCCGGCGGCCAGGCCATCCATGTTGTCGAGCAGGTTGAATGCGTTCGTGAGCCCCACCAGCCACACGACGGTGATCAACTGATCGAGCGCCGCCACCCGCGTGACGTCCAGCCGCACACCGGCCACGACGAGCGTCGAGGCCGCGACGAGCTGGATGAGGAACTTGACCTGCGGGCCAAGCGGCCGGAGATCGTCCACGAGCCCGGCGGCCGCGAGGAACGAGGCGCCACCAAGCAGCGTCCAGGCCCGGCCACTGAGCGGCGGCAGCATGACCGCACAGACGAGCACCGCACCGACGATGGCAATCCCGCCGAGCAGCGGTACCGTGCCGCGGTGCCAGCGGTCCTCTTTGGGAGTAGCCACGGCCCCGACCATGCGCGCCACCGGCCGCACCAGCAGGGTGAGAGCGACGGAGAGGACGAACGCGGCAAGTGGCGGCCACCACAGGTCAGGCATATGTCGGGCGACGGTCGTCTGATGATACTGTGTCGCTCGGGTCCCGCGGTTCTCGCTGGCGGGACAGGCCGCATGCCGCTCACCCCCACCACACGAGTCCTGCTCACAGGCGCCGGCGCTCAGCTGGCCGGAGCCATCCGGACGCGCCTCGACGGCCACTGCGCCCTCACCGCCGTGACCCGCCGGGAATGCGACGTCACCTCGGCCGCCGACATGGCACGCGTCACGCGCGACGTGCGGCCCGAGGTGGTCATCAACTGCGCGTCCTACAACGACGTGGACCGCGCCGAAAGCGAGCCCGAGGCCGCGCTGGCGGCCAACGGCCTCGCCCTGGGCGTGCTCGCCGATGCCGCGACCCGCGAAGACGCGGTGCTCCTGCACTACAGCACCGACTTCGTCTTCGACCCGGCCGTCGATCCCGGCCCGCTGCGGGAAGACGCGCCCATCAGCCCGCGCAGCATCTACGCGCAGTCGAAGCTGCTCGGCGAGATCCTGGCGAAACGTGCGCCGAAACACTATGTGCTGCGGGTGGCGAGCCTGTTCGGCGGCAGCCGCGCCAAGAGCAGCCTGGATCGCCTGGCCGCCGCCATCCGCCGCGGCGAGACGGTGAAGGCGTTCGCCAACCGCACCGTCACGCCGTCGTATGTGCCCGACCTGGCCGACGCGGCGGCAACGCTGCTCGCTCGCGACGTGCCCTACGGCCTCTACCACTGCGTGAACTCCGGCCACGGCACGTGGGTGGACGTGGCACGGGCGCTCGCCGTCGAGTCCGGCGTCGATCCCGACCGCGCGGTCACGCCGGTGCCGTTCGATCCGGCGGCGTTCCCGGCCCGGCGCCCGACCTACGCGGCGCTCTCGAATGCGGCGCTGGCCGCGCACGGCGTGACGATGCCGCTCTGGCGCGACGCCATCGCCCGCTACGTGCGGACGCTGCCGGCCTAGACGCGGAAGGCGCCGAGCGCGTCGACGACGCGCGCCTGATCGGCGGCGCTCAGATCGAAGAACACCGGCAGGCGCACGAGCCGGTCCGCGATGTCCTCGGTGACGGGACACTGCCCGGCGCGGCCGCCGAACAGCCGGCCCATGTCCGAGAGGTGCAGCGGCTGGTAGTGAAAGGTCGCGAGGATGAGGGCGCGGCGCAGATCCGCGAGCAGGCGCGTGCGCGCCTCGAGCGACGGCAGCAGCAGGTAGTAGATGTGCGACGGGTGGCCGCAGTGCGCCGGTATCTGCGGCCGGCCGATGCCGTTGGCATCTGCCCACGCGGCCAGCGCCGTGTCGTAGCCGTCCCAGATGGTGCGCCGGCGCGCCTGCACCAGGTCGCGGGCCTCGAGCTGCGCGCACAGATACGCGGCCAGCAGGTCCGACGGCAGGTAGCTCGACCCGACGTCCACCCACGTGTACTTGTCGATCTGCCCGCGATAGAACCGGCTGCGGTTCGTGCCCTTCTCGCGGATGATCTCGGCCCGCTCGGCCAGCGTGCCATCGTTCAGCACCAGGGCGCCGCCCTCGCCGCAGGTCAGGTTCTTGGTCTCGTGGAAACTCAGCGTGGACATGGCGCCGAAGCTGCCGAGCGCCTGGCCGCGGTAGTGGCCGAACAGGCCGTGTGCGTTGTCTTCGACGACGGCCAGTCCGTGCCGCGCGGCGATGTCCATGAGCGCCGGCATCTCGCAGCCCACGCCGGCATAGTGCACGAGGAGCAGCGCCTTGGTGCGCGGCGTGATCGCCGCCTCGACCAGGCGTTCGTCGATGTTGAGCGTGTCGGGGCGGATGTCGACGAACACCGGCCGCGCGCCGCGCAGCACGAACGCGTTCACCGACGACACGAACGTGAAGGCCGGGCAGATCACCTCGTCGCCCGGCGCCAGCCCGAGCAGCAGCATCGCCATCTCGAGGGCATGCGTGCACGAGGTCGTGAGCAGCACCTTCGGTGCGCCGGTGATCGCCTCGAGCATGGCGTGGCAGCGGGCCGTGAACGCGCCGTCCCCCGACAGGTGGCCCGCCGCCAGGGCCTGCTCCATGTATTCCCGCTCGCGCCCGGCCACGGCGGGCCGGTTGAACGGGACGGGGGGCAGCGACGACAACTCACTCATGCGCGGGCGCGCTCCTTGACGGCGGCCCGCGTCTCGCGGTCCACCTCGCGTTTGCGGAGGGTCTCGCGCTTGTCGTGGGCCTGCTTGCCCTTGACGAGCGCAATGGCGACCTTGACGCGGCCGCGCTTGAAGTACATCCGCAGGGGCACGAGCGTGAGGCCGCGTTCGGTGGTCTTGCCGATGAGCTTGCGGATCTCCTGCGCGTGCAGCAGCAGCTTGCGCTTGCGCTTCGGGTCGTGGTCTACATAGCCGCGGTGGCTGTAGGGATTGATGTGCACGTTGAACAGCCACACCTCGCCCTTGTCGATGCGGGCGAAGCTGTCGCGCAGGCTGGCCTTGCCCTCGCGGATGCCCTTCACCTCGGTGCCGAGCAGCTGCACGCCGGCCTCGAACGTCTCGAGGACGTGATAGTCGAAGTGGGCCTTGCGGTTGTCGGCAATGAGCGTTTCGTCGTCGCTCGTCGTGCGGGGGGCCGGCTTCGGGGTCGCGCCGCGGGTGCTCACCGTGTGGACTCCATACGTTTGGCGAGTTCAGCGGCGAGCAGAATCGACTCCACCATGCTGCCGGGATCGGCGATCCCCTTGCCGGCGATGTCGAAGGCGGTGCCGTGATCGGGCGAGGTGCGCACGATCGGCAGGCCGAGCGTGACGTTGACCGCGGTGCCGAACGACAGCAGCTTGATCGGCGTCAGGCCCTGATCGTGGTAACACGCGAGCACGCAGTCGAACTCGCCGCGCGCCGCCCGCACGAACACCGTGTCGGCCGGCACCGGGCCGGTCACGTTCAGGCCGTCGTGCCGGGCGTCGCGGATGGCCGGCACGATGACCTCGATCTCCTCGTGGCCCATGAGGCCGCCTTCGCCGGCGTGCGGATTGAGCCCGGCCACGGCGAGGCGCGGCGTGCCGGTGACGCCGAAGTACGGCAGCTCCTGCGCGGCGATGTGGAGCGTGGTGAGGATGAGATCCCGCGTGATGAGCCGCGGCACGTCGCGCAGCGGCACGTGCACGGTGGCCAGCACCACGCGCAGCTTCGGCGAATGGAACATCATCGCCACGTCGGAAACGCCGCAGAGATGCGCGAGCAGATCGGTGTGGCCCTTCCAGCCGAGCCCGGCGGCGGCGAACGCGGCCTTGTTCACCGGCGCCGTCGCCACCGCCTGCACGGTGCCCCGCTTGGCATCGTCCACCGCCCGCACGATCGCCTCGAACGCCGCGCGCCCGGCCTGCGGACTGACCTCGCCGATCGGCACGGACACCGGCGGTGTCGTGTCGTAAATCACCGGCTCGCAGACGGCGCGCACGCGCCAGTCGTCGGCGGCCTTGGCGGCGATCTCCGGTCCGATACCGGCCGGGTCACCGGCCGTGATGGCGATGCGGGGCTTCATGGGGTCGTCCAGATAATGACATGAGCCATGGACATCTGGTGATGTCGTGATCGGGTGATCGGATGATCTGATCTGGTGATCTGGTGATCTGGTGACCGGGTGATCTGAGGATCTGGTGATCTGTCGATCTGGCGCGTCGCTGACCAGATCATCAGATCCTCAGATCTCCAGATGCGATCACCCGATCACACGATCACCCGATCACTCGATAACCCGAATCATCTAAATCTCTGCGCAGATCCACTCCGTAACGAGCTTCGGGCCGGCGTTGCGCTCGAGCGCGGTGAGGCCGCGGTCGAGGGTGGCGAAGGCCTGGCGGGCGGCGGCGGGCGGCATGGCCCGGGCGAGGCGGTCGAGCGTGTCGCCCATGTCGCCGTTGGCGAGCAGGCGGCGGTCGGCCCCGGCGTGCAGCACGGCGACATCGCGCACGATCGAGGACGCCATGTGCAGCAGCGCCTGCATCTCCTGCCGCGTGCGTTCGGGCTTCTTCTCGCCGACGACCGACTTGGCGATGGCCAGGCGGGCGCCGAGGTCGGCGGCGCTGGCCGCCCGGAGCAGCAGCGTGGCGGCATCGCGCATGTCGGCGAGCGCCGATGACCCCAGCGCGAGCGCGGCGCCGAGGCTGCCATCGGCGAGCATCGCCACGCGGCGCGCATCGCCGTCCGCCATCGCGTGGTCGCGCACGAGAATCCGCACGATGTCGTCCACCGGCAGCCGGCCGAAGGTGAGGCGCATGGTGCGCGAGCGCACGGTGCGCAGCAGGGCGTCGGGCGCGCCCGAGGTCATGACGAACACGGTAGCCGGCGGCGGCTCCTCGAGCGACTTCAGGAGCGCGTTCTGCGCCTGGTCGACGAGGGCGTCGGCGTCGCGGATGAGCACGACGCGGCGCTGGCCCTCGAAGGGGCGGTAGCCGCACTTCTCGAGCACGCCGCGCACGTCCTCGACCTTGATCTTGCCGGTGTCGTCGGCCACGAGCGGCAGCACGTCCACGTGCATGTCGCGGCCGATGCGGTCGCAGGCGCGGCAGGTGCCGCAGGCATCGCCCTCGACGGGCGCAAGGCAGTTCAGCGCTTCGGCGATGGCGCCGGCGACGCGCCACTTGCCGACGCCCGCCGGTCCGGCCAGCAGCAGCGTGGGCGGCACGGTGCCGCGCGAGACGGCGCGGGCGAGCAGCGCGGTGAGGTGACGATGACCGACGATGTCGCGAAACGGCATGCGCGGCCCTACCGGCGCCGGGGCGGCGGATCTTTCTTCTCGGTCTTCTTCTCGTCGCGATCGCCGCGGCCGAAGAGGCGGCCCCAGAAGCCGCGCTTCTTCGGCGGCTCGGGCGCTTCGGCCACGGCCGGGGCCTGCTGCATCGGCGACACGGGCGGCGCGGCCACGGGTTCCTCGGCGGCGTCGGCCGTGCCGGCACCGTGCGCCGTCTGCCCACCGGACGCGGTGACCCAGTTGGCGAAGCGGCCGAGCAGCGAGCGGCCCACGTGCAGGTGGCACGAGTCTTCGGGTTCGGTGCCGGCCGCGAAGTACTCGGTGCGGATCATCGACTGCTCGGTGTGGCCGCCGTCCTCGAGTGTGACGGGCACGGCGTCGCAGCCGCCGGCCGGACGTTTCCCCGAGAGCCGGCAGATCTGCACGGCGACGACGCCGCGCGGCGCGCTGAAGTATTCGGGCTGGTCCTGCGCCGTGGCCGGCGCCATGAAGCGGGCCCAGAGCGGCACGGCGACGTCGGCCGCGTAGGCGGCGCCGGGCAGAATCGGTTTCGGCGTGTCGTAGCCCACCCACACGCCGCTCACGAGCGACTTCGTGTAGCCCACGAACCAGGCATCGCGGTAGTCGTTGGTCGTGCCGGTCTTGCCGGCCGCCGGCAGGCGGAAGCCGAGCTGCCGCGCCTTCCAGGCCGTGCCGCCGTCGATGACTTCCTGCAGCATCGACGTCATGAGGAACGCGGTATCGGGCTTCACGGCCTGCACCGCGGTGTCTTCGGCGGTATAGAGCACGCTGCCGTCGAGATCCTCGACGCGGCGGACGAGCGACGGCTTGTGCCACTGCCCGTCGGCCGCGAAGGCGCCGTAGGCCGACGTCATGTCGAAGAGCGTCACTTCCCCCGAGCCGAGCGCGAGCGACGGCACGGCGGGCAGGCCCGGCAGGCCGAGCTTCGCAGCGTACGACACCGCCGCCGGCGGACCGATCATCTCGAGCATCTTCACGGCGGCGCGGTTGCTCGAGATCTTGAGCGCCGCGCGCATCGTCATCTCGGCGGCGTCGGAATGGCCGTCTTCCGGCGTCCACGCGCCCTGCAGCGTGTCGATGGGCGCATCGAGATCCTCGATGAGCGTGGCCGGCGTATAGCCGGCTTCGAGCGCCGCGGCGTAGACGAACGTCTTGAACGCCGAGCCCGGCTGACGTTTCGCCTGCATCGCGCGGTTGAAGCGGCTGTCGGCGAAGCTGCGGCCGCCGACGAGAGCGCGCACGGCGCCGCTGCGCGGGTCGATGGCGACGACCGCCGCCTGGAGCGGCGACTCTTCCGGCGCGACGGACTTCTTCCGCGCCTTCATCGCGGCGACACGCCGCTGCTCGAGCTCGTCGAGGGTCTTCGCCACGGCGGCCTCCGCCGCCTTCTGCATGTCGACGTCGATGGTCGTGTAGACGCGCAGCCCGCTCTGGTAGACACGCTCGCGGCCGAAGCGCTCGATGAGCTCGAGCCGCACCTGTTCCTTGAAGTAGCGGCCGAACGGCTCGTCGCTGCGCAGCGCGTCGCGCAGCACGACCGTCGCGCTCTTCGCCGCGGCCTGCGCGGCCTCGTCGATGACGCCCATCTCGCGCATCGACGCCAGCACCACGTTGCGCCGCGCGATGGCCCGGTCCATGTTGACGGTGGGCGCCCAGGTGGAGGGCGACTTCACGAGGCCGGCGATCATCGCCGCTTCCGCCACCGTGAGCTCGCGCGACGGCTTGCCGAAGTAGCCGAGCGAGGCCGCCTCGACGCCGTAGAGCCCGGCGCCGAAGTACATCTTGTTCAGGTAGAGCTCGAGGATCTCGTCCTTCGAATACTGCTGCTCGATGCGCAGCGCGAGCAGCGCTTCCTGGATCTTGCGGGTGTAGGTCTTGTCGAGTGTGAGGAAACTCTGGCGGGCGAGCTGCTGCGTGAGCGTGCTGCCGCCCTGCGCCAGGCGCCCTTCACGCACGTTGGCCAGCATCGCGCCGACGATGCGCACGACGTCGACGCCCCAGTGCGCGCGGAAGCGCTGGTCTTCGATGGCGATGAGCGCGCTGATGAGATGCGGCGAGACGTCGGCGAGGCGCACCTCGAAACGGCGCTCTTCGAAGATGGTGAAGGCCGGCTGGTCCTTCACGTCGTAGAACACGGTCGCCTGGGCCATCTCGCCCATGCGCTTCACGTCGGCGATGCTCGGCAGGCCCGAGACCACCGCGTGGATGGTCCACGGCACGCCGATGACCACGGCCAGCTGCGCGGCGAGCACGCCGGCGCCGGCGCCGGCGGCGAGGCGCGGCCAGCGGACGATGAACGACCGCAAACGCGCCGAAGCGCGCTGCACGAACGGACGGGCCAGCAAGGAGGCGATGCGCACGGGTGTGGCGGACCACGCGCCGAGGGGAGCGGCGTCTCCCAACGGTACTACGTTTGGCGCCCGGAAACAGAAACGCCCTGGCGGCGGCCAGGGCGGGCGATGTTCAGGTCTGGAGGCCAGCCCGCTCGCGCGGAGAGGGCGTGTGGCGGGGTCGACGCGCCTCGCGCCCGTTCGCGAGGGCCGATGGCCCCCGCGGCGTGCGCGAGATCGTCGATCCCACCAGCCGGTGAGCGATCAGCGAGGAGATTGGCGGGGTCGACGGGACTCGAACCCGCGGCCTCTGCCGTGACAGGGCAGCGTTCTAACCAACTGAACTACGACCCCAATCTTCTCGTGACCACCCGCCGTGTCAAGGTCGTGTCCGGCGCACCCACCAGCACGTGGTGGGCGGTACAGGACTCGAACCTGTGACAGCCGGTGTGTAAAACCGGTGCTCTACCAACTGAGCTAACCGCCCGGCTCACAACCCGACGAAAACACGACTATACCAGACTTTGAGCGCAAGTAGCGAGAGACCTGCCACGAGACCGGCCAGGGCATGGTGCTCGCGGTTGCGCCACGCGCGTTCCCACGAGAACGAGCGGGCCATCATCGGCGCCTGGCGGGCGGCGTAGCGGTCGTAGGCATCGCCGAACTTCTCGCGCAGATGCGCCTCTTCGGCCTTCATCGCCGCCGTGAGTGTGGAGGCGAGATACGCCACGATGGCGAGCCCCAGCCAGAGATGCGCCGCCGCCACGGCCACGCCCACGCCCACGATGGTCGAGCCCAGGTAGAGCGGATGCCGCGTGTAGCGATACGGGCCGCTCGACGTGACCTCGCGGCTCTTCTCGACGTGTCCGGCCGCCCAGAGCCGCAGCGCCGCGCCGAGGGCGGCGATGGCGCCGCCCACGAGCAGGCTCGTGCCGGTGGGCTGGGAGCACCACACGGTGACGGCAGCCATCAGGCCGCCGAGCGCGACGCGGTAGCGCGCGAGCACACGGACGACGCTCACGCGACCCTCCCGGCGGCGAGACGCCGCGTGCAGGCATCGAGCACTTCGCCGACGCCGATGCGATCGATGCAGGCCTGCCCGCGCAGGCACTGCCGTTTGTGGAAGCACACACACTCGCCGGCCCGCGACACGTTCAGGTCGGCGGCCAGCCACGGCCCGTTGCGTTCGGGGCGCGTCGGCCCGAAGAGCCCGACGATCGGCGTGCCGACCGACGCCGCGAGATGCAGCGGGCCGGTGTCGCCGGAGACGCAGAGCCGGGCCGCCCGCCCGAGCGCCAGCACGTCGTGCAGTGCCGTCGGCGGCGAGATGAAGGCATGCGCGCCGGCGTGGGCCACGACCGCCTCGGCCCGTGGCTGTTCGCCGGGTCCCCAGGTGACCACGCTCACGAGGCCATGCCGCTCGCCAATCGCGCGGGCGAGCGCGCCGAAGTGTTCGACGGGCCAGCGCTTGTTCTCCCACGCGGCCCCCGGGTTGAGCAGCACGAACCCGCCGGCGGCGGTCACGCGCGCATCGGCCGCGACCTGCGCTGCCACCGCCGATTCGCGCGCCGCCCACGGGAACGTGACCCCGGCAGGCGGCACGCCGAGCGGGCCGAGCATCGCCAGGTTCTTGTGCACCACGTGCCCGCGATCGTCCACCGCCACCTGCTCGCCGTAGCAGAAGGCCGCGGCCGGCTCGCGCAGCGCGCGACGCTCGAAGCCGAGCACACGGCCGGCGCCCGAGCCGCGGGCGAAGACCGCCGACTTGATGAGCCCCTGCAGATCGAGGGCGGCCGCATACGCCTGACGCCGCAGGAACGCAAGCGCGCGGCCCATCCCGGCCACGCCGGCAAAGCGCACGGCGCGATCGTCCGCCGCGTCGTCCTTCGCGCGCACGACGACCAGGCGGGCCAGGCCGTCCACGAGGCCGAGCACGCCCGCGTAGCGTGCGTCCACCAGCCAGTCGACCCGCACGTCGGGGCGATGCGTCCGAAGCGCCGCGAGCACCGGCAGCGCATGCACGATGTCGCCGAGCGCGCCCATGCGCACGACGAGCAGACGCGCGTCCGGCCCGAGCACGGCCGCCATCAGCCCTTGCCCTCGCGGATCGCCCGCAGCAGATCGCGCGTCGAGTGGTCCTTCGGATCGCCGACGATGGCCGTGCGGCCGCCGTAGGCGCGCACCGTCTCGCGTTCGGGCACCGAGTCCACCGTGTAATCGGTGCCCTTGCAGTGCACGTCGGGACGCAGCAGTTCGAGCAGCGGCGTCACGGTCGGTTCCGGGAAGATGACGACCGCGTCGGCACACCGCAGCGCGGCCACGAGTTCGGCGCGGTCGGCGGCCGGCAGCACGGGACGGTCGGGCCCTTTCAGCATGCGCACGGTGGCATCGTCGTTGACGGCCACGACGAGCACGTCGGCCTCCTGCCGCGCCCCTGCGAGGTACCGCACGTGGCCCACGTGCAGCATGTCGAAGACGCCGTTGGCGAAGGCGATGCTGCGGCCGGCCTGGCGCTGCCCCGCCACCCACGACGCCAGCGCGTCGCGCGTCATGACCACGCCCATCGTCAGCGGCCGCCCAGGTCGCGGGTCACCGCGCTGGCCAGTTCGCGCGCCGACACCGTGGCCGTGCCGCGCTTCATCACCACGAGCCCGCCGGCGTAATTGGCAAGCCGCGCCGCGTCGGCCATCGACGCCCCGGCGGCAAGCGCGAGGGTGAGCGTGGCCATCACGGTGTCGCCGGCGCCGGTCACGTCGGCGATTTCGTCCGAGCCGTAGATCGGGATGTGCGTGGTGGGCGTGCCGTGCTCGAAGAGCGCCATGCCGCGGCTGCCGCGCGTGACGAGCACGGCGTCCATGCGCGTCTTCTTCAGGATGGCGCGGCCGGCCCGCTCGAGCACCCGCGGCGCGTCGCCAATCGTGACGTCGAGCGCGTGCTCCACTTCCGACTCGTTCGGCGTGCAGGCGGTGAGGCCGCGGTAGCGCAGCAGGTCGTAGCGCGAGTCGACGAGCACCGGCACGCGGCGCGCGGCGAGCGGCGCGACGAGCGCGGTGACGACCTGCGGCGAGAGCAGGCCCGAGCCGTAATCGGAGACGAGCACCGCGTCGGCCTGCCGGAGGGCCTTCGCCGCCGCCCGCATCCACTGCGCGCGCCATGCCTCGGTCATCGGCTCGCGTGTGAAGCGGTCGACGCGCACGACCTGCTGTTTGGCCGAATGCACGCCGCCGGCGAGGATGCGCGTCTTCACCGGCGTGTGGTAGCCGGCAGGCCGGGTGATGGCGCGGCGATCGACACGGGCGGGGAACGACGCCAGCACGCGGCGGCCGGGTTCGTCGCGGCCGGCGAGCGCCACGAGCGTCACCGCGCCGCCGAGCGTGGCCACGTTGTGGGCGGCGTTGCCGGCGCCGCCCGGCACGATCTCGGTCTTGTCGTATTCGAGGATGAGCACCGGCGCCTCGCGCGAGACGCGGCTGATGCGGCCGGAGACGAACTCGTCGGCGATGAGGTCGCCGAGCACCACGACACGTTTGCCACGCGCGGCAGCGATGAGGTCGAGGAGGCGGCGGGCGGAGACGCCCGGAGGTGCAGCGGCAGTGGCCATGCGGACGCTACAGACTACCTCAGCGGCCCGGGGCGGCGGCCGCGGGCCCGCCGCGATCGGCGCTCAGAATGCAGGCGACGGCGCCGGCGAGGGTGTCGCAGATCGCCTCGACCGCCTGGCCCGCGGGCCGCAGGTCCTCCTCGATGACGCCCCAGCCCGTGCGCAGCAGGATGCCGCGGGCGCCCGCCCGCTGACCCGCCTGGATGTCACTCCACTTGTCGCCGACCATCCATGAGCGCGCGAGATCGACGCCGAGATCACGCGCCGCGTCGAGCACCATCCCGGGCTCGGGCTTGCGGCAGGCACAGGCCTGCCGCAGATCGTCGGTGAGCGCCTCGGGATGATGCGGGCAGAAGTACCAGCCGTCGACCACGGCACCGGCGGCGGCCAGCCGTTCGTCGATGACGGCGTGCAGCCGCGGCACGAACTCGGGCCGGATCATCTGCCGGCCGATGCCGCCCTGGTTCGTGATCATGACCACGAGGTAGCCGGCGCGCTTCAGCAGCCGCACGCTGTCGATCGCCCACGGGTAGAGCGTGAGGTGCGACAGCTCCGAGAGGTAGCCGACGTCTTCGTTGATCGTGCCGTCACGATCGAGGAACACCGCGGGGCGCAGCGGGACGGACGTGGACGGCGTGGTCATGGGATGAGCGCGGCGACATCGGCCGGAGCCACGCCGCGCATGCAGGCGTGCCCGAGCGGGCACTCCCGCAGCATACACGGCCGGCACCACACCGGGTGGATGGCGAGGCGCGCCGGCGGACCGTCGAGCGCGGCGATGAGCGGCGCCGTCTGCCGGTCGTTCGTGGGGCCGAAGATGGCGACCACGGCCGTGCCCACGGCGCCCGCCAGGTGCATCGCGCCCGAGTCGTTCGCCACGACCGCCCGCGCGCCGGCGAGTACGGCGGCCAGGGTGGCGAGGTCCGTGCGGCCGATGAGGTCGACGAGTGCCGCCGCCGTCTCGCGGCCGCCGGGCATCTCGGCCAGCGCCGCCGCGAGTTCGTCGCCGGCCGCGCGATCGCCGCCGGCGCCGATGACGACGGGTGTGAGGCCGCGCGCACGCCAGAGCGACACGGCAAGAGCGGCGTAACGTTCCGGCGGCCACTGCTTCGCGCGTCCGTAGGCGGCGCCGGGCGCGAGCACCACGTAGTCGCGCC
>JALHON010000080.1 GCA_022842985.1 Acidobacteriota bacterium | reverse complement strand
GACCGCCCGCCCCGCCCGCCGCGGGTGCGCCTGCCGGGGGCGCCGGTGGCGGCGCCGCCGGACGCACCGGCATCGTCTCGGGCTTGCGTCCGAGCACGAGCGCCACGCGCCCTTCGGTGTCGAACTTCACCACCTGATTGGCGCCGGCATCAACCGTCCACACGTTGTCCTGCGGATCGATACGCAGACCGATCGCGGCGTTGAAGCCGTAGACGTCCTGGCCGAGCTCGCGCACGAACTTGCCGCTCGCGTCGAACTGGAAGAGCCGCGAGCCATTGCGGTAGAAGGTCCGGTTGTCGCCGAGCGTCGCAAACGGATGCCCGGTGCGCGTGTAGACGAAGAGCTGCCCCTTCGAATTCGCGCCCACCCCGCCCACTTCGCCGACGAACGTGTCGGGCGGCGTGCGCAGGAAGTCGGCGTTGGTGTCGAAGGCCAGTTCCGGCACCGGCGCCTGCGCGAGCAGCGCGGTGCTGGTGGTGGCCAGAGCGAACGAGAGTGCCTTGAGTGTGCGGGTCATGGGCGTCGCTCCTACCGGGCGCTCGTCGTGGGCGCGGCCTTCAGCAGGATCTTCTGCGACCGCCAGTTGTTGATTTCCGCCGTGTAGATCACGTTCGGGTCGCGGCAGTCCATCTGGTGGATGGTGGCGAACTCGCCGGCGGCTTTGCCGGCGCGGCCGAACTTCCCGATGATCGTGCCGTCGAGCTCCATCTTGTAGACCTCGCCGGTGAACTCGGCGCCGGCGGCCGGCGCGCTGTCCTGCCACGAGTTCGACGAGTAGAGGTACTGCTTGCCGGGATTCTTCGGGCCGGGGCCACCCGACACGCAGACCGCCCACGGATTGCCCACGTTCGGATAGTTCGCCTTCCAGTTGAGGTTGTTGTCGAGCACCTGCACGCGGGCGTTGCCGCGATCGCCGACGTAGACGTTGCCCTGGAAGTCAGTGGCGATCGAGTGCGGCGTGTTGAACTCGAGGTTCCCGTTGCCGCGCTTGCCCACCGCCTTCAGGAAGCGGCCGGTCTTGTCGTACTTCACGACGCGGGCGTCGAAGTAACCGTCGGACACGAAGATGTTGCCCTGCTGGTCGAAGGCCACGTCGGTCTGGCGGCCGAAGCGGTACTTCTCGTTGCGGCCGTGATACGAGCCGTTGCCCGGCATGTTGAGGATCGACTGCACCGGATCCTCGCGCCGCCCGATCGTCATCAGCACGCGGCCTTCCGGGCTGAACTTGATGAGCATGTCGGTGCCTTCGTCGACCGCCCAGATGTTGTCTTCGGCATCCACGCGCACCGAATGCGCGAAGGCGAAGCCGTAGTTGTTGCGGCCGATCTCGCGCACGAACGTGCCGTCGGGCGTGTACTCGAAGAGCCGCGTCTCGTTGGCGCGGTGGTACACGTAGATGTGGCCCTTCGAGTTGGTGGCGATGCCCATGTTCTCGCCCGTGTAGATGCCGGGCGGGTGCTTGAAGAAGTTGGGCACCGCTTCGTGCGGAATGACGGGCACGTTCGTGGCGGTGGCCCGCGTCTGCGCGCTGAGCGACGGATAGGCGAACGAGGCCGCGGCGGCAAGCGCGGCAATCGTGGAGACGAGCGGCAGCAGACGCTTCATCAGAGAGTCCTCCGGACACGCCTGGCAGGAGATGGCCGGGCTGGAAGCAGGGACTCTATACGACGCCGTGCCCGGCGGCAAGGCGCGGCCGCCCCCTTCCGAAGGCCCGCCCCGGCGGCCCGCGTGCCGGGCCTGCCCAGTCGGGAGTAGGATGCGGGCATGCCCACCGTCTGGGATCCCGCCGTCCGCGACGACCTGCTGCGCCGCGCCCGCACGCTCACGCCGCAGCACACCGCGAAATGGGGCAAGTTCAGCGTTGCCGGGATGCTCGCGCACCTGAACGAATCGAGCCGCATGGCCACGGGCGATCTGCCGGTCAGGAGCAAGGCGCCGTCGATGCTCAGGTGGCCGCCCGTGCGCTACCTCATCATCCACCACCTGCCGATGCCGAAGAGCGCGCCCACGGCGCCTGAACTCATCGCGCGATCGGCCTCGGCGGACCTGGCGCGCGAGCTGGCGCTCTTCGAGCAGACCTTCGCCCGCCTCGACGGGCAGTCACACGGCCTCGTGCCGCACCCGGCCTTCGGCGCCCTGTCGCACGCCGACTGGGGCGTGCTCATCCACAAGCACGTGGATCATCACCTGCGCCAGTTCGGCGTCTGAACGCAGCCCGCGTTCCGTCCCTGCGCTACTCGCCGACGAGCGACTTCGTGAGGATGAGGTACGGCGACTCGCGGAAGCCGAAGCGCTGATACGCGCGCAACGCGCGGGCGTTGGTGTTGAAGCCGTAGAGGCGGATGTCCAGCGCCCCGCCCGCCTTCGCTTCCTGCACGAGGTGACGGAGCATGATGTCCACGAGCCCGGTGCCGCGGTGTTCGGGCACGATGTAGAGGCTCTGGATCCACCAGTAGTCGCCGCCGCGGAAGTTGCTCCACTCGGTGACGATCGAGCAGCTGCCGACGAGCGTGCCCTGCGCTTCCACGACCCAGTAGCGCACCTTGGGCGGCGTCAGGAACGCCCCGGCGACGCCGCGTTGCACGTCGGTGCGGATGAGCGAGCGCCGTTCGGCGTCGAGCGCCTCGGCGATCGTGAAGGACACGAGCGTCTGGCTGTCGGCCACCTCGGCCGGGCGGATCGTGTAGCCGTCGGACGGACGCGCGCTGGAGTCGGCACTCATTCCGTCAAGCGTAGTCGATCGCGGCCGCCGGCGCGCCGCTGTCAGCGCCCCAGGCGGGTGCTGAGCGCGTCGTAGAGTTCGACGAACCCTGGCTCGGAGCCCGCCGGCACCGACGCCTTGCCGTCGGTGCGTTTCACGCTGCCGACGAGGCGCCGCGCCTCGCTGAGCCAGCTGGTGCGCGCCGGATTGCCGGGCTCGCTCGCGGCGTGATCCATCAGCGCTTCGGCCAGACGCAGGGCCGCCCACGAGCGATCGGCGCGGGTGCCCGGCAGATCGCCCTGGCGTGTTCTCAGATCGTCGCGCAGGCGCAGCTCGTCGCGGTAACGTGCCACGGTCGTCGCGCGATCTTTCGCCTGTCGGGCCGCAGTCCCCAGCCGCCCGTACAGCGTGGCCGTGCCGCTCATGGCCCGCACGTTCCGCGGGTCTGCTTCCATCGCCGCCTTGCGGATCTCGAGCGCCTGATTCCATAGCGTGACAGCGTCACTCCACAGACCGCGTCGCGACTGCACGAGCGCGAGATCCGACAGCGTGAAGGTGATGTCGTAGCGGGTCTGCGGCCGATCGTCGAGTCGCAGCGCCTCTTCGTCGAGGGCCAGCGCTTCGCGGTAGCGCCGCTCGCTTTCGTCCAGACGGCCGAGTCGCAGCAGCACGCCGCCGAGCCGCTTCAGCGCGTAGCTGTGCTCGCCGATGTCCTTGACGTCGCGGTGCGGCAGGCGCGCGAAGAGCCGCACGGCTTCGCGGTACGCGGCCTCGCCGGCGGGAAACTCGTCGTTCTCCACGTGCAGGCGGCCGATATCCGAGTAACCCTTGGCGACGGCGAGTGCGGCCTCGCCGGTCGGATTGTGCCGCTGCAACTCATGCACGAGTGTCGCGTGCCGTGCCTGCCAGTCGAGCGCGTCGGGTTCGCCACGGGACGTGCGCACGGACGCCAGGTCTCCGGCGGCACGCAGCGCCCGCACGAGCGGCTGGATGGCATCCGGCTGCGCCGCGCGCACTTCGTCGGCGAGGCGCAGCGACTTCTCCAGGCTCGCCATCGCTCCGGCCGTGTCACCGACGTTCTCACTGACCGCATTCCCCTGCACGTTCGCGAGCTGGTGATACCCGGCCGACAGCTCCAGCTTCAGCGCGTGGTCGTCGCCGGCATCGGCGGCGAGGCCGTCGAGGAACTGCACCGCGCGGTCGAGCAGCAGCCGGCGCGCGTCGGTGGCGCCGGCCACCGGCACGAGCGCGCCATGCACGTCGAAGAGCAGGGACCGCGAGAATTCCTGCACCTGGCGGAAGCGGTTCTGCGCCTTGTCGCGTTCGGCCTGCGCGATCCGCGCCTGCCACGCGGTTGCCGCGCCGCCACCGGCGAGCGCCATCACGAGGGCGGCCGCGGCCGCGACGGCTTTTCGATTGCGGCGGATGAAGCGGCGGGCCCGGTAGCCGGCCGACGCCGGCGCCGCCACGACGGGATACCCCGCGCGCCAGGCGCGCAGGTCGGCGGCCAGCTCCGCCACCGTGGCGTAGCGCTCGTCGGGCGCCTTGCGCAGCGCCTTGCCCGCGACAGCGTCCAGATCACCAGCGAGCGCGCGGCGATCGTCCTCCGCGGCGACGCGGCTCGGCGGCGGCGGCTCCACCTCGCACACCGTACGCATCATGTCGAGCGGTGAGAGTCCGGCCAGCGCGTAGGGATGTTTCCCGGCGAGCAGCAGATAGAGCAGCACGCCCAGCGAATAGACGTCGCTCGCCGTGGTCACGCGCTCTCCGCGGATCTGTTCGGGACTCGCGAACTCCGGCGTGAAGCTCGAGTGTCCGGTGCGGGTCGTGCCGACGGCCACGCCGTCCTCGGCCGAGAGCAGCGTCGCGATACCGAAATCGAGCAGCTTCGGCTGGCCGTTGGCCGTCACGAGAATGTTGCCGGGTTTGAGGTCGCGATGCACCACGAGGTGACGGTGCGCGTAGGCGACGGCGTCGCAGATGCGCTCGACGAGTGCGACGCGCTCTCGCAGCGTCAGCCGGCGTGCGGTGGTCCACGTGGTCACAGGTTCGCCGGCCACGAGTTCCATGACGAACCACGCGATGCCGTCCTCGCTCGTGCCCGAGTCGAGCAGCCGCGCGATGCCCGGATGATCGAGGGCGGCGAGCACGCGCCGCTCGGTGCGGAAACGCTCGGCGGAGCCCGCGCTCCAGGCCGGCAGGACCTTCACGGCGGCGACGCGGTCGAACTCCTGGTCGTCGCGCTGGGCCTCGTAGACGACACCCATGCCGCCACGGCCGATCTGGCGCGTGAGGCGCCAGGCGCCCAGACGCCGGCCGATGAGGGCATCGGTCATCGTGTCGTCGAGGGCCGGTCGCGGATCGGCCGGCTGTTCGAGATAGTCGGGGTCGGTATCGAACGCCTCGAGCATTGCCCGCACTTCGGCGCGCAGCTCGGCATCGGCGCCCGAGGCGTCCAGCCAGGCGCCGCGCTCGGCGGCTGGCAGCTGACTGGCCGCGTCGAAGAGTTCGGTGACGCGCGCCCAGAGTTCCGGCGTCATGGCGCTGCGAGGTCGCCGTCGAGGCGGCGGCGGATCCACGTCTTGGCGGCGAGCCAGCCACGTTTCACCGACGACGGCGAGATGGCGAGCGCCTCGGCGGTCTCGTCGATCGAGAGGCCGGCGAAGTAGCGCAGCTCGACGATGCGGCTCTGTTCGGTGTTCATTGCCTCCAGCTCCACGAGGGCGGCATCGAGATCGAGCAGATCGACCGGGCGGGCCGCGATACTCGCATGCGCCTCGGCCAGTTCCACACCCACCGCGCCGTCACCACGTTTCACCGCGCCGCGCGCCCGCGCGTGGTCGACGAGCACCGCCCGCACGACGCGGGCGGCTACGGCGAAGAAATGCGTTCGATCGTTCCACTGTTTGCCCGGCTGCTGCTGGGCCAGCCGCATGTAGGCTTCGCTCACGAGCGCCGTCGGCTGCAGCGTGTGGCTGGCGCGCTCGCGGCTCAGATGCCGGGCGGCGATGCGATGGATTTCGGGATACACGAGCTCCATGAGCCGCGGCAGTGCGTCCGAGTGTCCGTTCGACCACTCGTGCAGCAGCCGCGTGAGCTCTTCGCCTGGGGGGGCACTCATGCGTCGGGGTTGTCCCGAATGATCGCACATCCCCCAGGAAGCCCGCGGGCACACGGGTGCACGGAACTGAACTCGGTCGCACGATTCCCTCGCCAGTCACGTCGGGCCGGTCAAGGAGTCCACGAGTCGCACCCGCGCGCACCAGCCGCGCTCCTCACGGCACCACGTTCGAGGTGACGACCGCGACATTGTTCGAAAGGTTCGGGTCTCCCGGTAGTCCCACGCGGGGGCTGTAGACAACTGAGGTGCCGGCTGGGGCGGACACGCGCGCCGTCACCGTGATGGCCGGCGCCGATTCGCCTGGTGCCAGAGGGGTCCAGCGCCAGCAGGTTCCTCCGGTGACACCAAACTGGCAGGCCCACCCTGGCGCAGCGACGGCCGTGAGCGCCAGTTCGGCAGGTGGCACGAGCGAGACCCAGTACGCTCCTACGGGTCCACCCGTCGTGGGGGCGTTTCCGACATTCGTCACCGTCAGCGTATACACCGCGGTGCCTCCCTGTCGGAGCACGCCAGAGAGGGCAGCATCAATCGCCAGGTCCGGCAACGCCCGAGCCACCGTGTTCCTCACGAAACTACTGTCGTTGGCGAAGTTCCGGTCGCCGTAAGTCGAGACCGAGCCCGAAACGCCCACGACCAGCGGCCCCGACGCGGGGATGTTCATGGTGAACGAGCCTACGAGCGTGGACTCGCCAGGTGCTATCGGCGCCGTCCTGCTGCAGCTAAACATAAGGGCTGTCGCCGTTGTGCACGTCCAGCCGTTGCCCGGAACGGAGACCCGGACGGGCAGACCCAGGAAAGTCATCCCGACGCTCGCACGGTCCGCCGAGGCCGCGCCCACGTTGGTCACGGTGAAGCGGTAGACGACCTGGCCGCCCTGGACGAATGTGCCGGACGCGTCGATCGCAAGGGCGAGATCGGGCCGCGCCACGCGTGTCGTGACCGAGGAGAAGTTGTTGCCGGACGCCACGTCGCCGCCGCCGAGGACGTTGGCGACGTTGGTGATTGATGGCGCGAGGATCGCGGAATCTACGATCACCGCCAAGGTCAACATCGGCGCGGTGCCGCCTGGCGGAAGCACTGTGCTGTTGGCACACGTTACGAGCCTCCCGGAGACGTTGCAGGTCCAGCCCGCGCCGGACGGGGGTTGAACCAGCCCCACGAAGAACGGCAACTGGTCGGTCACCGTATAGGTCCCGCGGGTCGGGCCTGTGCCCACGTTCCGCACCGTCAATGTGTAGGTCGCCGTGCCGCCCGGGACGAACGTAACGGACGTCGCGGCCTTGGTCAGCGCCAGATCCGGCGTGCCGCTGCCCGCCAGCGTGTTCGTGACGGTCGACGCGTTGTTGCCGGTATTCGTCTCGCCACCTCCGGCGACCGTCGCCGTGTTGATGAGGGTGGCCGGCGCGTTCGCCGCGATGTTCACGGTGATGGTGACGGCCGGCGCTGCCTGGCCGCCAGACACAGCAGCGCTGCTGGTGCAGCTGACGACCGAAAGCGTGGACGCCGCGCAATCCCAGCCAGCGGCCGGCGCCGCACTCGCGAAGGTCAGCCCGGCCGGCAGTGGGTCGACGATCGTGTAGGCGCCCGACGTCGTGCCGTTACCGATGTTGCGGACCGCGAGCACGTAGGCCGCCGTGCCGCCAGCCTGGAACGTGCTGGTCGTGGACTTGACGATCGTGAGATCGGGCACGGCGGGTGCGACGACACTGGTCACCGACGCCGTATCGTTGGCCGTGTTCGTGTCGCCGCCGCCAGAGACCGTCGCCGTGTTCGTCACGGCGGCCGGGGCGGTGAGGGCGATGTTCACGCTGATCGCGAAGGCCGGCGCTGCCTGCCCGGCGGCCAGCGCCGTGCTTCGGGTGCAGCTCACGACCGTGCTGGTCGAGGCGGTGCAGTCCCAGCCCGCGACCGGCGCCGTGCCGGCGAGCGTGAGCCCGGCCGGCAGCACGTCGGTGACGGTGTAGTCAGCGAACGTCGACCCGTTGCCGCTGTTCCTGACCACGAACTCGTAGGTCGCCGTGCCGCCCTGCGCGAACACACTCGTCGTGGTCTTGGTGATCGTGAGGTCGGGCGCCAGCTGAAGCACCGATCGGGTGACTGACGACGTGTTGTTCGTCGTGTCGGTCTCGCCGCCGCCGGCGACAGACGCCGTGTTGGTGACCAGGGCCGGCGCGTTGGCCGCGATGTTCACCGTGAAGGTGATCGTGGGCGCCGCCTGCCCCGCCGGCAGCGTGGCGCTCTGGGTGCAGCTGACGACCGCGCTGGTGGACGCCGCGCAATTCCATCCCGCGCCGGACGCCGCGCCGGCGAGCGTGAGGCCGGCCGGCAGCGGGTCGGTGATTGTGAAGGGGCTGCGCGTGGCGCCGGTGCCGACGTTGCTGACGACGAGGTCGTAGGTCGCCGTGCCGCGCTGCTCGAACGAGCTCGGCGTGGTCTTGGTGATGATCAGATCGGGCACGAGCTGCGTCACCACGCTCGTGACCGACGACGAGTTGTTGGTCGTGTCGGTCTCGCCGCCGCCGCTCACGGTGGCCGTGTTGGTCAGCGATGCCGCCGCCGTGGCCGCGATGTCCACCGTGAACGACACCGTCGCGGCCGACTGACCGGCGGGTAGCGTGGTGCTGCTGGTGCAGCTGACCGCCTGCGCGGTCGATGCGGCGCAATCCCACCCCGCCGCCGACGGCAGACCCGCCAGCGTGAGTCCTGCAGGCAATTGGTCCGACACGGTGATCGTGCCGGTGGCCGGGCCGCTGCCGCCGTTGCTGACGACCAGGTCATACGTGGCCGTGCCGCCCTGCTGGAACACGCTGGTCGTGGACTTCGCGATCGTCAGATCCGGGACGAGCTGTGTCACCGGGTGCGTGACCGACGACGAGTTGTTCGTCGTGTCGGCGTCACCGCCGCCGGCGATGTCCGCGGTGTTGGTGATCGACGCGGGCGCTGTCGCCGCGATCGTCACGTCGATCGTGATGACCGGCGACAGCTGTCCGGGGTCGAGCACATCGCGGCTCGAGCACGTGATCGTCGTCGTGGTCGACGCACTGCAATCCCAGCCGGCGCCCGTCGCCGCGGTGGCCGTGAGGCCGGTGGGCAGCACGTCGGTCACCGTGTAGAGACCCATCGTCGGCGCGGTGCCGTTGTTGGTCGCCGCCAGCTCGTAGCGCGCGGAGCCGCCCTGCTGGAACGTGCTCGTCGAGGTCTTGGCGACGACGAGATCCGGCGCGCCGCCGCCCGCGCGTACGACGCGGATCCGGTGGTTGGTGTCGTCGGCGATGAAGAGCGCGCCGCCGGCGATCGCAAGTCCGCGGGCCGTCGAGATTCGTCCATCGATGGCCGGCCCGCCGTCGCCTGAGAAGCCGGGAATGCCCTGGGTGTTCACGTAGACGCTGACGTTGGCGCCGTCCCACACACGCACGTCCGCGTAGCCCGAACCGCCGAAGAACAGCCGGCCGGTGGCGTCCACGGCCAGTGCGCGCGGATCGTAGCCGTTGACGACGGTCCGGATCGTGCCGCTGCCGATGCTCGGCGATCCGTTGGCCTGCGGCGTCACCGCGCGGATGCGGTTGTTGCCCGTATCGGCGATGAACAGCGTGCCGTCGGGGCCGAGTGCGACCGCCCACGGATTCCGCAGCTGCGCATTCACGGGCGTGCCGCCGTCGCCGCCGTAGCCGCCACTGCCGGCGATGTCGATGCCGGCCACCGTCCGCACGATGCCCGTCGCGGCGTCGATGCGGCGCACGCGGTGGTTGCCGAGGTCGGCGAGGTAGAGGTTGCCAGCCGCGTCGAACACCATCGACACCGGCGAGTTGAACGTCGCGTTCACCGCCGGGCCGAAGTCGCCGAGGTCGTCGCTGGGATCACCGCCCTCGCAGTCGATCGAGCACGTGCGCCGGCCCGTGCCCGCCGCGACGGTCACGAGGCCGGTGGCCGGGTTGAAGGCGTGGATCCGCTCGTCGCCGCTGGCGAAGTAGACGTGCCCCGTGAGCGGATGCAGCGCCATGGCCTGGGCGCGAAACGCGCTGCCGTCGGGCATGACGGGACTGAGCGACGCGATCGCGCCCGTGGCGGCGTCCACCACGCGGAGCCGGCTGCGATCCTGGTCGACGATGACCGCCGTACCGGCCGCGTTGAAGGCGATGACGCTCGGCCGGAACAGCTGCGCGGCCGCGGCCGGGCCGCCGTCGCCGCTCAGGCTCACGGACGCGTTCCCGGCGATGCGATAGACCTCACCGAGGTCATTGATGAGGCGCACCGCATGCAGGCCCTGGTCGGCGACGAGGATGTCGAGGTTCGACGTCTGCATCATGCCGGCGATCGATCCGAAGCGCGCGTCGACGGCGAGTCGGCCGTCGCCGTCGCCGAGCCCCGGCGCGCGTGGGCGGGTCATCGAATCGACGCCGCCGATCAGCCGCAGCAGGCCATTGCCGCGAATCCGCCACAGGAACGCCGGTCCCTCATAGGTCTGCGCCACCACGACGGCGCCGAGGTCGAAGGTCACCGCGGTCAGGCCCCGCATGTCGGCGAGCAGGGCCGGCTGCCCGTCGTTGATGGGGCCGATGTCGCAGCATCCACCTGCGGTGAGGCTCACGATGGTCTCGTCGGCGTCTCCGGCCACGACGCCGTCGATGCCGGCGCTGATCCGCCGCACGCGGCCGCTTTCCGCGTTGTACGCCTGGTCGATCACGGCGAGGTCGCCCGACTCCGGGTCGTAGGCCAGCTCCGTCGGACGCCGGAACAGCGCCTGCGACGCCGGCCCACCGTCGCCTCCGAAGCCTCCCGGGTTCGCCGGCACGCCCGCCACGCGCGTGAGGGTGCCGGCGGCGTCGATGCGTTTGATCGTGTTGTCGCAGAGGTCCGTGAAGTAGACGTCCCCGGCGGGCGAGATGGCGAGGCCGCTCGGGCAGGCAGGACCCGCGTCCACCGCGCGCATGCCATCCACGAAGGGCTGCGCGCCGCCACCGGTCACCGTGGAGACGAGGTTGGTCAGCGTGTCGATGCGGCGAATCCGCTGCCGCTCCACGACGAACAGGCCGCCGTCGAACCAGACGACGTGCGAGGGGCGATTGAGTGCGGCCTCGAGGCCGGGATGGCCGTCGGCCGCCCCGGCCTGACGCGTGCCGCCGCCGGCGAACACGCTGACCAGGCCGGCGCCGTCCACGCGGTAGACGAGGCGCGTCTCCGACGACGCGATGTAGTAGCTGCCCAGTTCGTCGGTGGCCACCGAGTTCGGTGATCCGATGCTGACCGAGGCGGCGACGGCGCCGTTCGGCGGGCCGCCGCCGGCCCAGGTGTCAATGATGGGTGTCTGCGCCGAGACGCGCGTTGGCAGAGCGACACTCGCCCCCAGCGCCACGGCCGTCACGACCCATACGCCAATCACCCGAGCGGCCAGGTCCAGCTGAGCTCGACGCCATCCCCATATCGTCACGTCCGCCTCCAGACGGACCGGCGAGGGGCCGGTCCACATTCCGGAAGCGGAGGTCGAGGGAAAACCGGGTCAAACGCCCACCGAAAACCCGCGATTGCCCGGTTTCGCCTGGAACGGCACCGCGGCGGGTCAGAGCAGCGGAAACACGAGCGCCACGATGGCCGTCACGCGGCACACTGCGGCGAGCCCGGGGTGCAGCCGCTCGATGTTGTTCCATGCGAGCGCCAGCGCCGTCATCGCCACGAGCATCACGAGCGCCCAGAGCAGCACGAACCGCGGCGGCTGGGGGCCGAGGGTGGGGCCGAGGCCGGTCGTCCAGTGTGAGCCGTAGAGCAACGCCACGTGCACCGCATAGACGAGCAGCGACTCTTCGGCCAGGCCCTGGAGCGGCGGCGTGAGCTTCGTCACGTAGTGGCCGATGCCCGCCACGATCGAGAGCAGCAGCAGCACCGACCCGAGGCGCTGCACGAACGAGAGCGGGCTCGAGCGCCACCAGTCGAGCACGCCGTACTCGAACCAGCCGAGCTCGCCGAGCAGGCCTGCGCTCACGGCCAGCACCGCGCCCGTCATGAAGAGCGCGCGTGCCAGGCTCCGCAGGTGATCGCGTGTGGCCCACGGCGCCGCCGTGACGCCGAAGGCCGCGCCCACGAGCGTGAAGCCGGCCCACGGAAAGAGCGGGAAGAGCGACCCGGTGTCAAACGACAGATACGACGCCAGGATGAGCGGCAGCTGCTCCACCCACGCTACGCCGTGCACGAGCGGGGTGGTGGCGACGAGGACGGCCGCCAGTGCGCCGCAGGTCACCGCGAAGCGGCGCGGTGTGCGCGTGATGGCGATGAGCACCTGCAGGGCGAGCAGCGTGACGGCCACGTTCTGCAGCACGTCCACCGCGAAGAACGAGCGCCAGCGTTCCTCGGTGGCGTAGGGCAGGTCGAGGAAGCGGCCCATCGGGAACTTCACGAAGTAGCCGAGCGAGAGGAAGAAGGCGAGGCGCCGCACGCGCTTGAAGGAGCGGCGCGAGAACCGGCCCTGCTCGTCCCAGTGGCGCAGCGCCGTCAGGCTGAACGCGGCGCCCGACAGGAACAGGAAGGTGCACGACGTGAGGCCGCGCAGGTAGAGCCAGGCGTTGTACTGGAGGCTGGTGCGGTAGTCGGGGTGGAGCAGCGCGTCGATGGTGTGGCCCTGCACCATCAGCAGGACGGCGATCGCGCGGGCCAGATCCACGAACAGGATCCGCCCGCCCGAGGCCGTGGGCGCGGCGGCCGGGGCCGCCACGCTCACCGCCGGGGAGGTCGTGCTCACTGTCTAGGAGGCGAACACCGTGCGCATCGATTCGAGTGCGCCCATCAGTTCCTTGCGATCGCGGCAAGTGCAGAAGCGGATGTAGCCTTCGCTCGCCGGGCCGAAGTCGAGCCCGGGCACGCAGCCGACGCGGCTGTGCTTGATGATGTGCTCGACCACCGTCCACGACAGCGACTCGCCCTTGTCGAGGCCCTTGCTGGCCGCCCACGCCGGGTCGATCTTCACGAAGGCGTAGAAGGCGCCGTTCGGCGGGTTGCCCGACAGCGCGCCCTTCGTCACGTCCTTCAGCCCCGCGTAGAAGAGGTCGCGGCGGATCTTCAGTTCCGTCTTGAACTCCTCGATGCAGTCCTGCGGACCTTCGAGGGCGCCGATGGCGCCGTACTGCGCGATCGAGCAGACGTTGCTCGCCGTGTACAGGGCGACCTTGGCGGCGCGGGCGCGCATCACCTTGTCCTTGATGGCGATGTAGCCCACGCGCACGCCGGTCACGGCGTAGCTCTTGCTCATCGTGTAGATCGGGATGGTGCGTTCGTACATCCCCGGCAGCGAGGCGATGCTCACGTGTTCGCCGGTGAAGAGCACGTCTTCATAGGCTTCGTCCGAGAACACCCAGAGGTTGCGCGACTTCGCCATCTCGGCGATGCGTTCGAGGTCGGCGCGCGTCAGCGCGCCGCCGCTCGGATTGGTGGGCGAGTTGATGTAGATCGCCTTGGTCTTCGGCGTGATCGCCTTCTCGAGTTCATCGAGATCCCAGCGGAAGCCGAGCGCCTCGTGCACCGGCACCTGCACCGGCACGGCGTGCGCCGAGCGGGCGATGGCGAGGGAGGGCGGCCACAGCGGATCGGGGCAGATCACCTCGTCGCCCGGCTCGAGCACCGCGTGCAGCGCGCAGTAGATGCCGTGCGTGCCGCCGTTGCTGACGATGATGTCGTCGTCGCTCTCGACCGGAATGCCGTTCTTGGTCCGCAGCTTCTCGGCGATGAGCTGGCGCAGGCGCGGCAGGCCGAGCGTGGGCAGGTAGTGCGTGTGGTTGGCGTCGATCGCCTTGCGCATGCCGTCCTTGAAGGACTCCGGCGCATCGAAGCTGACATCGCCCTGATCGAGGCGGAACGGATTCTTGACCGTGTACATCATGTCGCGGATGCGCACGATGCCGGACATCGGAAGCGAGTCGAGGAAGATACCCATTGCGGCGGGTCCCGGGGCTCGGGTCTCGGGGCCCGGAATTGGGCCCGCGGTGAACACGGGGACCCCTCATCATATGCGAATCCGCCGTCGCGCCGCGGACACATCCGCCGCGCGCATGGGACGCCTCAGCGTTCGTGGGGCAGCAGACCGGCCTTGTCGAGAATCGCGTTGAGCACGCTCGCGGTGCGCACGAGCGGCAGGTTGCTCACGTAGAAGTGCCGCGCGCCGCGCGCTACGAGTTCGCGGATGGAGCGGGCGCAGACGTCCACGGGCGTGGCGCCGGCGGCAAATTCGGCCGAGAGTTCGTCCACTGGCACCGGCAGGAACTGACTGAGCGTTCTGAGCGTGGAGGCCTTCGCGCTGCGGTAGTAGAAGACGCCGAAGACCCCGGGCGCGGTGATGCCCTGGCGCTCGATCTCGCGCAGGAACCCCTCGACGTCACCGGCGCGATGGTGCGAGACGATCTGCGTGAGGTAGAAGTCGGCCGTGAAGTGGCCGTCGGCGATGAAGGCCACCTGCCGCGCCGGATCGCCGGCCGGGTTCGCCCAGCCGCCGAGCGGCAGCTCGGGATGCCGCTCGCGAATGAGCTGCCGGAGCTGCCAGGCGTGTTCGACGGCGCGGGCGCGCCCCACGTGTTTGTCGCCGCCGAGCACGACGAGCGCCGGGAAGCCGTGCTGCACGACCTGATCGGCGTAGCCGAGGCAGAAGTCGATCGAGTGTTTGGTCGTGAGGAACGGCACGATACTCGAGCGCGGCACGTCGGGCCCGAGGTTGGTCACGAGATGCCGCAGGTTGTTCTCTTCCTGCGCGCCGACGGCGCTGTCGGTCACCATCACGCGGACGTTCTGCCGCACCAGGCCGCGAATGGCGTGATACGTGTCGATCCACGCGTCGATGCCGGCGGCCGACTCGAGTTCGGCGCGGGGCGGACGCAGTTCGGCCGCGATGAGGTGCGACGAGGACTGCAGCGCGGCGAGGATTACTTGCGCTCCCTGAGCTTGTAGCCGGCCGGCACGGCGAAGAGGTCGTCGGCGAGGGCGCCGGCGTTGACGTCGGTCACGCTGGTGTTCATGGTGGCGCCGCCCATCTTGGCCATCAGCCCCGCCATGGGACCACTGCCGTCCATCTTGACGCTGGTTTCGGTCTCGTAGGCGATGCCGCCGAGTTCAGCCATCTTGCGATACATCTCGACCATGGCCTTCGCCTGGCCGGGGCTGCCCTTGACCGCGCGCGGGTCGCCGAAGATGAAGCCCTTGCTGGCCGCCTGCTTGTAGAAGTTGGCCCAGTCGGCGCTGCCGGGGGCGCCCTTGACGATCCACACCGGCCCCGTGAGGTTCACCGTCATCGCCATGTCGGCGTTGCCGCCCATCGTGGTGGGCACCGAGATGGCCATGTCGTAGCCGGCCGCGCTCCTGCCGCCAATGGTCTTCGTCTGGCCGTTCGGCGTGATCGTCGCCTTCATCGCGCTCGCGTCCATCGACTTCGCCATCTCGGCCTGCAGGGCGCCGAGATCGTACACGTCCGCTTCCTTCTTCTTCGAATCGAACGAGTACATCTTCTGGGCGTCGAGGTCGAAGATGGTCGAGCGCGTGGTGTCGCCCGTCACCATGTCGGTGCGCATCTTCGCGCCCTTGATGTAGGTCGTGCCCGACGTGGTGCCCGACATGCCGAGGCCCTTGCCGGTCGTCGACTGCTTGATGGTGACGTCGGCGGCGGCGGGCGCGGCGAGGCTCAGAACGAGCAGGGAAACGAAAGCGGCGCGGGTCATGTCAGAGTCCTCCGTGGCGGGAGGCACACCATTGCTCAGTATAGCGAATGGGCCCCCTCCACAGGTCTGTATCGCCCGGAGCCTGCCGCCGCTGCAGGCCCCGGGCGCACAGTGAGTGCTTACGGCACGACGACCTGCACCTCGGAGGAGGCGTCGCCCATACCGGCGTTGTTCACCGCCCGCACGCGCACGAAGTAGGTGCCCGCGGGCACGTTCGGCGCGGTGAGGCCCGTGCCGTTCACCGGCACGCGCGCAAGGTCGCTCAGCCCCGGCCCGCTGCCGGCTTCGAGGATGTAGGCGCCCGCGGAACCACCGGTCATCGGTGCCATCCACGAGAACGTCACGGCGCTGCCGTTCACGACCGCCGTGAGGTCATCGGGCTCGCCGGGCGGCAGCTCCGCGCCACCCACGCCGATGAGCACCTCGTTGGTGGCGGCGCTTGCGCCGCACGCGCTCAATGCCCGCACGCGCACCACGAAGACGCCCCGCGGCGCCGGCGCCGAGAAGGTGGTGGTGCCGGCCGGCACGAGCGTGGAGAACGGCGCGTCGATGCCGAAGGGGTTGCCCAGCACGCGATAGCCGGTCACGCCCGGCGTGACACTCTCGCTCCAGGTGATGGTGACGATGCCGCCGTTCACGATGGCTTCGAGATCCGTGGGCGGTTCGGGACGCGCCACGCAGCTCGACGGACCGACGACGAGTTCCACTTCGTCGGACGCCGGCCCGAAACCGCCGGCCGACACGGCCCGCACGCGCAGGTAGTAGGTGCCCGGCGGCACGCCGTTCACTTCGTACGACGTGTCGGATCCGATCGGCACACCGGCCGTGATGTCACTCGCGCCGGGCGAGCTGCCGGCTTCGAGGACGTAGAAGCGCGGCTCGGCGCCGTTCAGCGGCGGTCCCCACTCGATGCCCACGATGCTGCCGTTCGTGAACGTGTGGAGATTGGTCGGCGCTCCGGGACGGCCCGGCACGCCGGCGCGCGGATAGAAGCCGACGCGACCCACCGGATCGATCTCCCGGTCGTCGAGATCCGGCAGCGCGTCGCCGCCGACGAGCAGGCCTTCGAGCCGCGCATCGAGCGCGTGCACCACGCCGAACCAGCGCGGCCGCCACGGCAGCACGTACGGGCCGGGTCCGGTGGCACTCGCGAGCACCGCCGCCAGGCGCGACCGCGGCTGGCCGGCCACGGTGGTGAAGGCGCCGCCGAGGAACACGTACGGACCGTCGCGATCGATGGCGTTCACCGCGCGATCGGGATTCGGTGTCCAGCCGGTGGCGGTGGCCGGCGCCGCGAGCGACATCTGCGCGACGTGCGCGCGGCCGGTGCCGGCGATGTTCGCGAAAAGGCCGCCGGCGTAGACCGTCTGCGGCGCCAGGTTCACGGCACGCACGACGTCATCGGGCGCCGGCGCCCAGGCGGCATCCGCCGCGCCGGTCAGCCGGTCGAGCCGGCCGAGGAAGGGCAGCGCCGCGCCGCCGAGCGTCGTGAACTGCCCGCCGGCGTAGACATGCGTCGCGTTGACGTCGAGCGCCAGCACGGAGTCGCTGGTCGCCCCGGGCGCGAAGCCCGGCACCGCGAGTCCGCTCGCGCCGGCGATTGCCGCGAGGTGACTGCGCGGCTGGCCGCCGGCCATCGTGAAGTCGCCGCCGGCGTAGATGGTGGTGGTGCTGGCGTCGGTGAAGGTGGCCAGCGCCCGGACGGGGGCGTCGGCGCCGGGGTTCCACGACGTCAGCGTCTCGGTCGCCAGATCGAACGCGGCCAGGCGGTCGCGGCTCTGGCCGGCGATGGTCGTGAAGGCGCCGCCCACGTAGAGCCGGCGATCGCGGGCCACGGCGAGCGCCAGCACGACGCCGTCGGGCCG
>JALHON010000079.1 GCA_022842985.1 Acidobacteriota bacterium | reverse complement strand
AAATCTCCAGCCGCGTCGTCCCGGGCGCCGAACGCTGGCTCGACGCCCACGCGCGCAGTGACGACGGGGCGCCGCTGCCCCGCGCCCGCGACCTCCACCGGCGGTTCACCAGCTGAACCGGCGGGCGCCCGGGGCGCGTCGATATGTTACAGAAACGATTTGCGGCTCAACTTCCTGTCACATAAACTGGAAGCAGTCAGGGGAGGCCGGATGTACGCACAGTCCCTCAACCAGCAGGTCGAAGGCACCACCGGACCGGAAGACGCCGAGGCGGCCGCCCGCTTCCAGGCGCGCATCGACGCCGAGGAGCGCATCGAGCCGAACGACTGGATGCCGGCCGCCTACCGCCGCACGCTCGTGCGCCAGATCTCGCAGCACGCCCATTCCGAGATCGTCGGCATGCTGCCCGAGGGCAACTGGATCACCCGCGCCCCGTCGCTGCGCCGCAAGGCCGCCCTCATCGCCAAGGTGCAGGACGAGTGCGGCCACGGCATGTATCTCTACGCCGCCGCCGAAACACTCGGTGTGACGCGCGAACAGCTCGTCGACGAGCTGCTGGCCGGCAAGGCCAAGTACTCGTCGATCTTCAACTACCCCACGCTCACCTGGGCCGACATCGGCGCCATCGGCTGGCTGGTGGACGGCGCGGCGATCATGAACCAGATCCCGCTCTGCCGCTGCTCGTACGGCCCCTACTCGCGCGCCATGATCCGCGTCTGCAAGGAAGAGTCGTTCCATCAGCGCCAGGGCTACGAGATCATGCTCACGCTGGCCCGTGGCACCGCCGCACAGAAGGCGATGGCGCAGGACGCCCTCAATCGCTGGTGGTGGCCGTGCCTGATGATGTTCGGACCACCCGACGCGCAGAGCCAGCATTCCGACACCTCGACACGCTGGAAGATCAAGCGGTTCTCGAACGACGCGCTGCGCCAGAAGTTCGTGGATGCCACCGTGCCGCAGGCGCACTTCCTCGGCCTCACGCTGCCCGACCCGGCGCTGCGCTTCAACGAGGCCACGAGCCACTGGGAGTTCGGCGAGATCGACTGGAGCGAGTTCAAACAGGTGCTGGCCGGGAACGGCCCCTGCAATCGCGACCGGATGGCCGCCCGCCGCGCCGCCCACGCGAACGGCGAATGGGTGCGCGATGCCGCGCTCGCCTACGCCGCCAAGGAACGCGCCCGCGCCGCTGCCGCGGCTGGCGCCGCCTAGGAACGCCGTCATGTCCACACCGACCACGCCGCTCTGGGAAGTGTTCATCCGCAGCCGCACCGGCCTCGCGCACAAACACGTGGGCTCGCTGCACGCGGCTGACGCCACGCTCGCCGTGCAGGCCGCGCGCGACCTCTACACCCGCCGCGGCGAAGGCACGTCGGTGTGGGTCGTGCCGTCGAGCGCCATTACCGCGTCGGACCCCGCCGACAAGGGAATGATGTTCGACCCGGCCGACTCGAAGGTCTACCGCCACCCCACCTTCTACGAGGTGCCCGACGACGTCGGGCACATGTAACGGCGGACGACGATGTACACCGGCTCTATCACCGTCGCCGACACGCCGCTCCTGCGCTACGTGCTCGGCCGCGCCGACGACGCGCTCGTGCTCGGCCACCGCCTCTCGGAATGGTGCGGCCACGGACCGCTGCTCGAAGAGGACATGGCGCTCAGCAACATGGCGCTCGACCTCATCGGCCAGGCGCGCGCCCTCTACACCTACGCCGGCGAGGTCGAAGCGGCCGGCCGCGACGAAGACGCCTACGCCTACCTGCGCGACGTCACGAGCTACGCCAACCTGCTGCTCGTCGAGCAGCCGAACGGCGACTTCGCGCGCACCATCGTGCGGCAGCTGCTCTTCTCGGCCTTCATCGACCCGTACTGGCGCGCGCTCATGGCCAGCACCGACCCGACCCTCGCCGCCATTGCCGCCAAGGCCGAGAAGGAATCCGCCTATCATCTGCGCCACGCCTCGGAGTGGACGGTTCGCCTGGGCGATGGCACGGCGGAGAGTCACGCGCGGGCCCAGCGCGCGCTCGACGAGTTGTGGCCCTTTACCGGTGAACTCTTCACGATGCCCGCCGGCGAACGCGCGCTCATCGACGCGGGCATCGCGATCGATCCCGAGACGCTGCGCGCCCCCTGGCGCGCCACCGTGACGCGCGTCGTCGAACGCGCGACGCTCACGCTGCCCGCTGACGGCTGGATGCAGCGGGGCGGCCGCGAAGGCCGGCACAGCGAACACCTGGGCCACCTGCTGAGCGATCTGCAGTACCTGCAGCGCGCCTTCCCGGGAGCCACGTGGTGACGACGGCGCCGGGCGATCTGACGGCGCTCTGCGCGGAGGTGCGGCGCGTCGCGAGCACCGTGGTCGATCCCGAGATCCCGGTCATCTCGATCGCCGATCTCGGCATCCTGCGCGAGGTCGTGGTGGCCGGCGATCACGTGGAAGTGCGCATCACCCCCACGTACTCGGGCTGCCCGGCGATGAACATGATCAAGTCGGAACTCGAGCAGGCCTTCGCCACGGCCGGCCTGGCGCCGGTGCAGGTGCGGCTCGTGCTCTCGCCCGCCTGGACCACCGACTGGATCACCGAGACCGGCCGCCGGCAACTGCACGACTACGGCATCGCGCCGCCGGCGCCTGGCGGCGATCGCACGGCACTCTTCGGCACCACGACGGTGCCCTGCCCGCGCTGCGGCTCGACCGACACGACGCAGCTGGCCGCGTTCGGCTCGACGGCGTGCAAGGCCCTGTGGCGCTGCGCCACGTGCCGTGAGCCGTTCGACTACTTCAAGTGTCACTGACACCCCGTCCCATGGCCAGCGCGATCCCCCGCTTCCACCGCCTCACCGTGCGCGATGTGCGCCGCGAGACGAATCACGCCGTGTCGATCGCCTTCGAGGTGCCAGCGGCGCTGGCCAACGACTACGCCTTCACGCCGGGCCAGTACCTGACGCTGCGCACGACCATCGACGGCGAGGACGTGCGCCGCTCGTACTCGATCTGCGCCGGTGCCGATGACGGCGAGCTGCGGGTGGCGGTCAAGGAAGTCGAACAGGGCCTGTTCTCGCGCTGGGTGAACCAGTCGCTGCGGCCCGGCGACACGCTCGAGGTGATGACGCCAACGGGCCGCTTCGGCGCCGGGGCGACGACGCCAGGCGGCGTCTATGTGGCGTTCGTCGCCGGTTCCGGCATCACGCCGGTGCTGTCGATCGTGCGCACCGTGCTGCAGCGCGAGCCCTCCAGCCGCTTCTTCCTGTTCTACGGCAACAGGAGCGCCGCCGACATCCTCTTCCGCGAGTCACTCACCGAACTGAAGGACCGTTTCCTCGACCGGCTGGCGGTGCTGCACGTGCTGTCGCGCGAAGCGCAGGACGTGCCGCTCCTGAACGGCCATCTCGACGGCGCCAAGGTGCGCGCCCTGCTCGCCACGATGGTGCCGGCGGCGAGTGTGGACCACGCCTTCGTCTGCGGCCCGGCGGCGATGATCGACGACGTGCAGGCAACGCTGCGCGATCTCGGCCTGCCCGAGGCGCGCATTCACGTCGAACGCTTCGTCTCGAGCGAAGGCGGACGGCCGCGCCGCGCCCCGGTGGCCGTGGCGCCGGATGCCCCGCCGGCGCACGTCGCCGCGCTCATCGTGGACGGCAAACGCCGCGAGGTGCCGGTGGCCGAGGGCGAGGCCATTCTCGATGCCGCCATCCGCGGCGGCGTGGACCTGCCGTTCGCCTGCAAGGGCGGCATGTGCGCCACCTGCCGCGCGCGTCTCGTCGAGGGCGCCGCGACGATGGACGTCAACTACTCGCTCGAACCCTGGGAAGTGTCGGCCGGTTACGTGCTCACCTGCCAGGCCCACCCCACCACGCCGCGCGTGGTCGTCGACTACGATCAGGTCTAGCCGCCGTGCGACCGCTGCTGTCAGCCGGCCGGCGCGACGCCGTCGAGCCACGAGCCGCCGACCTGCCGGGCATGCCCGCGGAACTCGGCCACGACCGCGCCCTCGCAGCGCACGTGCACGTCGTAGATGCTGGAGCGGCCCTCGCGCACCACTTCGACGGCCGTCGCCACCAGCCGCTCGCCGGGCCGGCCCGGCCGCAGGTAGGCCACGTGGCACTGGGCGGCCACGGCGCGCGGTCCGCGCGAATTGCAGGCGAACGCGAAGGCGCTGTCGGCCAGCGCGAAGATGTAGCCGCCGTGCGCGGTGCCGTGGCCGTTGGTCATCTCGCGCGTCACCGTCATGCTGAGCTCGGCGGTGCCCGGCCCCACCCGGTCGATCGTCATGCCGAGCGCCTGGCTCGCGTGGTCGTCCGTCCACATCGCCGCCGCGCAGAACTCGGCGACAGCCTGCGGGTCCTGCGGATCCGGCCCCGTCACTCGCGCCCCGTGAACGCCGGGGAGCGCTTCTCGGCGAACGCCTTCACCCCTTCCGCGTAGTCATGCGTCTTCCCCGCCCGCCGCTGCGCATCACGTTCGAGGTCGAGCTGATGGTCGAGCGTGCTCGTGCTCGACTGGTTGAGCAGCGCCTTGGTCAGCCCGAGGGCGAAGGTCGGCTGCGTGGCGAGGTGCGCGGTGAGCGTTTCCGCGTCGGTCATGAGCGCGGCATCGTCCACGGCCTTCCAGATGAGGCCCCAGGCTTCCGCCTGCTCGGCCTTCACGGGCTCGCCGAGCAGCGTGAGCGCGCGGGCGCGGGCCTCGCCGACGAGGCGCGGCAGCACGTAGGTGCCGCCCGAGTCGGGCACGAGGCCGATCTTGGCGAAGGCCTGGATGAACTGCGCCGAGCGCGCCGCGAGCACGATGTCACAGGCAAGCGCGATGTTCGCGCCCGCGCCGGCCGCCACGCCGTTCACGGCGCACACGACGGGCTTCCTGAGCGCGCGCAGTCGCAGAATGAGCGGGTTGTAGAACTGCTCCACCGTGTCGCCAAGGTCGCCCCCGGCCGGCACGGCCGCCAGATCCTGGCCGGCACAGAAGCCGCGGCCGGCGCCGGTGAGCAGCACGGCACGGCAGCCCTCGTCGGCGGCGGCCTCGTCGAGCGCGGCAGCCAGCGCCCGGTGCAGCTCTTCATTGAAGGCATTGAGACGGTTGGCGCGGTTCAGCGTGAGCTTCACCCAGCCGTCGCGTCGATCGATCAGCAGCACACTCTCCATCGTTCCCCCGCGCCGCACGGCGCCCGCACTCATCGGATCCGCCTCGCATCATACGATAGCGGTATCCACGCCATGCCGCGCCCCCACGCAGACCGCAAGGCCCGACCCGGCCGCGCCTCTGGAGTCCCATCGTGAGCCACGCCTACATCTGTGAATTCGTTCGCACGCCGATCGGCCGCTACGCCGGCGCCCTCAAGGACGTCCGCACCGACGACCTGGCGGCGCATCCGCTGCGGGTGCTGCAGACGCGGTGCCCTTCGGTGGACTGGGGCGCGGTGGACGACGTCGTCCTCGGCTGCGCCAACCAGGCTGGCGAAGACAACCGCAACGTCGCGCGCATGGCGGTGCTGCTCTCGGGCCTGCCCGCGAGCGTGCCCGGCGCGACCATCAACCGCCTCTGCGGCTCCGGCCTCGATGCCGTGGCCCTCGCGGCGCGGGCGATTCGCAGTGGCGACGCGGACCTCGTCATCGCCGGCGGCGTCGAGAGCATGACGCGGGCGCCTTTCGTGCAGGGCAAGGCCACCGAGGCGTTCTCGCGCCAGGCCGAGATCTACGACACCACCCTCGGCTGGCGGTTCGTGAACCCGCTGCTGAAGGCGCAGTACGGCGTCGACTCGATGCCGGAGACGGGCGAGAACGTGGCCGAGCAGTTCGGCATCTCGCGCGAGGACCAGGACCGTTTCGCGTGGCGCTCGCAGCAGCGGGCGGCCGCCGCCCAGCAGGCCGGCTTCTTCGCCCGCGAGATCGCGCCCATCGACGTGCCGGTGAAGGGCGGCACGGCCACTGTCTCGGTGGACGAACATCCGCGCGCCGACACCACGCTCGAGCAGCTCGCGAAGCTGAAGACGCCGTTCCGCAAGGGCGGCACCATCACGGCCGGCAACGCCTCGGGCGTGAACGACGGCGCCGGTGCCCTGCTCCTGGCCTCGGACGCCGCGGTCGCGAAGTACGGCCTCACACCACGCGCGCGCGTGGTGGCGGTGGTCTCGGCCGGGGTCGAGCCGCGCATCATGGGCATCGGCCCGGCGCCGGCCACCGAGAAGCTGCTGGCGAAGACCGGACTCTCGCTCGCCGACATCGACGTCATCGAGCTGAACGAGGCCTTTGCCTCGCAGGGCCTCGCGGTGCTGCGGCAGCTCGGGATCGCCGACGACAGCGACCTCGTGAACCCGCACGGCGGCGCCATCGCCCTCGGCCACCCGCTCGGCATGTCGGGCGCGCGCCTGGCGATGACGAGCGTGAGCGCGCTCGAGGTGCGCGGCGGACGGCGCGCCATCGCCACCATGTGCATCGGCGTGGGCCAGGGCATCGCCGCCCTCATCGAACGCGTATGAGCGCCGAGTCCGTACTTCCGCAGGACGAGGCCGCCGCGAAGGCGTATCTCGCGGCCGCTGAACTCGAGGCGGCGCGTGTGCCCGGCCTCGACGCCGTCGCCCCCCGGCCGATCGGCCGCGTCGCCATCATCGGCGGCGGCACGATGGGCGTCGGCATCGCCGTGTCCGCCGCCGAGGCCGGCCTCGACGTGGTCGTCATCGAACGCGATGCGGCCTCCGCCGAGGCGGCGCGCGAGCGCGTCAGCAGCGTCTATGCGCGGCATCTGAAGCGCGCGGCTCTGAGCGACGACGAGAAGGCGGCCAGGGTCGCCCGCGTCGGCGTCACCGCCGACTGGGACACGCTTCGCGGCTGCACACTCGCCATCGAAGCGGCGTTCGAGGACATGGCGGTGAAGCGCGACATCTTCGCGCGACTCGATGCGCTGCTGCCGCCGGGCGCCATCCTCGCAACCAACACGTCGTATCTCGACATCGACGCCCTGGCCGCGACGGTCTCACGCCCCGGGGACGTCCTCGGCCTGCACTTCTTCGCGCCGGCGAATCTCATGCGGCTCCTCGAGATCGTGCGGGCAGCACGCACGGCGCCCGATGCGCTCGCCACCGCGCTCGCCCTGGCGGGGCGCCTGAAGAAGCAGCCGGTCGTGGCCGGCGTCTGCGACGGCTTCATCGGCAACCGCATCTACGCCACCTATCGCCGCCACGTCGAATACCTGCTCGAGGACGGCGCGATGCCGGAGGACGTGGACGCCGCGCTCGAGGCCTTCGGGTTCGCGATGGGCCCCTTTGCGGTGTTCGATCTCTCGGGCCTCGACATCGCCCACGCCATGCGGCGCCGCCGCGACGCCACACGCGATCCCGGTGAGCGCTACGTGCACATCGCCGACCGTCTGGTCGAGGCCGGGCGTCTCGGCCGCAAGACCGGCGCCGGCTGGTATGCCTACGACCCCGAGGGGAAGAAGTCCGTCGATCCGGCGACGGCGGCCATCATCACGGGCGAACGCGCCCGCAAGGCGATTGCGCCACGCGCCTTCAGCGCTGCCGACATCCAGCGCCGCGTGCTGGCGGTCATGGCCAACGAAGGCGCCAAGGCGCTTGCCGAAGGCATCGCGCTGCGCGCCTCGGACATCGACGTGGCACTCGTGAACGGCTACGGCTTCCCGCGGGCCCAGGGCGGCCCGATGTACGCGGCCGATCGCCGCGGTCTGGCCGCCGTGCTCGCCGACATCGACGAGGCCCACCGTGTGGGCGGCGTCGGCTCGGAACCCGCGCCGCTGCTCGTGGAGCTCGCCAGGAGCGGCGGCACACTGGGCGCCTGGCGCCGCGACCTTTCCCGTTCCCAGGAGTAGACATGTCGATCGTGCTCAAGAGTTACGCCGCCGGCCAGTGGGTCGAGGCCTCGTCGGGGTTCAGCGACATCCCGAGCGCCATCGACGGCCGCGTGGTGGCGCGGGCCTCGAGTGCCGGTCTCGACTTCGGTGCCATGGTCACTTACGCCCGCACCGTGGGCGGACCCGCCCTGCGCGCCCTGACGTTCCACGAGCGCGCGGATCGCCTGAAAGCGCTCGCGCTTTATCTCACGGAGCGGAAGGAGCCGCTCTATGCCCTCGCCGCCGACACCGGCGCCACGAAGGGCGACAACCTCATCGACATCGATGGCGGCCTCGGCACGCTCTTCGCCTACGCGTCGCGCGGCCGGCGCGAGCTGCCGAACGAACACGTGGTGGTCGAGGGGCCGCCCGAGGGGCTTTCGAAGGGCGGCACGTTCGTGGGCGCGCACGTCATGACGCCGCTCGAAGGCGTCGCCATCCACATCAACGCCTTCAACTTCCCCTGCTGGGGCATGCTCGAGAAGCTCGCGCCGGCGTTCCTCGCCGGGGTGCCGGTCATCACGAAGCCGGCCACCGCCACGGCCTACGTGGCCGAAGCCGTCGTGCGGCTCATCGTGGAATCCGGGCTGCTGCCGGCCGGCGCCCTGCAGCTCATCTGCGGCTCGACCGGCGACCTGCTCGATCACCTCACCGGTCAGGACATCGTCTCCTTCACCGGATCGATCGAGACGTCCGAGAAGCTGCGCAACCATCCGTCGATCTCGCGTCAGGCCGTGCGCTTCATCGCCGAGCGTGATTCGCTGAACGCCGCCGTGCTCGGCCCGGACGCGGTCGAGGGCACGCCGGAGTTCGATCTGTTCGTGAAGGAAGTCGTGCGCGAGATGACGGTGAAGGCCGGACAGAAGTGCACCGCCATCCGCCGCGTGTTCGTGCCGCGCGCGCTCGAGCCGGCCGTGACGGCAGCGCTGTCGACGCGCCTGGCCGGCGCCACGATGGGCGATCCGCGCACCGAGGGCGTGCGCATGGGACCGCTCGCGAGCCGCGCCCAGCGGGCGTCCGTGCTCGAGAAGGTGGCCGAGATCGCCCAGGAAGCCGAGATCGTCTACGGCGCGCCCACCGCCGCTGACGAGGCGCTCGATCCGTCGCTCGCCGGCGGCGCGTTCCTGGCGCCCGTGCTGCTGCGCTGCACCGCCCCACTCACCGGCCGGCACGTGCACACGACCGAAGCCTTCGGGCCGGTCGCCACGGTGATGCCGTACGACTCGCTCGACGAGGCCGTGACCCTCGTGGCGAAGGGTGAAGGCAGCCTCGTGGCGTCGATCTTCACCTACGACGATGCCGTGGCCGACCGCCTGTTCTTCGGCCTGGCGCCGTACCACGGACGCGTGCTGCTCGTGGACCGCGACTGCGCGAAGGAATCGACCGGCCACGGCTCGCCGCTGCCGATGCTCGTGCACGGCGGCCCGGGCCGCGCCGGCGGCGGCGAGGAACTGGGCGGCATCCGCGGCGTGTTCCACTACATGCAGCGCACGGCGATCCAGGGCTCGCCGAAGCGCCTCACCGCGCTCACCCGCCGCTGGACGAAGGGCGCGCCCGCCCCCGCCGACGGCCCGCATCCGTTCACGCGCGATTTCGACACGCTCGTCATCGGCGAGACCGTGCGCACGCCGTCGCGTGTCATCACGCTCGACGACATCGAACACTTCGCGCACTTCACGGGCGACCTGTTCTACGCCCACATGAACGAGGAGGCCGCGAAGGCCAACCCGTTCTTCCCCGGACGCGTCGCCCACGGGTATCTCATCCTGTCGTTCGCGGCGGGCCTCTTCGTCCAGCCGGATCCCGGGCCCGTGCTCGCCAACTACGGCCTCGACAACCTGCGCTTCCTGAAGCCGGTCTCGCCGGGCGATGCCATCGCCGTGCGGCTCACGGTGAAACAGAAGCAGGCCGCGCGCAAGCCCGAGTACGGCGAAGTGCGCTGGGACGTGGAGGTGACGAACCAGCACGGCGAGGTCGTCGCCACCTACGACCTGCTGACGATGAACGCCCGGCCCGTGGCCGCGGTGTCGTAATCGCGCGGCGCCGCGCCGCCTGGAGGCCGTGCCCGTGATGCCGACCGCCCAACTCGACCCGATCGAACGCGCCAGCACGGACGAACTGCGGGCACTGCAACTCGACCGCCTGCGGTGGTCGCTGCGCCACGCCTGGGAACACGTGCCACACTACCGCGCCAGCTTCGCGACGGCGGGCGTGCATCCCGACGACCTGCGCTCGCTCGACGACCTCGCGCGGTTCCCGTTCACGACGAAGGCCGACCTGCGGGCCACCTACCCGTTCGGCATGTTCGCCGTGCCGCGCGAGCAGGTGGTGCGCATCCACGCGTCGAGCGGCACGACCGGCAAGCCCACGGTGGTCGGCTACACCGCCGGCGACATCGACATGTGGGCGTCCCTCGTCGCGCGGTCGATCCGCGCCGCCGGCGGACGCCCCGGCGATCTCGTGCACGTGGCCTACGGCTACGGGCTCTTCACCGGCGGCCTCGGCGCGCACTACGGGGCCGAGCGGCTCGGCTGCACGGTGATCCCGATGTCGGGCGGCCAGACCGAACGCCAGGTGCAGCTCATCACCGACTTCCAGCCCACCGTGATCATGGTGACGCCGTCCTACATGCTGGCGCTCGCCGAGGAGTTCGTGCGCCAGGGGCTCGACCCGCGCGCCTCGTCGCTGCGCATCGGCATCTTCGGCGCCGAGCCGTGGACCGAAGCGATGCGCGCCGAGATCGAACAGCGCATGGGCCTCGATGCGCTCGACATCTACGGGCTCTCGGAGGTCATCGGCCCGGGCGTGGGCTGCGAGTGCCTCGAGACGAAGGACGGTCCGGTCATCTGGGAAGACCACTTCTACCCGGAGATCATCGACCCGGCGACCGGGCGCGTGCTGCCCGACGGCGAAGTAGGCGAACTCGTCTTCACCTCGCTCACGAAGGAAGCGCTGCCGATCGTGCGCTACCGCACGCGCGACCTGACGCGCCTCCTGCCGCCGACGGCCCGCGCGATGCGGCGCATCGCCCGCATCCGCGCCCGCACCGACGACATGCTCATCATCCGCGGCGTCAACGTGTTCCCGAGTCAGATCGAGGAACAGATCCTGGCGGATGCGCGGCTGTCGCCCCACTACGTGCTCGAGGTCAGCCGCGAGGCCCATCTCGACCTGCTGGCCGTGCGCGTGGAGGCCCATGCGGACGCGAGCGGCGACGCGACGGCGCGCCAGCAGGCCGCACGCGAGCTGGCCCATCGTGTGAAGTCGTTCGTCGGCGTGTCGGTGCGGGTGGAGGTCTGCGATCCGGGCGCCGTCGAACGCTCCGCCGGCAAGGCGAAGCGCGTCATCGACCGCCGTACGTAACTCGAGCCGGCGCGCGGACGCATCCGCGGCACCGGCTCGACGGCAGGTCACGCGGGCCGGCCCGTGAGAGCCGGCCCACACGGGAGGTCTCAGGCGAGATCGAAGCGGTCGAGGTTCATGACCTTCGCGAATGCGGCGGCGAAGTCGCGCGCGAACTTCTCCTTCGCGTCGTCGCAGGCGTAGACCTCGGCCAGCGCCCGCAGCTCGGAGTTCGATCCGAACACGAGGTCGACGCGGCTGGCCGTCCACTTCAGTTCGCCCGTGGCGCGGCCGCGCCCTTCGAACGTCTCGGCGGCCGCCGACGTCGGCGTCCACACCGTGCCCATGTCGAGCAGGTGCACGAAGAAGTCGTTCGTCAGCACGCCTGGGCGCGACGTGAAGACACCCGTGTGCGAGCCGCCGGTGTTGGCGCCGAGCACGCGCAGGCCGCCGACGAGCACGGTGGTCTCCGGCGCGCTCAGCGTGAGCATGCGCGCCTTCTCGAGCAGCAGGTTCTCGGCCGGCAGCACCTGGCCGGGGGCGAGGTAGTTGCGGAAGGCGTCGGCGGTCGGTTCGAGCACGGCGAACGACTCGACGTCCGTGTGCGCCTGCGTCGCATCGGTGCGGCCGGGCGCGAAGGGCACCTGCACGTCGTAACCGGCGGCCTTCGCCGCCTGCTCCACGGCCGCGCAGCCGCCGAGCACGATGAGGTCGGCGAGCGAGACCTTCGCCGCGCTCGTCGCGTTGAACGCCTGCTGGATGCCTTCGAGCACGGACAGCACCTTCGCGAGATCGGCCGGCGAGTTGGCCGCCCAGTCCTTCTGCGGCGCGAGACGCACGCGGGCGCCGTTGGCGCCGCCGCGCTTGTCGGTGCCGCGGAACGACGAGGCCGAGGCCCACGCCGTCGCCACGAGCTGCGACACGGTGAGACCCGAGGCGAGCAGCTGCCCCTTGAGCGTCGCGATCTCGGCGGCGCCGATGAGCGCACCGGTCACCGGCGGCACCGGGTCCTGCCAGATCTGCGGCTCGGCGGGCACGAGCGCGCCGAGGTAGCGCGAGATCGGGCCCATGTCGCGGTGCGTCAGCTTGAACCACGCCTTGGCGAAGGCGTCGGCGAACTCCTGCGGGTGCTGGTGGAAGCGCCGCGAGATCTTCTCGTAGGCCGGATCGAACCGCAGCGCCAGGTCGGAGGTGAGCATCGACGGCGCGTGCTTCTTCGTCGGGTCATGTGCGTCGGGTACGGTGCCGGCGCCGGCGCCGCCCTTCGGCGTCCACTGGTTGGCGCCGGCCGGGCTCTTCGTCAGCTCCCAGTCGTAGTTGAAGAGGTGATCGAAGTAGTCGTTGCTCCACTTCGTGGGCGTCGTCGTCCAGGTGACTTCGAGGCCGCTGCTGATCGTGTCGCCGCCCTTGCCGCTGCCGTAGCTGCTCTTCCAGCCGAAGCCCTGATCCTCGAGCGGCGCGGCCTCCGGTTCACGCCCGACGTGGGTGGCAGGACCGGCCCCGTGCGTCTTGCCGAAGGTGTGACCGCCGGCGATGAGCGCCACGGTTTCTTCGTCGTTCATCGCCATGCGGCCGAACGTCTCGCGGATGTCGCGGGCGCTCGCCAGCGGATCCGGGTTGCCGTTCGGGCCTTCGGGGTTCACGTAGATGAGACCCATCTGCACGGCCGCGAGCGGGTTCTCGAGCTGGCGGTCGCCGCTGTAGCGCTGGTCGCCGAGCCAGGTCGTCTCCGAGCCCCAGTAGACGTCCGATTCCGGCTCCCACACGTCGGCGCGGCCGCCGGCGAAGCCGAACGTCTTGAAGCCCATGGACTCGAGCGCGACGTTGCCGGTGAAGACCATCAGGTCGGCCCAGGAGACCTTGCGGCCGTACTTCTGCTTCACCGGCCAGAGCAGCCGGCGCGCCTTGTCGAGGTTGACGTTGTCGGGCCAGCTCGCCAGCGGCGCAAAGCGCATCGTGCCGGAGCCGGCGCCGCCGCGGCCGTCGTGGATGCGGTAGGTACCGGCGCTGTGCCAGGCCATGCGGATGAAGAAGGGGCCGTAGTGGCCGTAGTCGGCCGGCCACCAGTCCTGCGACGTCGTCATCACCTGCTCGATGTCCTTCTTGAGTTCATCGAGGTTGACGGTCTTGAACTCGGCCGCGTAGTCGAAGTCGGGGCCCATCGGATCGCCCTTCGGCGGGTTCTGATGCAGCACCTTCAGATTCAACTGGTTCGGCCACCAGTCGCGGTTCGTGGTGCCGCTGTGGGCCTTGCCCGAGAACGGGCACTTGGATTCGTTTGCCATGAGACGTTGACCTCTACGCTGTTGTACGTGCGGACCGCCGCGCACCAGCGCGGCGGAATCCACACCTCAGCTTAGTGCAACGCGTGGAGTGATTCCAGACGCGAGACGCCGGACTACTTCCCGGGCAGAATCGCGATATCCGTAGTCGCGCCGGAGAGGCCGGCAATCGCTCCCACCGCCGTCGCCCGGCCGGTGCCGAGATCGACCGTGTGCAGCGTGCCGCCGTGCACGAGCCAGCCCACACTCTTGCCCATCCCGTCGGACCACACGTCGAAGGCGGCGGCCCCGCGCAGCGTCAGCCCGAGCGGCCCCACCGTGGCGAGCACGCCGTCGTTCGGCGGCGCCTGCTTCAGCAGCGTGCCGGCCGCCGTGTCCACGTCGTAGAGCGTCGTCTCCTTCGCGCCGGCCATGCTGTTGGTGTAGCCGGCGGCCGTGACCATCGGCGTGCGGCTCATCGCGGCATCGGTGGGACCGTACTTGAGCATGCCGTCCACGGTGGCCTTGCCGTCGGCCACGTTCACGCGCAGATTCAGGCCGTTCGCGGCGATGACCCGCATGCGGTCGGCCACCGGGTTGAAGTCCACGGCCACGGCCACTCCGGCCGGCAGCACTTCCGACAACTGGCTGACCTTCTCCCACGCGCCGGTCTTGATGTCCACGGTGACGATGGCGCCGTCGGGCGCGAGGCCGTAGACCATGCCATCGGCCGGCCGCACGTCGAGGCCGACGAGCGAGGCGCCGCGGGCGAGCGTCACCATGCCGGTCGTCTTCTTCTGGTCGGTGTCGATCCAGACGATCGTCGTGCCGTTCTGCAGGGCGGCAATCGTGGCGGCCGAGGCGGGCGCGGCTACGGCCGAGAGGCCGAGCGCAACGGCAGCGGCGGAAGCAACGGGGCGGAACGTGAACATGGCATCTCCTGCGGAAGAAGTGGGGCCGAACGTGGCACCCACCCGGTCTACGCAGCCGGCCCGCGTTCGGATGTCGGCCCGTGTTCCAGAGATACCGCCGGAGTGATAGCCTGCGCACGCGCCACGGTGCGCAGGAGCCACTCGATGCCCAACGTCGCCACCACCCACGCCGCGCGCCTGGCCCTTGTCGCCAGCCTCATGGCCATGACTCTCCCGGCCATCGCCGCCGCCCAATCCACCGCGGAGATCGACCGTGAGGTCTGGCAGGCGGTCGCCGCCTCAGCCGCGAACCACGACATCGTCGCGATGGGCCGCGTCTATCACCCGGCGGCCGTGCTGGTCTCGAACACCGGCACGACACCGATCGCGGCGGCGCTCGAACGCTGGGGCAAGGACATGGTGACCGCCCGGGCCAATGGCTCGAAGGCCTCGGTGGCGTTTCGTTTCACCCGGCGCCAGGACGATGCGACGACGGCCTTCGAAGCCGGGGCCTTCCGCTACGCCACAACGGACAAGGCCGGCGTCGAGACGCCGGGGTACGTGCGCTTCGAGGCCCTGCTCGTGAAGACGCCCGACGGCTGGCGGATGGTCATGGAGCGTCAGCTCGACGCCATCACCGAGGCGCAGTGGAACGCCCTGCCGCGGTAGGGCCAGTTAATCGTACTTGAGTTGGCGTACCCGCAGTTCTGGAACCACTGCCGGCGATGCTTCCAGCATTATCGGCGCCAACTCCAACCAATATCCTGGATCAACGCACTTCGTCGATACAGATAGGCCGCGCCAAAGGTCCCGTTGGCTCGATGAGTCTTCCGTCTATTCGCAGAGAGGCTTCGCCGCACACGCGCCCAACTCCGGCTGGCATCCTAAAGCTGGCGTCCAGACCAAACGAGCCGCCACCTCGCTGAAGATCTCTGGCTGCTGTCACGATGAGTGTTCCATCGCCGGCCCTGACTACAACGGCGAGTGCCCCGCGTTCGCCCGAGACCACAGCATACCAGCCGGAAAAACCTATCGTGGCCGGTTCGCCGACTCTGCCGCTTCCCTGCGCTATGCCGATAGTGACCACGAGGCCATCTTCCGCCTTAACCACGACCTCAGCTGCACCCGCCTTCTCTCCGTACGAGGCGCGCACAGTTGCAGTGCCCGCCGAACGTCCCGTCACCCGCCCGAAACCGTCGCTCTGTGCCACTTCGGATGGTGTCACCGACCATGTCGCTAGGCCTGTCAGGAACTCGGTCAGTCCGGTGGCACTAGTAGCCGTCGCTGTGCAGACGCCGGACTGCCCGATCAGAAGAGAAGGCGGACACTCGAGGTGTATCCCGACGGCGGGGGGGGTCGGCGAAGTAGGTCCGGCACGGCAGTTTCCCACTTGAACCGCCAACAACGCCGGGAGAAAACTCCGCAACAGCACTTCTCTGGCACCCCGTCTCTCCATCGGCGACCTCTACGGCTGTGGCTTCACAAGATTGACGGGGGGAACAGCTGGTGGGCCCGCTGCTAGATCCATCGGGATCTGAGTGTAGTCCGGTGGCACCTCGAAAAGGCCTTGAGACACCGGGCGGAACTTGATGTCGCGAAGGGCTTTGGTGATCGACGTCGTTTCCGTGGAGAACTCCGAATAGACGACCGCTCCGCTTCGCTCGTCGACCCAGGTTCTTGTCCGTCTCTTCGGGTCGTTCAAGCGCTCGTACTTCAGTATAGGTCGTCCGTCAACCTGCTCCCGGACTGGACTGATGGTTGGTAGACGCGTCTCGGGTGCTTGGCGCCCCATGGGTATCGGCGCGACAAACGCCTCGCGAAGATCTGGGTTCAGGAGCGCTAGCGTGCCGGTTCTCACATTCGTGATTCTGATGCCTTCAGATGACTCTTCTCGAGTGCTGCCGTCCGCCGCTCGATACACTTTACTCTTCCGAACTGATATTGGGCGTCCAGCACCACTTGAGGTTGTAGTCTGCTCCGCCTCATAGGCCTGCGCGCTCAGTTGCTGAGCGCTCGCCAGCCCGGCAAACGACACCATCGCGATAAGGAGGCTTGTGATTCTAAGGCGCATAGGCTTGATAGTCATCGTCAGTGCATCCTGGCTGAGGTTAGTTCGTCTTGCACCACGACGGCAGGTTGGTAAACATCCAGTCGTAGTGCATGTCGGTGTGCGCGAATGCACCAGCGTGAAAGTTATGAGCGAGGGGATCCCATCGCGCGCTCCAGAAGAAGTCGTTCGCGACCGCCTCATACATCATCGAGATGCCGTGATAGTACGCCGCGTCAGCCCAGTTGCCTGCCTGCGACGCCTGGAACGCCTCGTTGTAGTAGTAGTTCGCCATGAGAACGTTATAGGAGTACTGGCTCGTTTGGCCCGCACCTGAGCCCCAGAGCACTACGGTGTCCGTACTCGAAAACACCGAGCAATGGCGTCCATACGGGCGAACTGGGACGGCTTGCCGTATGTCCCAGTTGTGCGGCATAGCAATCTGGACGAAATGATCAGCGGGCCGATAGTGCTGCAAGTGCCACTGCGACGCTACGTGACCGACATTGGCGCCGTGGCTAAACCCGACGATGTTGAACTGGGCGCTGTAAGGCATGTTGGACGCGTTGACTTGGTTAGCAAACTCCAAGGCCCCACTGGCGATCCCGGAATAGCCGCTGCATGCCGACACTTGGCACACGCTGTTCGAGGTCCAGAACACGCGTCGAGGCGCAAGCCCGTAGGTGTTCTGGATACCAACCATGAACGGGTGCCACGGCTGGATCCAGTCAGGGTTCCAGTCGCCGGTTCCGTTTACAACAAACGTATACGAGCTGTAGGTAATCGGGCCATACCTGTAGGAGCTGGCTACGTCGTTCCATGTGCCGTCCGGCCCTGGTCCAGGATAATTCCTCAGGTCGTAGACGTTGTCCGTAAGCTCCAGGGCCGCCCCACCAAAGTTGATGTGCTGATAGAGCGTGAGGCGCCACCCTGGAATAACCAGTACGGACGAGATGACGTCGTTCCAATCGTCGCCTATCCAGGCTACTTCCGTCTGACCTCCGAGGTGGAGCTGGTCTTGTTCGTAATTGATGGCCGCGAACGCTGTGTGTGCGCGCGCTTGCGTAGGGAAAGCCAGTGCCCCGATCACGATCGAACTGACCAAGGTTAGTCCTACGCGGACTACTAACCTTAGCCTTAACCTTAGTAGCTGCAATTACTGTGAAGGCATTCAGTACTCCAATCGCTGGTTCGCGATGACCATCGTTGGTTCAGGAGGGGCGTGGAAGTCATACTTCGGGTCGGCCTCGAGAGTCAACACGTCCAGGACGTTTGCTCCCAGAATCCGTGCAGCTCCTCCATTCCTTGTTGTTCTCCGCTTGAGTGTTAGCTACGCATCCCAGCCAAGGCTGAATCGGACCGGGTTTGTCGGAGGGCTCTTTCAGAGAGAGGATGGAGCCCATGGCCCGACCGAGCAAGTATCCCGTCGAGTTCCGCGAGCGCGCCGTACGCCTCGTGCACGAGCATG
>JALHON010000078.1 GCA_022842985.1 Acidobacteriota bacterium | reverse complement strand
GGCGCCTCGGGCAGCAGCGCCACCGCGCGCAGCGCCGCGCCGCTGCCGCCGCCGATCTTCATCGGCAGGGCCACGATCCACGCGCCGGTCACCGGCAGGCGCTCGAGTGCCGTCAGGTTCTCGAACGCCGGGATGTTCTTCTCGTAGAGCACGCGGTGCGATTCGAAGCGTGTGGACGGCCCGTAGTCGATACTCGCCGTGTCGATGCCGATGGCCTTGAACGTGCGATTGGCGACGAGCCAGCGCGCGGCGTCGGGATGCAGGCCGGGGAAGTGCAGCTTCGCGGCCGCGGCCTCGCCGCGTTCCGCCGTGCCGAGGTAGCGCGCGGCGTCGGGCCAGCGCGACGAGAAGCCGGTGCGCAGCAGCACGATCGCGCCCGCGGGGATCGGGCCCTGCGCGCGTTCGGCGGCGGCGATGTCCTCCACGCTCACCTGATGGTCGGGGTTGGCCGCGGCCTGCGCGACGACGTCGATGACGTAGGCATCGCCGACGAGCCGCTCGAGCGGCACCTGTTCGACCGTCTGCGCACCCTTCGCGAAGTGCACCGGCGCGTCGAGGTGCGTGCCGCCGTGTTCCGCCGAGAAGAAGTTGTTCGCGGCGTAGTAGTAGCCGCCTGGCGTGATGCCGTCAGCCACCTTGTCGAGCCGGTAGGTCTCGGCCGTGGGCCAGAAGACGGTCGTGGCGTCGTAGGTGTGCGACAGATCCACGATCGCGCGGGGCGGGAAGCGTGGGGCGGCCGGTGCGGGCGCGGTGGCCGCGGCAGGTGTGGACGGGGCGGGCGGCGAACCGCAGCCCCAGGCGATGAGCGACGTGAGGAGGACCAGGCGGCGCATGGCGGCGTCGATGGTATCGCAGCCCGCCCGGGCCGCGTCACCGCCGGCACCGCACCGCGCTGCCGGCGTACAAAGAAAAACGGCCCGCGAGCAGGTGCTCGCGGGCCGCGATTCCTCGACCCGGACGCGAGGTCCGGATCCCCGGCTTACGCCAGGCGCACGTTCTCGGCGCGGGGGCCCTTCGGGCCTTCGCCGGGTTCGAACGTCAGGCGCTGACCTTCGTGCATCGAGTCGAAGTTGCCGTCGACGCACGACGCCTGGTGGAAGAAGTACTCGCGGCCGTCGTCTGCCGCCACGAAACCGAAGCCCTTGTTGCTGACGAGGCGCTTCACGATGCCATTCACTGTAGCCATTGGTGTCTCCTGAGCGATCGCGCGGCCGTCGCGGGCCATTCCCACGACGACGGTCCACACCGTAGCCACCCGCGATCCGTCGGTGGTTGACGATGTGCGCGTCGCCTGCGCGACACGTGACTTCTATGAGACTGGTTGCGTGGTTCCGACGAGAACGGTGTCGGAAGGGAGGCAGGACTCACGAAGAGAGAGAACCCGATGATACCACAGTTTCAGCGCGCCTCCCCGGCGGCCCTCTACTGCGCCGCGTTCGGCAGATAGATGGCCATCAGCTGGATGGGCGCCGTGATGTCCACGAACTGATGAGCCAGTCCCGAGGGCACGATCATGAAGTCGCCCTTCGAGACGGCCTGCCGCACGCCGCCTTCGATGCCCGTGCCGGCGAGGTTCGTGCCCGTGCGGGTGGGGGCCACGAGGGTGCCGCCGGTGAGCAGCGTGGCTGCGCCGTCGATGACATAGAAGAGCTCCGCCTGCGCCTCGTGCAGCGACGCGCCCTGCGGACGCGGCAGCCGCCGCTCGACGTTCACGTTGTAGGGCGCGAGCGTGAAGACGCGCACCGACGAGGCCGGCCGGTCGCCGGGCAGTTTCGCAATCGCCGCGGCCAGGTCCGCGGCCTTGAACACCGTGGCCTTCGTGCGGTCGGTGGGCGTGGGCGCCGGTGCCTGGGCGAGGCTCGTGGCGCCGAGCGCGGTAACGGTGAAGCACGTGACGGCGAAGACGGACAGACGCATCAGAGAGACCTCCCGAAGTCCGAGCATCTTACTGCCGCCGGCGCTGCGCCGTTCGAAAAGTCTGGCCCCACCCCGAATGGGGACAGTCCCCCTCACATCTCACCGCAGCGTCTGCGTACCGGGCTGGAAGCGCATCGTGGCGGCCATGATGCGCTGCTCGCCGGTGGCCGGCAGCACGGGGAACACGGCGACCACGCGGCCGCCGTAGGCGTCGATGCCGTTGTAGTCGCCGAGGAAGTTCGAGCGCGCGCAGCAGTCGAACGGCTCCACCGGCAGACGGTGGTTCACGAACGTGCGGCCGCCGTCGATGCTGCGCGCGATCGTGAGGCCGGTCATCGTGCCGGAAAGCCCGCGACGATCGTGGAACACGATGTTCACCGCGCCGTCTACCGGATCGACCGCCATCCACGTGAACATCTGCGCGGCGCCCTTCGGGTCGTCGTTCACGCGCACGGGCGCGGCCCAGGTCTTCCCGCCATCGCGCGAGGCGAGCAGGAACACGTCGGTGTCGCCGTTCCGCTCGTCGATGAAGTTGATGTAGACGCTGCCCTTGTCCTTGCCGCTGCTGAGATCGGTGGCCGTGACCGGCATGCCGTTGTGGCGTTCGATGCCGGGCACGGGAATGTCCCAGCCGCCGGTGAGCGGCGTGAGCACCCGGTCTGCGCCGAACGTCCAGCCGCCGTCGGTCGACATGTCGAAGACGAGGCCCTTCGGCCCGGCCCACGCCACGTAGACCTCGCCGTTCGGGCCCACGGCCGGCACCGCGCCTTCCACGGTGTTGTCGTCGTCCTTCGCGCCGCCGCTCTCGTCCGAGATACGCGCCGGCGGCTGGAACGATCGGCCGCCGTCTTTCGAGCGCGCGAACCAGATGTGCGTGCGGTGCGTGGGATCGGCGCTGCCGTAGACATCGAAGCGGGTCCACGCCACGTAGAGGTTGCCGCGGTGCGGCGAGTTCACCGCGCGGTCGGCCGCCATCCACGGCTTGTCCTCCATCGGGATGGCCGTGTTCACGTGGTCGACGACGGCGACCGGCGGCTGCCACGTGACGCCGTCCTGCGAGCGGCGCACGTGAATACCCGAGAACGCGCGCTCGGGCCGGTCCACGCGGATGCCATCGAAGGCGATGTAGGTGTGGAAGGCCGTGCCGGCGCGGTCGAAGATGATGACGTCGTCGCCCTGCACGCGCGCCTCGGGGTTGGCGGCCGGCGTGCCCGTCCACGTGCGTCCGCCGTCGAGCGACACGTAGCCCCAGTTGCTCGAGCGCGGCTGCTTCCCCGGTTCGCTCGACTGGATGAACGTGCTGATGACGTGGTCCGGATTCGTGGGATTGATGGCGACCGAGGCTTCGGCGGGCCGTCGCGCGTCGGGCGCGCTTACGGGCACGATCGTGATGCCGGCCGGCGCCTGCGCCCCGGCGGGCTGGACGAACATGTCGAAGCGATCGGCAAGGGCGAGCGCGGCCAGGAGGCCCAGCGCGAGGCGGGTCAGCATGCGCCTCATGATACGGCGGCAGCGCGCGGCTACGGCAGATGCGAAATGCTGAGCTCGTAGACCGCCACCGGCCAGGCGGCATCGCGCCGCCGGGCCAGCGGTCCGGGTGGCCGCGTGTCGGCCGGGTCCACGCGCGACACGCCCAGGCTGCGGATGGCGAGGCGGTTGAAGCCGGTGCGCAGCACGCGCGCGGCGACCTCTGCGGAAACCGTGAGCGTGGCGCTCGATGGCTCGGGTACGCCGGCCGCGAACTGGCCCACCTGCGTGCCGTTCAGCTCGAGGGCGAGCGCGGCCTGCACCATCGGCTCGTCGAGTCGCGTGCGCGTGCGGATCGTGATGCTCACGCGTCCAGCCGGCAGCGCCAGCGGCACGGCGAGCGTGGCCGGCGTGTCGCGAATCCACCACGCCGAGCCCCAGTCGTCCCCGGTCGGCGCTTCCCAGCCGTCGAGCAGGTATTTCTCGACGCTGCGATCGAAACGTGTCTCGAACGACGGTCCGATCGTGACGGGCGCGAGCACGTCGTACTTGTCGATCGGCAGATCGTGCCGCCAGGCGAACCAGGCGTTCGCGGGGAAGGCGAACGGATACGCGTACGGTCCGCGCGTGGCCACGTCGCCCTGCTGACGCACGAGACGCGAGAAGGCCACCGGCTCGTCCTTCGGCAGCATGCCGGACGTGTACTGCACCATCAGCAGGTGATTCCACCAGAGTGCGCCGGCCACCACCGGTGCGAGCGCGAGCAACGGACGCCGCAGCACGGCCTCGATGGCCAGCGCCAGCCCGGGCGCGAGCAGCACGAGCACGCTCGAGAAGCGGCGGCCGCCGAATGACCAGCCGGCCGCCCAGTCCTGCGTGGCGCCGTTCACCCAGGCGGTGAGGAACAGGATGACGAGGGCCGAGACCCCCCAGCGCCACTCCCGCCGCACATACGCGATCGTGCCGAGCGCCGCCACGTAGACGACCGGCGTCCACGAGAAGAGCCCGTGCCACGACGAGAACAGCGTGTCGATCCAGCGTGACTGCAGCGGATTGAAGTAGCCGCCCTGGCCGAGCAGGTTGTAGTCGTAGCGCGAGAAGAGCACGTAGCTGTGCACGGCCTGCAGCACGAGCCACGGCAGCGCGCCGAGGAACGCCCAGCCCGCGAGACGCAGCGCGCGGGCGACTCGATCCGGCCACGGCGCCGCCACGCCGAAGACGAGCAGCGCCGGCAGCAGCGCGAAGAGCACCTCCTGCGACCGGACGGCGAAGGCTCCGCCGAGCAGCGTGCCGAGCACCAGACTCTGCCGCACGGTTGGCCTGGTGGTGGCCGTCCTGGGGTCAGACCCCTTACGAGATTCGTAAGGGGTCTGACCCCGAGGAGGGGTGAGCCACGTCACCGACGCCACGGCGAAGAGCGCGGCAAAGCCGAACGAGGCCGCGTGGGTCATGGCCGGTTCGTAGACCATGTACCAGAAGAGTGGCGTCGCGCCGAAGAGCAGCGTCACCGCCGTCCATGCCACCCCCTTCGCGAACTGCGCGCGCAGGAGCACGAGCAGCGCGGCCAGTCCGGCGCCGCCGATCGCGAAGGACGATAGCAGTGCCGCGCGCATGTACGGCGTGGTCAGGCCCAATGTCGCGGCGTCAGCCGGCGCGCGCCACAGCCCCACCAGGCGCCCGAGACCGTCACCGAGCGTGACGAGCAGGTAGAGCGGCGCCCAGAGCAGCGTCGGGCCGATCGGCACGACGTGATTCGGCCGCGGCGGCTGGCCGAGCACCGTGAACTCGCGGGCCACGTCGAGGTCGCGGTCGAAGACCAGACTGCGGAGCTGCGCGAAGTAGGTCACGCCGTCGGTCGTGATGCCATGGGTGTCGCGCAGCAGCACGCCGAGCGCGTAGAGCAGGACGAGCGCGAGCCCGTGCAGGTCGGCGGTGTCGTCGAGGAACCCCCGCCACGGGCGGGTGCGCCGGCGCGCGGCCTGCCAGGAGGCGAGCGCCAGCACAGGAAGGCCGGAAGCCACGACCAGCCACGGCGAGGGCCGCGGCGGCAGTGTGAGGAGCAGCCCCAGCCAGAGGGCGATGCACGCGGCGAGCACTGCTCAGATGATACATTGGCACTCCTCGTGGACGCGGCGCGCCATTCGACCGATCCAGACCAGACCGTGGATCTGCAGGCCCTGGCGCCGGCCCTCCGGCGCGCCGACGACGGCATCTGGTATCCCCCGCGCCACTCCGGTCTCGACTATCCCGACGAAGGCAACGCCTTCTGTTTCCAGGTCGAGGATCACTCGTTCTGGTTCCGCTACCGCAACCGGATGCTGGTGGAGATGGTGCGGCGCTTCCCGCCCCGCGGCCCGATCTTCGACATCGGCGGTGGCAACGGGTTCGTCACGCGCGGCCTGCGACAGGCCGGTTTCGCGGCGGTGGTCGTCGAGCCCGGACCCGTGGGCGCCCGCAACGCCGCGGCCCGCGGCCTGGCGCCCGTCGTCTGCTCCACGCTCGAAGACGCCGGGTTCCGGCCGGAGTCCCTGCCCGCGGTCGGTCTCTTCGATGTGCTCGAGCATCTGGCCGACGACCAGGCGGTGCTCGCGTCGCTGGCGCGCCTCGTGCCGCTCGGCGGCCGCCTCTACCTGACCGTGCCGGCCTTCTCGTGGCTGTGGTCCGACGACGACGATCTGGCCGGGCACCACCGCCGCTACACGCGCCGCCGCCTGCGCCAGGTGGTCCAGGCCGCGGGGTTCGCGGTGGAGACCGACACGTATCTGTTCGCGCCGCTGCCGCTGCCGATTCTCGCCCTGCGCGTGCTGCCGACGAGACTCGGGCTGCGCCGTCCGGCCGACGCCGAGACGCTGAAGCAGGAGCTCAAGCCCGAGGCCGGCATCGTCACGGCGGCCATGACGCGGCTGCTCGATCTCGAAGCCTGGTGGCTCACGCACGTGGGCGCCGTGCCCTTCGGCAGCAGTTGCCTGCTCGTGGCGACGCGCCGCTGACGGCTCAGCCGCGCTCCGCCGGCACGCGGCCGCGATCCAGGCACTCGCGCACGCGCCGGGCGAGCGTGGAGGGCTGGAAGGGCTTCGACAGGAACTCGAAGCGCGGATCGGTGGCCGCGCCGCTCGGCACGACGCGATCCGGATAGCCCGACATCAGCAGCACGCGCACGGCGGGGCTTTCGACGGCCAGCCGCTCGGCGAGCTGTTGTCCGTTCATGCGCGGCATCACGAGGTCGCTGAGCAGCAGGTCGATCGTGCCGGCGTGCCGATGCGCCAGCTCCAGCGCCTCGACGCCGTTGGCCGCCTCGAGCACGCGGTAGCCGCGCGATTCGAGCACGAGCCGGGCCACGTTGCGCACGGCATCTTCGTCTTCGACCAGCAGAATCGTCTCACTGCCGCGTGGCGCGGCGCCGCTCGACGGCGGGGCCGGCAGGGCCGGCGCGGGCGCCGGGCTCTTCGGCAGCAGCAGGCGGAAGAGCGTGCCGGCGCCGAGCGTCGACGTGACGTCGATGTGGCCGCCGAGCTGGGTCACGAAGCCGTAGACCATCGACAGGCCGAGGCCCGTGCCCTTGCCCGTGGGCTTGGTCGTGAAGAACGGCTCGAAGATGCGGGCCCGCGTCGCCGTATCCATGCCGTGGCCCGAGTCCCACACGCGCACTTCCACGTAGTCGCCCGGCTGCACCAGCGCCGGCGAGGTGTCGTGCGCATCGATCGACACGTTCAGCGCTTCGATGCGCAGCCGCCCGCCGTTCGGCATGGCGTCGCTCGCATTCACGACCAGGTTCGTGATGGCCTACTCGAACTGGCCGCCGTCCATCACGACGGCGCCGAGGCCGTCATCCACGTGCACCGACATCTCGATGTCTTCGGCGATGAGCGGGCGCAGCAGTGTGTGCAGGTCGTAGAGCGCCGCGCCGACGTTCACGACGTGCGGCGTCACCGTCTGCGTGCGGCTGAAGGTGAGCAGCTGGCGCGTCATGGCGGCGGCCCGCTCGGCGCTCTTCACGATCTGCCCGACCGGTTCCTGATTCGGATCGTCGGTCGGCATGCCGAGGCCGATGACTTCGGCGTAGCCGAGGATCACGGTGAGGAGGTTGTTGAAGTTGTGGGCGACGCCGCCGGCCAGCCGGCCGATCGCCTCCATCTTCTGCGCCTGCCGCAGCTCCTGTTCGAGCTGCTTGAGATCCGTGGTCTCGCGCGAGACGCCGATGAGCCCGATGGGCGTGCCGGCCGGGTCGAAGTACGGAAACGTGACGTCGAGGAACGCCCGCGCCGCGCCGTGCACGTGCACCACGCGCTCGAACGTGCGCGCCTCGCCACTCGCCAGCACTGCCACCTCGTCGTCGTGCAGGCCCGCCGCGCCGTCGGCCGTGTCGCGTGTCCCGATCAGTTCGTCGATCGTGGCATCCCGCTGGTCGGCGAACGCGCGATTCACCATCAGGTAGCGGCCGTCGAGCGCCTTCACCCAGATGGCGTCGCTCGTCCCTTCGACGATGGCCCGCATGAGGGCGTGGCTTTCGGCGGCGGCCAGTTCCGCGCGCCGCCGTTCGGTGATGTCCTGCAGCGTGCCGAACCAGCGCACGGGGCGGCCGGCGCCGTCGCGGGTGATCTCGCCCGTGCTGCGCACGAAACGCACCTCGCCCGTTCCCGGCTGCACGATGCGGTACTCGATGTCGTAGGGCTCGAGGCCCTCGAGGGCGCGGGTGGCGGCGCGGCTCACGGCGGCGCGGTCGCCAGGGTGGACGCGCTCGCGCCACCGGGCCTCGCAGATCGCGAGGTCGTGTGTGATCTCGTCCGGGCCGGCGGCGAGGATCCGCGCCGTCTCGTCCGACGCATGGAAGCGCTGGCGTTCGAAGTCGCGCTCCCAGTAGCCGAGATGGGTGAGCCGCTGGGCTTCGGCCAGGCGTGATTCGCTGCGGCGCAGCGCCTCGTGCACGAGCAGCGCATGCAGGGCGTCGCGCAGGCGGCGCCCGATTTCCTCGAACAGGCGCTCCTCGCTCTTCGTCCACACGTGGCCGCGGCGGCAGTGGTGCAGGCCGAGGATGTACGGCGGCTGTCCGTCCGGCGTGACCGTGGTGGCGATTCGGGAGGCGACGTCGTACGTTGGATGGAGGGCGCGCAGCAGCTCGTCGTCGGCCGTCAGCGAGAGCGGGCCGCCCGCCGCCACCGTCGCCGCCAGTGTGCCGTCGGCGCCGGGCGCGAAGAGGTGACCCGGACCGGCGCCCGGGTACTCGGGCCGCGTGCGCTCGAAGGCCACGCGCCACTCCGGTTCGGCGCTCGCCGTGCGCCGCACGATCCAGGCGCGGTCGCAGTCGAACACCGTGAGCATCGCATCGAGCACGTCGTCCATGGCCTGTTCGAGGCTGGTGGCGCCGTGCAGGGCGCGATTCACGACGTCGAGGCTCTCGAGGAAGTGCACGTGCTCGCGGCTGGCGGCTTCGTCGGCGCGCTGCTTGGTGACGTCCTGCGTCGTGCCGAAGATCCGCACGGCGCGCCCGTCCGGGTCACGCACGACGTGTCCGACGGCCGCCACGTGCCGCAGGGGGCCGTCCTGCGGGAGGTAGCGGAACTCGGCGCAGAAGTCCGACGCGGCGGAGGCGAATGCCGATTCCAGGTGGGCGCGGAGGTGGGCCGCATCCGCCGGGTGGACGTGCCTGAGGAACTCGTCGAACGACGCCGCTCCGGCGGGCTCGCCGCCGATCGGGCCGGCCGTGAGGTCGTGCGCGAAGCTGCGGATCTGCGCGAGCTGCTGGGCGCGCACCAGTTCCTCGGTGGCGCGGCGCAGGGCGCGTTCGGTGCGCTTCTGGGTCGTGACGTCGACGATGAGGCCGCGCAGGCACACCTCGCCCGTTGGCTCCACCGTGATGTGGGCGACGTCGCGCAGCCAGACCACGGTGCCCGTGGCGCCCACCATGCGGTAGTCGAGCTCGTGGTCCTGCCGGGCACGGAGCGCGGCCGCGCGGGCGGCCACGGCGGCATCGCGGTCTTCGGGATGGAGCTGGGCTTCCCAGAACCCCGGCTCCTGCCACCGGCTGACGGGAAAGCCGAGGACGCGCTCGGCGTGGTCGCTGACGAACAGGAACGTCCCCGTCTCAGGATCGGCTTCCCACGCGACGCCGCTCAGCGCCGACAGCAGCTGCTGCGTTCGTCGGAGCGCCGCTTCGTCGTCCAGATTCTCGAACAGCCGGGTGGGCATTGAGACGTCCGCGGGCCAGGACACGGCGGAGGGGCCGCGCGCTCGTACGATCCCACCGAGGCTATCTCAACCGGGAGCGCCGCGCCAAGCCGCGAAGCGGCTGGTCACGGCGCGGATTGCACACTAATCGCGCGTGCTGGCACCAGGCAGCGCCGACACGGCGGGCGGCGCATTTTCCGCGAGGAAATACAGCGTGCCTGGCTGGGTGCCTTCGTCGATCACCCTGAACCCGGCGCGCTCGAGACCGCTGCGCCAGCGTTCGGGATACGCGCGGCCGCCGAAGTAGCCGTGGTGCACGAAGAAGGGCAGCGCCGTGCGCACCCAGGCGTCCTGGTTGATGACGAGCAGGAGGAACTGGCCACCCGGCTTGAGCACCCGGGTCATCTCCGCGAACGTCCGCTCGACGTCGGGCCGGCTCAGATGGTCGATGGCGAAGGCGCTCACCGCGCCGTCGAAGGTGCGCGGCTCGAACGGCATGGCGCGCATGTCGCCCACGCGCACCTCGAGGCGCGCCTCGGCGCCGGCGGCGCGCGCGTTGGCGAGGAGGCGTTCGGGCCCGTTGCCGCCGATGCCGTACTCGGCGCCGAAGATGTCGAGCGCGGTGACGGTGGCCCGCGGCCGCGCGGTGAGCACCATGAGCGCGGAGCGGCCCGACCCGGCACCGGCGTCGAGCACGCGTCCCTCTCCGCCCGTGAGGAAACGTTCCGTGGGCAGCACGATCGGCAGACTGAAGCGCAGCACCAGGTTCACGATCACCGCGCCTGCCACCGCCCACGCCGCCAGGGCGGCCATCACCGCGCCCGTCCGTCGCCAGCGAGCCCGGTAGAGCCCCACGGCGAGCAGGGTGAAGACCGCGGCGGCCAGCGCATGCCCCCAGGTCCACGGCCACTCGTAGCCGAAGTCGTAGCGCAGGAGGTCCATCAGTCGGCCCTTTCGTCGAAGGTGAAGACATCGTCGAGCCCGACGCCGAAGACGCGGGCGATGCGGAAGGCGACGTCGAGTGACGGCGAGTACTTGCCGAGCTCGATGGCATTGACCGTCTGGCGCGTCACGCCGATGCGGACGGCGAGCGTCTGCTGCGTCATGTCGCCGGCGGCGGCGCGCAGCTCGCGGATGCGGTTGCGGATGGCGCAGCTCACGGCCGTGCGTCCCGCCGGAAGAGCACGATCTGGCCGCCGAAGCGCACGAGCTCCGCGGCCACGATGGCCAGCAGCACCACCTGCTGCATCACCCACGCGCGCGGCGTCAGGTGCACCGTGGCCACCGCCGCGAGCGCACCCACGACGAGCACGTTGAAGGCCACGCGCGTGGCCCGCATGTCGATGAGGTGCTCGCGTTCGTCACGCGGCGAGCGGGCCTCGTCGGGCGCCCGCACCGCCACCACCACGTGCAGCACGATCTCGAGGACAACGAAGGTGGCGAGCAACAGGAACGCCGTGCTCACGGCCTCGGCGCCGGCCACCTCGCCGCGGTATTGCCGGATCGAGTTCCAGAAGAACGGAATGAAGACGGCCAGGATGGTCAGGAACGAAATCCAGGCGCTTTTCTCGCGGAAGGACATGCAGCACAGCTCCCAATGTCAAACATTTTTTACATGTCCGCCTGGTGATGTCAAGAAAACTGGACACAATATACTTGACGGGGGAACATCCATTGTCTACACTCCGTATTCATGGGTATGCCGAAGACGTTTCTCGCCGCCGTCCGCTACTTCTCGAACGCGGATAACTGCCGGGAATACCTCGTGTCACGCCGCTGGCCGAACGGCGTGGTCTGCCCCCAGTGCGGCAGCAAGTCGGTTTACTTCGACAAGGGCCGCAACGGTTGGGAGTGTAAGACCCGCCACCCCAAGCGGAAGTTCACCCTGAAGACCGGGACGATCTTCGAGGACTCGCCCATCGGCTTCGATAAGTGGCTCCCCGTGGTGTGGATGATTGCCAACTGCAAGAACGGCGTGAGCAGCCACGAGGTGGCCCGCTCCATCGGCGTGACGCAGAAGACCGCGTGGTTCATGCTCCAGCGCATCCGCCTTGCCATGCAGGGCGAAGACGGCGGCAAGATGGGCGGCGAAGTCGAAGTGGACGAAACCTACATCGGCGGCAAGGCGCGCAACATGCACGCCGCGAAGCGTAGCCAGATGCTCGCCGGGGGCAACAAGCAGAACCGTTGGGCGGGCAAGGTGGCCGTGATGGGCATGCTCGAACGTGGCCCCGCCAAGACCTCCCGCGTCCGCACGGTCATCGTGGATGGCGTGAAGCGTGGGAACCTGCTGCCGCACGTGGACGCCAACGTGGTGAGCGGGTCGTCGGTCTACACGGACGCCCTGCGCTCGTATTGCGACCTCGGGACCGACTATGACCATCAGGTCATCGACCACGCCGTGTCCTACGTGGACGGGCAAGTCCACACCAACGGGCTCGAAAGCTACTGGGCTATCCTGAAGCGCGCCCTGAAGGGCACCTACATCGCCGTGGAGCCGTTCCACCTGTTCCGCTACCTGGACGAACAGGCGTTCCGCTTCAACGAGCGCAAGGCGACGGACGCCGACCGTTTCTCGATGCTGTTGGCGGGCGTGGTCGGCAAGCGCCTGACCTACGAAACGCTTATCGGAGCAATGAACTCCGGCAGCGCGCCCGCGTGATACAGCGGCGGCGCGGCCGGAGACGCACCACCACTGGTGGTATGGCGAAGAAAAGGCGGTACTAGTAGAATGGCCCCTGCGCCTAGGGGCGCGCACTACCCAAGCTGAAGCCGAACCTCCACGCCATCGACGTCGGGTGCTGTTACTACGCCCGATGGCAACCGGCCGTCGGATTGGAGGTGAGTGCGAATGCTGAAGGAAGGCGAAACCGTTCCGGAGGGCTGTACGGTGATTTATACACCGTACATCACCCTCAAGAACGGCAAGCGGCTTTACGCTTCTAACTACGGACGAAAGTCTTGGCGGATCGTAGTCCGTAAGGAGAAGTAGAGCGGTGCGGTCAAGCCCCTGGGCGCATCCTACCACGGCCTTCCAGAAAGTACAATCCGTACATCCGCATATCTGAATAAATGCGTGAAGGCTAGCTGGCTGTTGCGGGTGGAGCCTTCGGCTTTGGTCCGCGCTTCGCGCCGACTGGCGGGGCTTCGCGGTGCTCCTTGAGGCGCTTCTCAAGCGTCTCGCGGGGCACCGCGAGCAGCCGATCCGTGAGCGCCGAGAACTCTTGAAACTGTTTCGGTTGACGCGCCAATGCTTCCTCCCGCCCATGCCTAGAATCCCTTGCCAGGCTTAACCCCACGCGCCATGTCGTGGCGCATCGCGATGGTGTTTAGCGCAAAGTCTTGGGCTGAATCAGTCAGGTTGTTGTGGGCTTGCAGCCACAGCGGCGTTTCATCCATCGCATGCCTCGCCTCGTCTTTGTTTCGCACGCTCAGCACGTCGCCCTGTTTGAACTGAACAGCGATGTAGCCCCGCATAGTTGTTTTCGGCGGGATGTTGCACGGGCTTGGGATGAATGGGTAGCCACTAAGAACGCTCTTCATGTCCTTCATGACCCATTCAGGCGGAGGCGACAGCGCGGCGCGATTCCCGTAGCGCATATCCGCTGGCTGAACCCCGAAGAATAGCCAGCACTCAAGCGGCAATGGCTCAGACGAGCGATTGGTCACGGTGAAATCCCAAACAATCACCCAAAACTCATTACGATGAGGGCCGCTGAGGTCATCAGGCCACACCGCATAGCGGCGACCATGCTTCACGGAAACGTCAAACTTCTTCGGCTCAAGCGCCTTGCGGGTCTTCTCAAGTTCGGCTGACACCTCCGCTTTTTCTAGCTTCACGCGGGCTAGATCGGCGTCTGCGCCGCGAAGCCGCGTCAGTTCTGAATCAAGCCTGTTCAACTCTCGAATCTGGGACGCATTGATCTTTTTCAGGGTGCGCCAGAAGCCAACCGCGTAGATGGTTGCAGACACCAGCGCCCACGCGGTCAGGCCAATCAGTGAGGGGACAAGATAGTCGCTCACCGCTTGCTGCCTTCCGAGCAGGCCCCAAGCGACCAAGAAGGCCATAAAGCCAACCGGCCCCCCGCCGACAGCTGCCGCTCTAGATGCAGCGCCCTGCATCGCTTGGCGAACCAGTGCCCTATCAGCCGCGATCGACATGCCGGTAGCCTACTCCAGCTTGCCGCCAGATTCCCCCATGAAGTATATTGTGTCCAGAAAACTTGACAGTCTTCCTGGATGATCACCCTGTTCCGGGGCCGCATCCTTGCCCGGCATCGGGCGGGTCGATAGGATGACCGCCGTTCCGGTTCTCGTCAGGACAGGCGCGGCACGAGGGCGTGACGCACGCCCGACCGGTGGGCCGCGGCTAGAATGCCGCATCGCCTCCATCGCTCGATCCGGGCCGCTCGTACCTGTCGTCGTCTCGCCGCGCGCGTTGTTGATCACCCTGGCGGGCGTTCTCGCCGGTGTTGCGCTCCTCGCCGCCGCCACTCGGACCGTGGCGATTGCGACCGGTCGCGACTTTCTGTTCGGACTGATTCCTGCGTTCGACCCGGCGGGTACCCGCAATCTCATCGCCTGGGTGTCATCGATGCTGCTCGGCGGGAGCGCGGTGCTGATGGAGCTGGCATCACAGTGCTGCGTGGCGCGTCGTGGCCGGCCGTGCGGGAGCCGTGCCGTGGCCGGCGCGCTGGCCGTGTGTTCGCTCTCAGGCCTGACGGCCGTGGCCGGCTTCCTGCCGGCATCGCTCGGAAGTGTCGCCCCGCAGAGGGCCGTGCTGGCCGGCAGCGCCGTCGTGGCGGCCGCCGTCACACTGCTGATTCGGCGCCCGTCGCACGCTCAGACGGGTCTCGTGTGGACGGGACTACTGTTGGTGTTCCTGTCGCAGTTCGGGCCGGGCTCCGCGGCGACGCCTGTTGACGCCGCGCGGGCGCTGGGGAGCCGGATTGCAGAGTGGGGCGGAGCCGTGCTGCTGCTCGTGGCGGCCACGCGGCTCGCTTTCGAGCGGCAGCCGCTCATCATTCGCATCGAGGCGGGTGGCGGCGGCTGGCCCCTTCGCGCGCGACAGGCCGCTGGGGTGTGTGACGTCACGCTGGACCCCGGGGCGCTGACGCGCGCAGCGGCATGGGCCATCGTGCTGCTGGCCAGCCTCAGTCTGATGTTCGCCTGGCCGGCGGCGCGTTCCGAGGCTGTCGAGCGCTGGTACCGCTTCTTCTTCGCCGATTTCGAAGGCAACGCTCCCTCATGGTTCTCGGCGCTCCTGCTCCTGTGGTGTGGCCTCGTGGCCGGCGTCATCGCCGCCGCGACGCGGGCGCTCCGCCATGCCGACTGGGGTCTCTGGGTGGTAGTCGGCGTCGGCCTTGCGGCGCTCTCTGCCGATGAGGCTGCGTCGTTTCACGAACTGCTGGTGAGGCCCCTGCGCGCGCTCGTGGGCGGTTCGCCCTGGCTGAGGTACCCGCTGATACTGCCCGGCACGGTCGCCGTTCTCTGCGCCGCCGCAGTCCTCTGGGGATTCGTCCGTCGTCTGCCCGGCGGTACACGCCGGGCCATCCTGAACGGTGGCAGTGTCTTTCTCGCGGGCGCGCTCGGCCTCGAGACCGTTGGCGGCTGGTACGACCCCGAACTGCACGGCGCGTCAACGACCTACGTGTGGCTCGCGACGGTCGAAGAGGTGTGCGAGATGGCCGGTGTGACGATTGTCCTGCGCGGCCTGCTCGGCCACCTCGAGCACCACGTGGGCGCGCTCGAGGTGCGGCCGGGTCTCGGGGAGGTCAAGGCCTGAGTGTCCGGTCGCCGGGGCGTTCAGCGGTCCTGCCGGCCAGCCCGCTGCGCGGCCACCCACTGCGCGCTCATCGTGCCGCGGTCCGTCGCACGTCGTGGTGCCGACCGCGTGAACAGGCGCGAGAGGAAGGAGCGAACGGCGAGACGGACGGTGCGAAAGGTCATGGAAGCGCCTCTGGCAGCAGACGCTCCGGGGTGGAGCGAACGCGTTCGAAGTGTGGCGGATCCGCCGCCCACCCAGCTGTGCAATGTGGTACACCCGGCGTCGGGCTGGCCGAAACTGCGGCCCTGCCGGCGGCGTCTCAGCGCGGGGAGCCGGCCAGCCGCCTCTGTTCCGCCTGCCACGCCAGGTGGCGCGCCCAGATGCGCGGCCACAGCGTCTCGACACCGGCAATGGCGAGGTCGAACCGCTCGCGCAGCACACGGTCGAAGGCCGCGGCGCTTTCCAGCGTGGACGTCGTCACGCCCTCCGCATGCACGTCGCGCAGCGTGGCGCCGCGCAGCATCACGAGGCCGGTCGGCAGCATCCGCTCGCACACCGTGGTCGTCACGAAACTCGAGTCGGGCGACGTCTGCAGCTCCAGGCACTGATTGGCGAAGTCCTCCAGGCGGCGCGCGGTGAGGGTGAAGTCGAAGCCATCGGCGCCGCCGAACTGGTGGTTGTGCACACGCCAGCGCGGGCCGTCGCGCGTGATCTGGTAGTTCAGGAAGTCCTGCCGGTAGTGACCGACCTCGAGCGGCAGCGGCGTGAGGAAGCCGTCGCCAAAGCCCACATCGGCGAGCCACGGCCGGTCGAGGGTCACGAGCAGCACGAGGTGGTTGCCCTGCGCCCGCCAGCCGCGTTCGGCCCGGCCGACGGCGCCCGACAGATACCGCACCGAGAAGCCGAGCGTCTCCAGCACGCGGCCGAACACCCCGTTCATCTCGAAGCACCAGCCGCCACGGCGTTCGTCGACGAGCTTCGTGAACATCGCCTCGGGATCGAGCGTGATGGGCAGCCCGAGATGGATGTCGAGGTTTTCGTACGGAATCGTCAGCAGGTGCGCGCGGTGCAGCGCACGCAGGGTGCCGAGCGTGGTGTCGCGGGGACCTCCGTAGCCGAGGCGCGCGAAGTAGCGGTCGAGTTGCTGGGGCGAAAGCGGACGCTGCACGTACGACAGGGTACCCCTGTCGCCACCTGCCTCGGGCGCCGATGTGCGACGGAAATGGAGACGGACGGCGTCGCCCGCCGGCGGAGCGGGCCCACGCCCACGTGCGCCTCGGTGCTCAGGTCCACTCCGAACTGCATGGGTTCTGCGTCGTCATCGCCTGCCCGGCGGCGCAGTTTCCGTCGGGGCAAGGTAAACTCACGAGATTCGCCTGACGCGTGCCGGCCAGCCCGCGAGCGCCAGTTCCTGGGCGGCGCGTGCGCGTCATCGGCACGCCCGCGGCACTGATGTCACGCTGGAACCGCGGCCCGTCTGCGTGGGGCGGTGATGAGTTGATTCCGCCAGGGCCCGGTGGCGCCCCGCGTTCAATGCGGTGAGTGTGCCAGGTCTGGCGACGAGGGAGCGCACGGATGGATACGATCGCTGTCATTGGCCTGGGATACGTCGGCCTGCCCCTGGCCGTGGAGTTCGGCAAGACCTTCCCGACCGTCGGGTTCGATCTGTCCGCCGACAAGGTGAAGGCGTACCAGCGGCACGTCGACCCGACCGGAGAGGTCAGTTCGGCCGACCTGGCGGCAGCAGTTCACCTGACGTGCAGCACCGACCCCAGCGTCATCAAGACCGCCGACGTCATCATCGTCGCCGTGCCGACGCCGGTCGATGACGCGCACAAGCCCGACCTCACGCCGCTCGAGAAGTCCTCCGAGACGGTCGGCCGCCACATGAAGCGCGGCGCCACGGTGGTCTTCGAGTCGACGGTGTATCCGGGCGCCACCGAAGAGGTCTGCATTCCGATCATCGAGCGCCACTCGGGCCTGACGTGGAAGAAGGACTTCCATGTCGGCTACAGCCCCGAGCGGATCAACCCGGGTGACAAGCAGCGCACGCTGACCAAGATCACAAAGGTGGTGTCGGGCGATTCGCCTGAGACGCTCGAGAAGGTCGCGGCCGTCTACGGCGCGATCATCACGGCCGGCGTCTACAAGGCCAGCAGCATCAAGGTAGCCGAAGCGGCCAAGGTCATCGAGAACACGCAGCGAGATCTCAACATCGCCCTGATGAACGAGCTCTCGCTCATCTTCCATCGCATCGGTATCGACACGCTGGAAGTACTCGAGGCCGCCGGCACCAAATGGAACTTCCTGCCGTTCCGGCCAGGCCTGGTCGGAGGGCACTGCATTGGCGTCGATCCGTACTACCTCACCACCAAGGCCGAGATGCTCGGCTACACGCCGCAGGTCATCCTGGCCGGCCGGCGCATCAACGACGGCATGGGCAAGTATGTCGCCGAACAGATCATCAAGAAGATGATCGCGCACGACCTGCCGGTCAAGGGCGCCGACGTGATCGTGCTCGGCATGACGTTCAAGGAGAACTGCCCGGACCTGCGCAACAGCAAGGTCATCGACGTGGTGCGCGAGCTGACCAGTTTCGGAGTTCGCGTCTGGGTCCACGATCCGATCGCGGATGCCGGCGAGTGTCAGCACGAGTACGGTGTGGCGTTGACGCCCTGGGCCGAGCTGCCGAAGGCCGTGGCGATGGTGGCCGCGGTGTCGCATACCGAGTATGCGCAGATGGGAGTCGACGCTCTGGCGGAGAAGGTCGTGCCGGGCGGCTTGTTCGCCGACGTCAAGTGCACATACCCGCCGGCGGCCGTGACCGGCGCGGGTCTGCGCCTGTGGCGGCTCTAGCCGG
>JALHON010000077.1 GCA_022842985.1 Acidobacteriota bacterium | reverse complement strand
AGTAGCGCTCGTCGAGCAGACCCACGGCTTCGAGGTCGGCGCGGCGCGCCAGCAGGCACGCGCCGCTGACCCAGTCGCGCGGCCCCGGCCGCGACGTCTCACGGTCCACGCGGGCCACCGCCCACGGCGCACCGGCGTCATGGGCCCGCACGAGGCGGCGCTGGGTGAACTCGGCCCAGGGGCCGATCATCGGGCCGAACGAGAGCTCCGGCCGACCGTCCGCATCGACGAGACGGGGCGCCGCAATGGCGGCCGTGTCGTCGGCGGCCAGCGCGTCCACGAGCGTCGAGAGCGCGTCCGGCGGTACCTCCGTGTCGGGGTTGAGCAGCAGCACGTACTCGCTCGCCGTGGCGCGGATGCCGAGGTTGTTCGCGCGCGAGAACCCGAGGTTGCCGCCGGCGTCGATGGCCTGCACGTCCGGCCACGCCTCGCGCAGCCAGCCGAGTGTGCCGTCGGACGACTGGTTGTCGACCACGGTGACCGTCGTCGGGCCGGGCCGTGTGGCGGCGGCCAGACTCCGCAGGCAGCGATCGAGATCGGCCTGCACGTTGTAACTGACGATGACGATGGCGAGCGAGCGCTCAGGCACCGGCGGCTTCCTCGAGGCAGCCGAGCACGCGCCGCGCGGTGTCTGCCCACCGGTAACTCTCGAGCACCGGCGCCGCCTCGGCCCGGTAGCGGGCGCGCTGCCCGGCGTCGTCGAGCAGCGCTGCCATCGCCGCGGCGACATCGGCGGTGAGCGCCGGGCCTTCGGGCACCCGCCAGGCGGCGGCGCCGTAGATTTCGCGGGCGACGGCCGTGTCGAGCACGATCGGCACGGCGCCGTGCGCCATCGCCTCGAGCGGCGTGAAGCCGAAGCCTTCGTAGCGCGACAGGAACACGAACACTGCCGCCTCACGATACAGAGAATCCAGGGTGGCGTCGTCCACCCAGTCGCGCAGCTGCGCCCGATCGCCGAGTCCGCGGGCGGCGAGTGCCGCGGCGAAATCCACTCGCGGCGTCGTGCGATTGGCGCCGACGATCTCGAGCCGCGCCTCGGGCCGCGTGGCGGCGACGCGGGCGAAGGCCTCGATGAGCACGTCGAGGCGCCGGCGCTGAAACAGGGACCCCACGAACAGCACGAGCGGCGCCGGATGGCCGGTGGCCGGCGTGGCCGGCCTCCGGACGCCGAGGTAGACGACGCGCACGCGCGCCGTGTCCACCGCGGTGTGCCGGACGATTTCGGCGGCGGAGAAGGCCGACGGCGCCAGCACCAGCCGGGCACGGCGGGCCGACCACGCCGTGAAGAGGCGGCGCCGCAGGCCTTCACGCCACGCGAACCACTCGGGATGCGCGAAGAACGACACATCGTGGATGGCGACCACGGTGGGCGCGGGTGCGGCGAGGGGCGCCGTGTAGCCCGGCGCGAACACGACGTCCGGTCGTTCGCGGCCAAGGGCGCGCGGCAAGTCCCACTGCTCCCACCGTGTGCCGCCCCGGCCGGGCAGGATCCGGAGAGCCGCCTCGAGTCCGGGAGGCACCAGGGTCGGCGTCGTGTGGGCGTAGAGCTGCAGCGTGTGCCGGCGATCGACGCCCGCGGCCTGCCATTCCCGGAGCAGCTCCGACAGATACCGTCCGACGCCGGTCGGATGTCCGGTGAGTTCCCGGGCGTCGACGGCGATGCGCATCAGCGGCGCTCCGCCCGCGTGGTGAGCGCGGCCCGGTAGGCGTCGAGGGTCGCCGCCGCCGTGTCGGACCAGCGATACCGTGCGGCCTGCGCCAGTCCACGCGCGCTCAGGTCGCGCATCCGGTTCTCGTCACTGCAGGCGTCGAGCGCGGCGGCCCAGTCGTCGGGGGCGCCGAGCGCGGCAAAGAGGCCGGCATCACCGAGCACCTCGGGCAGCGCGCCAACCGGGGTCGCCACGACGGGCACGCCACAAGCCATCGCCTCGAGCGCCGGCAGCCCGAAGCCCTCGTCGAGTGACGGCACGACGACGGCGCGGGCGTCCGCGTAGAGAGCCCGTCGTTCGGCGTCGCGCACGTATCCGGTCACGGTCACATGCGCGGCGAGCGGCGCGCGCGAGGCGCGAGCCACCCACGCCTCGCCGCCGGCCCCGAGGCCGCCGGCCAGCACGAGCGGGGGCACGTCGCGACGGCGTCCGAGCAGCAGCTCGTAGGCATCGAGCAGCAGGCCGACGTTCTTGCGCGTTTCGAGCGTGCCGAGGAAGAGCAGGGTGCGGCCGGTGGACGTCCCGCGGGCCGCGCGCACGTCGGCCGCCCAGGCGGGCGCGCCGAGCGGCGTCGTGGTGACACGCGCTGGTGCCACGCCCAGGGCGTTCGTGACGAGTCGCGCCGCGTACTGCGAGCCGGCCACCACGTGGTCGGCGCGCCGCACGTGATCGCGCACGAGCGCCGTGAAGTCGCGTTGCGTGGCGCCGTGGACGGCCGCGGGCTGGGTCAGGAAGTAGAGGTCGAAGACCGTCACGACGCGGGCGGCGCGACGGGAGGGCAGCAGCAGCGGCGTCGGCGAATGCACGACGTCCTGCGGGCCGGCGAGCCACTCGATCGACGGCCACCCGCGGCGATGCCAGCTCCAGGTGAGGGCCGTGACCGGAATCCGCCGATCCACCACGCGCACGCCGGGCAGCTCGGCCGTGGTCTCGGCCGCGACGCGGTCGCGCCAGGAGGCCGAGAAAATCGTCAGGTCGAGCGAGGCACCGGCACCGCAGGTGAGAGCACGTGCCAGCTCGTGCACGTACTCGCCAATACCGGTTCGAGCCCGGAGTGCCGGGCGGTAGTCCACGAGCACGCGCACGCCCGTGGACGGTACCACCGACACGTCCACGGCGGCAAGTCCTTGTGGTTCAGTATGTTGACAGTAATCTCGACTGGATGGTACCGTGCGGTGTTTGCGCGAGCGCACCTTCGCGGCTCGCCGACGCTTTCGGGGGAGTGCATGAAGGTCGCGGTTGTGGGCACGGGGTATGTGGGTCTCGTCGTTGGCGCCTGTCTGGCGGAGAGTGGCAACGATGTCATCTGTGTGGACAAGGACGACGCGAAGGTCCGGATGCTGCGCCGGGGCAAGAGTCCGATCTACGAGCCCGGCATCGAAGACCTGCTGCGTCGCAACAAGGCCGAGGGCCGGCTGGTCTTCACGACCGACCTCGCCAAAGCCGTCCGCCAGTCCACGATCATCTTCATCGCCGTCGGCACGCCGCAGGGCGAGGACGGGTCGGCCGACCTCCAGCACGTCATGGGCGTGGCCCGCGACGTCGCCCGGGCGATGAACGGCTACAAGGTGATCGTCGACAAGAGCACCGTGCCGGTCGGTACGGCCGAGAAGGTGCGTGACATCGTCCGTCGTGAGACCACGCACCCGTTCAGCGTGGTGAGCAACCCCGAGTTCCTGAAGCAGGGCGCGGCGGTCGACGACTTCATGAAGCCAGACCGTGTGGTCATCGGCGCCGAGGATCCGAAAGCGGCCGATCTCATGGTGGCCCTGCACAAGCCCTTCACCCGCACCGGCGCTCCGATCATGGTGATGGACTGCGCGAGCGCCGAGCTCTCGAAGTACGCGGCCAACGCGATGCTGGCGACGAAGATCTCGTTCATGAACGAAATCGCGAACGTGTGCGAAGCCTACGGCGCCGATGTGGACCGCGTGCGCCAGGCGATGGGCGCCGACCGCCGCATCGGGCCGGCGTTCCTCTTCCCCGGCGTGGGCTACGGCGGCAGCTGCTTCCCGAAGGACGTCAAGGCGCTCGTCAAGTTCTCGGCCGACAAGAAGTACGACTTCAAGATCCTGAAGGCCGTCGAGTCCGTCAACGAACTCCAGAAGCGCATCCTGCTCAAGAAGATGGAAGGGCACTTCGGCACCCTCAAGGGCAAGACGATTGCCGTGTGGGGCCTGGCCTTCAAGCCGAAGACCGACGACATGCGCGAGGCGCCGGCCATTCCGATCATCAAGACCCTGCTCGAGAAGGGCGCCAAGGTGCAGGCGCACGATCCCGAAGCGATGCCGACGGCCAAGGGGCTCTTCAAGAGCGGCGTCACCTACACCGCGCGCAACTACGACGCGCTCAAGGGCGCCGACGGACTCGCCATCCTCACCGAGTGGCAGGAGTTCCGCGAGCCCGACTTCCAGAAGATGCGCAAGCTGCTCAGGAATCCGGTCATCTTCGACGGGCGCAACATCTACCAGCCCGAACAGATGAAAGAGCTCGGCTTCACCTACTACTCGATCGGACGGTAGCGTGGCGCGCGTGCTCGTCACGGGGGGCGCCGGCTACATCGGCAGCCACACCGCCAAGGCGCTCACCGACGCCGGCCATGACGTGGTCGTGCTCGACGACCTCTCGGCGGGCCACATCGAAGCCACGCGCGGGCTGCCGCTCGTGCGCGCCCGCGTGCACGACACCGCCGCGGTGCGCGCGGCGCTCGTCGAGCACCGCATCGACGCCGTCATGCACTTTGCCGCCTGGCTCGCCGTGGGCGAGTCGGTGCGGCTGCCCGGCAAGTACTACGAGAACAACCTCACGGGGTCGCTCCGGCTGCTCGACGCGATGGTGGCGGAGGGCGTCCGCCGGGTCGTCTTTTCGTCGACCTGTGCGATCTACGGCGAGCCACAGGCGCTGCCGCTCACCGAGGATCATCCCAAGACGCCCGTGAACGCCTACGGCGAATCGAAGCTCGCCGTCGAACGCGCGCTCGGCCACTACGACACCGCCTACGGGCTGAAGTCGATCGCGCTGCGCTACTTCAACGCGGCTGGCGCCGATCCCGACGGTGAACTCGGCGAAGACCACGACCCGGAGATTCACCTCATTCCACTCGCCATCGCGGCAGCGCGTGGCGGCAAGGAACTGAAGGTCTTCGGACAGGACTACCCGACGCCCGACGGCACGTGTCTGCGTGACTACGTGCACGTGGCCGATCTCGCCGACGCACACGTGAAGGCGCTGGCGGCGCTCGAGGCCGGGGCCGCCTCGACGCATTACAACGTCGGCACCGGGCGGCCGTGGTCGGTGAAGGAAGTGATCGATACGGTGGGGCGGGTCGTGGGAGCGCCGGTACGGTGGTCGCCGGCGCCGCGGCGCGAAGGCGATCCCTCGGCGCTCTACGCCGCCAGCGCGCGCACGCAGGCCGAACTCGGCTGGCAGCCGCGTCTGAGCGACCTCGAGACGATCGTGTCGCATGCGGCGGCCTGGCATGCCGCGCATCCCGGAGGTTACCGGTCCGCTCAGGGCCGCTGATGGACCCGCTGCGCCGCCTCCTCCGGTACGCCGCGCCGCACCGGGCCGTCATCGGCGGCGCCCTCGGCGCCATGGTGCTCTACGGCGTGGGTTCGGCGGCGCTGGCCTGGCTCGTGAAGCCGATCCTCGACGACGTGCTGAGCGCCCGCAACGAGCTCGGCTTCGTGGCCACGGCGATCATGGTGGTCTACGTCATCAAGGGGCTCGGGGCGTTCCTGTCCAGCTACTGGATGGACGACCTCGGGCATCGCGTCGTGCGCGAGCTGCGCACGGATCTCTTCGAACGGATCCTCAGCCAGTCGGCCGCGTTCTTCGCGCGGCGCAGCACGGGGCAGCTCCTGTCGCGCGTCAACAACGACGTCGGGCTGCTCCAGCGCGCCGTGTCCGAGACGATCGGCGACCTGGCGCGCGAGACGGTGACCGTCGTGGGCTACGCCGGGCTGCTCATCTACATCGATGGCGGACTGGCGCTCGTCTGCCTGACCGCGGCGCCGATTGTCGTCTATCCGCTGGCGCGCCTCGGCAAGCGCCTGCGCACCGTGTCGCGGCGCAGCCAGGAGGCGCTCGAGCGGCTGTCGCACGTGGCCGGCGAGGCGTTCGCCGGACACCGCATCGTCAAGGCGTTCCTCGCCGAGGGCCGCGAAGCGCAGAAGTTCCGCGGCGCCTCCGACGAGCTCTATCGCACCAACATGAGCGTGACCGGTGTGCTGTCGCTGCTGCCGCCGCTCATGGAGGCGGTCGGCGGACTCGCCATCGTCGGCGCGCTCTGGTATGGCAGCGGCGAGATCGCCGCCGGCCGGCTCACCCCGGGGGAGTTCACGTCGTTCGTCGCCGCCCTGATGCTGATGTACGGGCCCGTGAAGAAGCTGACGCGCGTCAACGCCAACCTGCAGCAGGCCGCCGCGGCCGCCGAGCGGGTGTTCGAACTGCTCGACGCCCGCACCGAGGTGGTGGAGAAGCCGGGCGCCCTCGAGCTGCCGCGCTTCTCGCGGGCGGTCGAGTTCCGCGACGTCAGCTTCGGGTACGAGGATGGGCACGGCAAACAGGTGCTGAGCGGCGTGTCGCTCACCGTGCCGGCCGGCCAACTCGTCGCCATCGTCGGGCGGAGCGGCGCCGGCAAGACCACGCTCGTCAACCTGCTGCCGCGCTTCTACGACGTCTCGTCCGGCGCCGTCGTCGTCGACGGCCATGACCTGCGCGATGTGACCCTCGCGTCACTGCGCCGCCAGATCGGCATCGTCACGCAGGAAACCGTGCTCTTCGACGACACGATTGCCGCCAACATCGCCTACGGCATGCCCGAGGCGACGCCCGAGGCGGTCGAGGCCGCGGCCCGCGCCGCCCACGCCCACGACTTCATCCAGTCGCAGCCGCACGGCTACGCCACCCGGATCGGCGAACGCGGCCAGCGCCTCTCGGGCGGCCAGCGCCAGCGCCTGGCCATCGCCCGCGCGCTGCTGCGCGACGCCCCGATCCTCGTGCTCGACGAAGCGACCTCGTCGCTCGACTCCGAATCCGAACGCCTGGTGCAGGATGCCCTGGGCGTGCTGATGCGCAACCGGACGTCGTTCGTCATCGCCCACCGGCTCTCGACCATCCAGCGGGCGGATATCATTCTGGTGATGGAGCGGGGGCGGCTGGTCGAGTCGGGGCGGCACGACGAGCTGCTGGCGCGGGATGGCGCCTATGCGCGCCTGCATCGCGCGCAGATGGCGGATGCCCGGAAGCCGGCGAAGGCCGCCCCGGTGCCGCCGCGTGGCTGACCGGGTGGCGAGGCACAGAGGAGAGGCGGACGTCGCATGATGAGAAGCATGACCGGGTTTGCGGCGGCGACCGTGGACGACCCGCGCGGCACGGTGTCGGTCACGATCCGGACGGTGAACCACCGCTTCCTCGACCTGCAGCTGCGCCTGCCGCCGGCGCTGGCCGATCTGGAGCCGCGGGTGCGGGCGCTCGTGCAGCGCGGACTGGCCCGTGGCCGCGTCGAACTGCAGGCGTCGGTGCAGGCGCGCAGCGCCGCCGCGCCCGTGGTCGAACTGAATGAGAGCTTCGTCACCGCCGTCACCTCCGCCATCGAGGTCGCCCGCGCCGCCGGACTCGTGCAGGGGCCGCTCACTCCGGGCGACCTGCTGCGTCTGCCGCAGGCCCTCGCCATCCGTGAACGCGCCGCGGAGACCGAGACCGGCGCCGGCTGGGCGGAGGCGCTCGAGACGGTCGTCGGGAGCGCCATCACCGCCCTTGACGAGATGCGCACGCGCGAAGGGGCGGCGCTCAAGGCCGATCTGAGCGCCCGCAAGCGCACGCTCGTCACGCTCACCGATGCCGTCGTCGCGGCGGCCGACGCCGGCCGCGTGCAGCTCGAGACCCGGCTCCTCGAACGGGCCCGCGAGCTCTCGGCGTCGCTGCCGATCGACCAGGCGTCGCTCGCGCAGGAAGTGGTGCGGGCGGCGCAGCGGTCGGACATCAGCGAGGAGGTCACGCGCTTCCGCGCCCATCTCGAACACTGGGACGCGCTCACCGACGGCGACGAACCCTGCGGCCGCAAGCTCGACTTCCTGCTGCAGGAGATGAATCGCGAGGTGAATACCATCGGCAGCAAGGCCGACGGTCTCCAGGTGTCCGAACATATCATCGACGTGAAAGCCGAACTCGAACGGATGCGGGAGCAAGTGCAGAATGTCGAGTAAGCGCGGCCTGCTGTTCGTCATCTCGGCGCCGTCGGGCACCGGCAAGACCACGCTCGTCGAGCGCCTGGTCCAGATCCTGCCGAACCTGCGCATGTCGCGCTCCTACACGTCGCGGGCGATCCGCGCCGGCGAACGCGAGGGCGTGGACTATCACTTCATCACCCGCCAGGCCTTCGAGGGCATGGTGGCCGAGAACGCGTTCGTCGAATGGGCCGACGTCTTCGGCAACCTCTACGGCACGGCGGCGGCCGACGTCGAGTCGATGCTGGCCGGCGGCCAGGACGTCGTGCTCGTCATCGACGTCCAGGGAGCGCGCCAGGTGCGGCAGCGCGGCACCGATCACACGGCGGTGTTCGTCATGCCGCCGTCCTTCCAGGTGCTCGAACGGCGCCTGCGCGGGCGCAGCACCGAGCCGGAGGCGGCGCTGCAGCGGCGGCTCGAGACGGCGCGGGCGGAAGTGTCGAGTTACCGCGAGTACGACTACGTCGTCGTGAACGACGACCTCGAATCCACGGTCGTGCGGCTGCAGGAGATCATCGCCGCCGAGCGCTCGCGGGTGCACCGCATGACGCGCGTCGCCGATGCGATCGTGCGCACGTTCTTCACCGAGGCGCCGCGGCCCTGAGGGCCGGCGGGAGGGCAGCATGGCACGGATCACGGTGGGCGTGAGCGGCGGCATCGGCGCCTACAAGGCGGTCGAGGTCGTGCGCGGCCTGCAGAAGAAGGGCCACGACGTCACGGTCGTGATGACGAAGCACGCCCGCCGGTTCGTCGGCGAACTGACCTTCGAGGCGATCACGAAGCGGCGCGTCATCACGAGCCAGTGGACGCCGGGCCTGAACGCCGACATCGAACACATCGCGCTCGCGACCGCCTCCGACCTGCTGCTCGTGGTGCCGGCGACGGCCAACACGATCGGTCGCTTCGCGCAGGGGCTCGCCGACGACTTCCTGAGCGCGCTCTATCTCGCCACGACCGCGCCGGTGCTGCTCGCGCCGGCGATGAATACCCACATGCTCGAGCATCCGGCGGTGGCCGCCAATCTCGCCACGCTGGCCGCCCGCGGTGTGCGGTTCGTGCAGCCCGGCGAGGGCTATCTCGCCTGCGGCTGGGTGGGGAAGGGCCGCCTGGCCGAGCCGGACGAGATCGTCGAGGCGGCACACGCCCACCTCACCGGCACGACGTCGCTGGCCGGCCGGGCCGTGCTCGTCACGGCCGGGCCCACGTTCGAGGATCTCGATCCGGTGCGTTTCATCGGCAACCGGTCGAGCGGGAAGATGGGGTATGCCGTGGCCGCCGAGGCCGCGCGCCGTGGCGCCGCGGTCACGCTCGTCACCGGGCCGACGCATCTCGATCCGCCCGCCGGCGTCACGGTGGTGCGCGTGCGCAGCGCCGCTGACATGCACGCCGCCGTCATGGCGCGCGCCGGGGCCGTGCAGGCCGTGGTGATGGCGGCGGCGGTCGCCGACTACACGCCCGAGACGGTGGCCGCGCAGAAGGTGGCCAAGAAGGATGGCGGCTGGACGGTGCCGCTCACGCGCACGGTGGACATCCTGGCCGCGCTCGGCCAGCTGCCGTCGCGGGCCGAGCGCCGACCCGTGCTCATCGGCTTCGCGGCCGAGACACACGACGTGCTCGACCACGCCGAGGCGAAACGCGCGCGCAAGGGCGTGGATCTCATCGTCGCCAACGATGTGGCGCAGCCCGGAGCCGGCTTCGAAGGGGACACGAACGTCGTCACGTTCCTCGATGCCGAGGGCCGCGAGACGCTCCCCCTCATGACCAAGGCGGACGTCGCCGTCCGCCTCATCGACCGGCTCGAGCGCCTGCTGGGCGTGGCGCCGGCGGCGGCGCGCTCGTGACCCGCGACGAACTGGCGGCCCATCTCGACTACATGCGCGAGCTCGGCGTGCAGGGCGTGAGCCGTGCCGCCGAGTGGCGCGCGCGGGTCGAGACGCCGCGGCCGGCCGCCGATGCCGAACGGCCAGGAGAGACCGACGACATGCCGTCCGATGAAGCCCTCGCCGCGATGCCCGCGGATACTCCGCCAGCCGCCGCCGTGGCGCTGGCGCCCGCCGAGGCGCTGGCCGCGCTGCGCCAGGTCATCGGCCCGGCCTGTACGCGCTGCAAGCTGCATACGCTCGGCCGCCGCCAGGTCGTCTTCGGCGTCGGCAATCCGCAGGCGCGCCTGATGTTCGTCGGCGAAGCGCCGGGCGAAGACGAAGACAAGCAGGGCGAGCCGTTCGTCGGCCGCGCCGGCCAGCTCCTCACGAAGATCATCGAAGCCATCGGCATGACGCGCGAGCAGGTGTACATCGCCAACGTCATCAAGTGCCGGCCGCCGGGCAACCGCAATCCCGAGCCCGACGAAGTGCTGACGTGCGAGCCGTTCCTGTTCGAGCAGCTCGGCATCATCCAGCCGCGGATCGTCGTCGCGCTCGGCAAGTTCGCGGCGCAGTCGCTGCTGCGCACGACCGAGCCCATCACGAAGCTGCGCGGCCGCGTGTTCGACTGGCGCGGCGCGTCGCTCATTCCCACGTTCCACCCGGCGTACCTCCTCAGGAATCCCCCCGCGAAGCGCGAGGTGTGGGAGGACATGAAGAAGGTGCGCGAGCTGCTGCAGGCGTAAGCCGTGAGCCGGATCGTGTCGGTGGCCGTGCCCGTGCCGGCGCTCGACGTCCTGACCTACCGCTGGCCGGAGGGCGCGCCGGCACCGGTCGTCGGCGCACGCGCCGACGTGCCGCTCGGGCCACGCCGGCTCACCGGCATCGTCGTCGCGACCGACGTCACACCCGACCCGGCGATGAAGCTGCGTGAGGTGCTCGCCGTGCGCGACGACACCGCGTTCGTGCCGCCGGCCCTCGTGACGCTCGCCGCGTGGGTGGCCGACTACTACGTGGCTGGTCCCGGCGACGTGCTGACCTCGGCGCTGCCGCCGCGCGTGCTGACCGGCGACGCGAAGACCTTCAAGCGGCGCCGCGTGGCCCGCCTCACCGCGCTCGGCACCGACACCGCGTCCCGCCTGGCGGCGGGTGCGGCGGGTGTGGCGTCTGGTGGCCAGAACCCGCCAGCGCGCCTCGGCGCGCGTCAGCGTGAGGCGCTCACCCTGCTTGCCGCCGAGCCCGCCGGCGTGCCGGCGTCGGTGCTCGCTGAACGCGGCGTGTCATCGGCCACGCTGGCGCGGCTCGTCGAGACCGGCGTCGTGGCGGTGCATCACGAGACCGTCAATCGCGATCCGTTCGCCGCGCACGCCCCGACGCTGGCCGACAGCGGTCCGCCCACGCTCACGGTCGAGCAGCGCGCCGCGCTCGACGTGCTCGAACCACTCGCCGATGCGGCGGCCTACCGCGTCGCCCTGCTCAAGGGCGTCACCGGCAGCGGCAAGACGGAAATCTACCTGGCGCTCGCGGAACGCGTGCGCCGGCAAGGGCGCCGCGCGCTGCTGCTCGTGCCCGAGATCGCGCTCACGCCGGCGCTGGCCGGCCGCGTCCGCGCGCGCTTCGGTGACCGCGTGGCGATTCAGCACAGCGGCCTGTCCGACGGCGAACGGCACGATCAGTGGCATCGCGTGCGCGCCGGCGAGGTGGATGTGGTCGTCGGCACGCGCTCGGCGGTGTTCGCGCCGTTCGACAGCGTCGGCCTCATCGTCGTCGACGAGGAACACGACACCTCGTACAAGCAGGACGAGATGCCGCGGTATCACGGCCGCGATGTCGCCATCGTGCGCGGCCGCCAGCAGGACGCCCTCGTCGTGCTCGGCTCGGCGACGCCGTCGCTCGAGTCGTTCCACAACGCCCAGCGCGGCCGCTACACGCTCGTCTCGCTCGAACGCCGGGTCGCCGATCGGCCGATGGCCGACGTGCACGTCGTGAACATGCGTGACGAGTGGGCCGCCGCCGGCGCCGACGTGACCCTCAGCCGGTTCCTCATCGACGGCATCGAGCAGCGGCTCGCTGCCGGCGAGCAGGCGCTCGTGCTGCTGAACCGCCGCGGCGTGTCGTCCGCCGTGCTCTGCCGCCAGTGCGGCAACACGATCGAGTGTCCGCACTGCAGCGTCTCGATGACCGTGCACGGCACCGGCCGCCGCGCCCGCGCGCGTTGCCACTACTGCGACTTCGCGCAGGCGGTGCCCGAGGCGTGCCCGCAGTGCGCGGCGCCGTATCTCGAACATCTCGGCATCGGGACCGAGCGGGTGGAGCAGGACCTCACGGCGCGGTTTCCCGGGGCACGCATCGGCCGCGTCGATCGCGACACCGTGTCGACGCGCGGCAGCCTCACGGCCATCCTCGCCACCTTCGGCCGCCGCGAGCTCGACATCCTCGTCGGCACGCAGATGATCGCCAAGGGCCACGATTTTCCGTTCGTCACGCTCGTCGGCGTGGTGTCGGCCGACGTCGGTCTCGGCCTGCCCGACTTCCGGGCCGCCGAGCGCACGTTCCAGCTCATCACGCAGGTGGTGGGGCGGGCCGGCCGCGGCGAACGGCGCGGCGAGGCCTGCGTGCAGACGTTCTTCCCGGCGCACTACGCCGTGCGCTGCGGCTGCGCGCAGGACTATGCGACCTTCGTCGCGAAGGAACTCGAGTTCCGCACGGCGCTGCGCTACCCGCCGGTCACGGCCATGATCAACGTCGTCGTGCGCGGCACGACCCTCGAGCAGGCGCTCGAGGCCGCCGGCGCGCTCGCCCGCGAGGTCGCGCGTGCCGTGGCCGGACGGTCCATTGCGCTCCTCGGGCCGGCCCCGGCGCCGCTCATGAAGCTGCGCGGCGAACATCGCGCCCAGTTCTTCGTCAAGGGCGGCGATCGCGCGCTGATGAACGCCGCGGTGCGCGGCGCCCTCGCGGCGCACCCGGCACTGGCGCGGCGCACGTCGATCGACGTCGACCCCATCAGCATGCTCTGAGCCGCCGCGGGCGGCTCAGCGCGGCGTATCCGGTGGCGTCATCCAGCCGGGGCGATCGACGACTTCGACCGGCGCCGGCGTGAAGCACAGCGCGAGCACGACGGCGGCGGCGAACGCGAGGGCGGTGCGGCGGCGGCCGAGCGGCGTGCGGTCGTCCGCCGTCGGCGGGTGCGAGGGCCCGGCGACCGCGAGCACCACCACGACGAGCACGGCCCACGCAATCCAGCTGCTCGAGACGAGCGTCAGGGCGAGGATGGTGGCCGCGGTGGCAAGTGTGATCCAGCGCGCCTTCGCGCCGAACACCGCATAGGCCACGTGCCCGCCATCGAGCTGCGCGAGCGGAAAGAGGTTGAGCGCGGTGGCCAGCAGCCCGAACCACGCGGCGCGTGCGACCGGATGCAGGTGCAGGAGCTGATCGTCCGGCAGCGCGCCCCAGATTGCGTGCTGCACCGCCTGGTAGATGAGCGGCTCGCCGAGCGCGAGCATCTCGAGGTGTTCCGGCACCGGCACGAGCCGCGACAGCCACAACCCCAGCCCGAGCAGCGGCACCGCCACGACGAACCCCGCGAAGGGACCGGCGGCGCCGATGTCGAAGAGGGCCCGCGTGTGGGGGATGACGTCGCGGATGCGGATGAAGGCGCCGAAGGTGCCGCTGAGCGGCAGCGGCGCTGGCAGGAAGTAGGGCCACGAGGCGTCGACGCCGTAGCGCCGGCAGGCCACGTAGTGGCCGGCTTCGTGCGCGCCGAGGATGGCGAGCACCGGGAGGCTGAACCAGAGCCCGCCGAACCAGAACCAGGCATCGGCGGCGTCGAGTCCAGGGGGCGGCTGCCCGAGATCCACGAGGAACTCGAGGTAATGCCAGCCGCCGAAGAACGTCGTGACGACGAAGGTGGCGAAGAGGCAGCCGCCGTGGACGAGCCAGCGGCGCAGGGATGACGCCTCGTCGATGGACGCGGGCGGCACCGGCAGCGCGGAATCCGGGAGCATCGGCCGGGGGGCGCTCAGCCGATGTTCTGCAGGTCTTTGCCGGGCTTGAAGCGGATGGTCCGGCCGGGCGGGATCTTCACTTCGCGGCCGGTGCGGGGGTTGCGCCCGATGCCGCGCTTGCGCGGCTTCACCTGGAAGACGCCAAATCCCCGCAGCTCAATGCGTTCGCCGCGCTGCATCGAAATACGCATGGCGTCGAACACCGCGTCGACGGCCAGCTCCGCCTTCACTTTGGTGATCTCGGCCAGCCGCGAGACCTCATTGACGATGTCGACCTTGATCATCGAGCGGAGCGTGACTCCTCGAAATCGATAACTATCATAGATAGAGCGACTTACGCTGTCAATCTTCGTGACGGCGGTGGCCCGGGAGCGCACGGATCGGCGAATTTCGGCCTGTTCCTGCCCGGTTCGGGTGGTCCGGCGCGGTACACTGGAGGCACCGTGCCCCGTCAGCTCCCCATCGTCGTCCTGGTCGGACGGCCCAATGTCGGCAAGTCCACGCTCTTCAACAGGATGACCGGCACTCGCCGGGCAATCGTCACCCCGATTGCCGGCACGACCCGCGACGCGCTGGCACATCCGGTGCCGGTGGCCGATGGTGGTTTCCTGCTGACCGACACCGGGGGCATGTTCGGACAGAGCGCCGACCCGCTCCACGCGCTGGTGGTCGAGCAGGGGCAGCGCGCCCTTGCGACGGCCGACCTCGTGGTGTTCGTCGTGGACGGCCGCGAGGGCCTCGTGCCGGGCGATGAAGACATCGCCCAGGCCGTGCGCGGCACCGGCAAGCCCGTGCTGCTCGCCATCAACAAGACCGACGACCGGCGCGCCGCCGCCGGCGTGCTCGACCTTTACCGGCTGGGCTTCGACCCGGTGGTCGAGGTGAGCGCGGAACACGGCCGGGGCGTCGGCGACCTGCTCGACGAAATCAAGCGGCGCCTGCCGGCGCCGGCGGCCGAAGACGAGGCGCAGGCGAGCGATGAAGCGGCGCGCCATGGCTCCCACCGGCCCGACGAGCTGAAGGTCGCCATCGTGGGCCGGCCGAACGCGGGGAAGTCGTCGCTCGTGAACCGGCTGCTGCGCGAGGAGCGCATGATCGTGTCGCCGGTGCCGGGCACGACGCGCGATCCGGTCGATTCGGTCTTCGCGTGGCACAAGAAGCAGGTGCGTATCGTCGACACCGCCGGCATGCGCAAGGCCGGCCGCGTCGCGAGCGGCGGCGCGCTCGAATCGCTGAGCGTCATGCTGGCGCGGCGCGCCATCGCGGATGCCGACGTCGTCGTGCTCGTCATCGACGTCGCGGTCGGCCCGACCGATCAGGACGCCGCGATTGCCGGGGAGGCCGATGCGGCGGGCCGCGGCGTGGTCGTCGCGCTGAACAAGTGGGACCTGTTGCCGGAGCATACGCAGGAGGCCGCGGAAGCCGCCGACGGGGAAGTGCGCCGCCGCCTGCCGTTCCTCGACTACGCGCCGATCGTCCACATCTCGGCCAAGACGGGCGAACGCACGCCGAAGCTGCTCGAAATCGTGGACCGCGTCGCCACCGAACGCCGGAAGCGCGTGCCGACGCCGGCGCTCAACCGCTTCATCGCCGCCATCACCGCCGCGCAGCCGCCGGTGTCGGACGCCCGCCGCGCCGTGCGCATCCTGTTCGCCAGCCAGACGGGCGTGGCGCCGCCGACCTTCGTGCTCTTCACGAACGTCGCTGCCACCATGCACTTCTCCTACCTGCGCTACCTGACCAACCGCCTGCGGGAGGAATACGGGTTTGCCGGCACGCCGATCCGGCTCCACATCCGCCGCCGTGTGCGCAAGGGCGCGGCGCCGGACGGGGCCTGATCCCCGTGGTATACTGCCACCTTCGTCAGCCGGCGCAGTGCGCGTCGAACGACGGACACGACGTATGGCCGCTCCGAAACTCGAGCGCCTCAAGGCCGCGGACGTCTGCCAGATCGCGCAGGTGCAGCCCTATGTGCTGCGCACGTGGGAGGCGGAGTTCCCGGATCTCGGCCAGGTAACGGCCGGGGGGCCACGTATCTACGGTCGCGCGGATGTCGAGCGCGTGCTGAAGATCCGTGAGCTGGTGTATGTCGAGGGGCTCACGCTCTCCGGTGCCCGGCGGCGGCTGGAGGAGTCTCGCGACGAAGACGGACCGGTGGCGACGGCAGCGGATTTTTCGCTCGTCGACGACACCACCCGGGCCCGGCTGCAGTCGGTGCGTGAAGGCCTGCAAGGGCTGCTCGCGTTGCTGGAACGGCCGGTGAACGGGGTGCCGTTCGAACTCGTGGCGGCGAAGGCCGCCACCGACCGTCCGGCGGCCGCGAAGCCGGCGCGGCGGAGCAAGCGGTAAGACGCGGCGTACGTGCAACACCAACGGGATGTAGCGCAGCCTGGCTAGCGCGCCTGCTTGGGGTGCAGGAGGTCCCGGGTTCGAATCCCGGCATCCCGACCAACCTCAGACCCACTCGCGACCGGTTCGACCCCAGATCGGCACGCGGTCCGGCCATCGATGAACAAGAACGGCATCCTCTCGGTCGTCATCGTCGTTTCGGCGGTCATCCTGATTGGCCTGTGGGCCCTGCGCACCGGCCAGCAGCGCGCCGGCGCCCGTCAGTTCGATTGTGCGTCGGCGCCCGATGCGCCCACGGACCTCGCCGCGGAAGCCATTCCGAACACCTCGGCGCGGATGACGTGGAAAGCGCCGGCCGGCCCAGAGACGCCCACGACCTACGTGCTCGAAACGGGCTCGGGCCCTGGCAAGAACGACGTCGCCACGTTCATCATCCCCGGCAACGCGACCACGACCGACCGCGCCGGTGTGCCCGGCACGTTCTTCCTGCGCGTGTACGCCCGCAACGCCTGCGGCACGAGTTCGCCCTCGAACGAAGTGTCGATCGCCCTCCAGTAAGTGCCCGGGGCCGGCCGCGCCGGCCCGTCACGTTATGCCAGGCATCCGCCAGGCCGCCCAGGCATCGCTCGTGCTCGTCGCGGGCGCGGCGGCGCTGCTGCCGCGGCCAGAGGCGGCTGTCGAGCGGTTCTACGGTGTCGGCGGGTATCCCGCGATCCAGGCCGCGCTGACGGGCGCATCGAATCAGCTGCCGTTCGCGATGTTCGACGTCGCGCTCGTGTGCGTGCTGGCCGCGCTCGTCTGGTGGTGGGGGCGCGCCCTCGGCGCGTTGTGGCGGCGGCGCCTCTGGGCGCCGGCGGGCCGCGCGGCGGCGGCCACGGCCACGCTCGCGGCGGTGCTCTATCTGTGGTTCCTCGTGGCCTGGGGGCTGAACTACGCACGTCCGCCGATGGATGTGCGCCTGGCGCTGCCGGCCGGAGCCCCCGTGGACGCGGAGGTCGCGGCGTTGCTCGATGAGGCCGTGGTTGCGGTCAATGCCCTGCATGCGGCGAGTCGTGGCGACGGCGTCGTGCCGAACGACGCGGCCGCCGACGTCGCGCGTGCGTTGCACGCGGTCGAGGCGCGTCAGGGGCGGCCGCGGCCGACCGTGCCGGGCACGCCGAAGCCCACACTGCTGGCGTCGTACTTCCGCATGGCGGGTGTGGACGGCCTCACCGCGCCTTTCGCCCTCGAGACGCTGCTCAATCCCGATCTGACGGCGCCGGAGCGGCCGTTCGTGCTGGCGCACGAGTGGGCGCATCTGTCGGGGTACGCGGTGGAAGCCGACGCGAACTTCATCGCCTGGCTCGTCACGCAGGAGCTTGGCGTGTCGCCGCTGACCGCCTACAGCGGCTGGCTGTTCGTCGTCAGCGAAGCGGCGCGGCAGGTGCCGGCGGCCACGCGCCGCACGTCACTCGCCGCGCTGGCGTCGGGCCCGCGGCAGGACCTGGCTGACATCGCGCGACGGATGGCATCGCGCGTCGACCTCGTGGAGCGGGTCGGCTGGCGCGTCTACGACTCGTACCTGCGCTCGCAGGGCGTGGACGACGGCGTGCGCAGCTATTCCCGTGTCATCGCGCTCATCGTGCGGGCGCGCCGCGCCGCCACGGCGCCGCCGGTGCCACAATGACCGCGATGCCGCCGCGCGCCACTCTGCGTCTCGTGGTCGATGCCGTGCGCCCCGATCCGGCCGCCATCGCCCGCGCCGCGCGCGTGCTCACGAGCGGTGGCCTCGTCGTGTTCCCGACCGAGACGGTGTACGGCCTCGGCGCGCACGCGCTCGATGCCGCGGCGGTCGCCGGCATCTTCCTCGCGAAGGAGCGGCCCACGACCGATCCGCTCATCGTGCATGTCGCGTCGGCGGCCGACCTGCCGCGCGTCGCGGCCAGCGTGCCGGCGGCGGCCGCCGCGCTCGCCGCGGCCTTCTGGCCCGGACCGCTCACGCTCATCATGCCGCGGCATGCCGACGTGCCGCCGGTGGTCACGGCCGGTCTGCCGAACGTGGCCGTGCGCGTGCCGGCGCATCCGG
>JALHON010000076.1 GCA_022842985.1 Acidobacteriota bacterium | reverse complement strand
ATGGCGGCGGCGAGCGCCGCGTGGTCGCCGTCGTCCACGATCGTGACCGCGCCCCCGAGGCGATCCGCGAGCCAGCGCATGTACGACTTCGTCTTGTTGTAGATCTGGCGGCAGAGCACCGCGTGCGCGCCGGGCGTCATGAGCGTGTCGAAGACGAGCGCGGTCGCCTGCATCCCAGAGTCGCAGACCAGCGCCGCACCGGCCCCTTCAAGGGCCTTCAGCCGCGCGATGAGCGTGCCGGTGGGCCCGGTGCCATACCGCGCGTAGAGCGGCGGCAGTTCCGACCAGCAGCCCTCGGCCGCGAACAGGAACGCGGCTTTGCCTTCCTGCCAGGCGATGACGCGCGCCGACCCGAAGAGGTCCTGCTGCACCGTGGCATCGTGCGGATGAAGATACGGCACGCCGCTCTGGCGCGCGTGTGCATCGAGGGCGTCGTGCAGGGCGCGCGTGGCCGGCGCCATCGCGGCGAGCGGCGGCGGGGCGGCCGGACACGCGGACGGGTCGAGATACGGCGCGAGCGCGCTCATTCATGCACTCCAAGGGTGAGGGCGGCGTGCACGCGGGCAAGGCGCGCGACGTCGTGCCGTACGGCATCGATTGTGGCGGCGGTGCCCTCCGACACGATGTAGCCGAGATGCACCGTGTCGCCGGCGCCGCGGCTGGCGCGGTTCTGCACCGTGAGGCCGGCACGGCGCACCAGGCTGTCGATGCGACGGTCGAGGCCGGGATGCGGCTCGCCGGTGACGCGCAGATAGTGCCGGCGCGCGGTGGCCGGGCGGCCGTCGATGCCGGCGAGCGCCGCCGCCTGCGGCACCGGCCAGCGCACCGAGTTGTGCTGCGCGAGGTCGATGAGATCGCCGAGCACGGCGGTGGCCGTGGGCATCGCACCCGCACCTTTGCCGAAGAGGCTCAGGTCGCCTGACGACGCACACTTCAGATACACGGCGTTGTATTCCTCTTCCACCGACGCCAGCAGATGCCAGGCCGGCAGCAGCATCGGCTCGACGGCCATGTCGAGCGCGTCACCCACGCGGGCGGCGCGCGCGATCTGGCGGATGCGGCAGCCCATCGACTCCGCCAGATCACAATCCGCCGGCGTGAGCTCGCGGATGCCGCGCACCGGGAAGCCATCCGGCCGCACCCAGGCGCCGAAGGCGCGGTAGGCCAGGATGGAGAGCTTGGCGGCGGCATCGAGGCCGTCGAGATCGGCGGCGGGATCCGCTTCGGCGAAGCCGCGCGCCTGCGCGTCGGCCACGGCTTCCTCGAGCGAGAGCTCCTGCTCGAGGCGGGTCATGACGAAGTTGCTCGTGCCGTTCACGATGCCGGCAAGACTCAGGACTTCGTCGGCGCGATGCGCGAGGTGCCTGATGATCGGCAGCGCCGCGGCTGCCGCGGCCTCGCAGTAGAGCGGGGTGGCCGTGCGTTCGGCGAGCACGCCGAGGTCCGCGAGCTTCGAGGCGAGGAGCGCCTTGTTGGCCGTGACCACGGGTTTGCCCGCGGCGAGTGCCGCGGTGAGGATCGGCTCCACGGCCGTGCCACCGGCCACTTCCACCACGACGTCCACATCGGGGTCGCTCACGAGTTCGAGCGCGTTGGTCGTGCGCGGGATGCCGTCGGCCAGCGGGTGCCGGGCTTTCGTCAGATCGCGCACGGCCAGACGCGTCACGCGGAAGCGCACGCCGTACCGATCCGCCATCGCGCGCTGCTGGCGGTCGATCATCTCGAGCAGGCCGCCGCCCACCGTGCCGCAGCCCACCATGCCGATGCGCAGCTCGCGCACCGGCTCGATGCCCACGCCGTCGAACCGCGGCCGCGGCGCCGCGGCCGCCGAGCTGCCGAACGCACGCGCGCCGCGCAGCAGGTCGGCGAGTTTCTCCTGATCGGCGAGGAAGGCGTCGTGGCCGAACACCGAGTCGAGCGTCCACAGCGACGACTGCGCCCCGGCCGCCTGCAGTTCACGGTGCAGTTCCACCTGCAGGCCCCACGGGAAGAGCATGTCGCCGGGCACACCGACCACGATCGTGTCGGCCGTGACGCGTTCGAGCGCGGCCCGGCGCGCGTGCGCGTCGACGCCAATCGAGCCGCGGTCGATCGCTTCACTCAGGAAGAGGAACGTGCGCACCGGAAAACGTTCGGCGAAGCGCCGGCCGTGGAAGTCCAGGTAGTCGGCCACCGGCGGACGGTCGAGTCCGGGCGTGAAGGAGCCGAAGCGCGTGTCGAGCTCGATGCGGCCGCGGTAGGTGAGCATGCCGAGCTGGCGCGCGCGGATCATGCCGGTCGTGACATCGCCGTTCCTGAGGCCGTCGCGCACGAGTTCACGCTGCAGGTGACGCGTGGCCGTGCCCCAGCCATCGGGACGCAGGCCCGCCGAGACGGTGATGAGCGTGCGGCAGCGTTCGGGATACCGCGTGGCGAAGGCCACGCCCACCATTCCGCCGAGGCTCGCGCCCACGAACGTGACGGGCGTCGTGCAGCCGATGCCGTCGAGCCACGCGGCGACGAGATCGGCGAGGCCCAGCACCGAGAGGCCTGCGCTCGCCGTCTCGAAGCCCTGCCACGTGGAGCCGTTGCCGGGCCAGCACGGACAGACCACGGTCGTCTGCGTGATGTCGATGAGGTCGGGCGCGAAGAGCGCCGGCCACCAGGGCTCCGTGCCGCCGGCCTCATCCGCGCGGCCATCGCCGAGCGGGAAGGGGGACGCGGTGATGCCGCCCACGACGACCGTCACCGGCGCCGTGCCGAGCGGCGGCCCGTAGGCCCAGCCGGCCAGCGACACATCGGCGAGGGGATGGCCCTCGATGGTCATCGTGGCGCGCGTCACCTCGTGCCGTCGCGGCGTGGTGGCGGCCGGGGCGGTCGCGGGCGGCGTGGACATCGGCGGTACCTCTCGGCGGTAGCCTATACCACACAGCAACGTATCTACATTGGTGGATTAGTGATGCGTCAGGGAACAGGGACCAGGGACCAGGGACTCGGGACCCACGCAGGGAAAGGGACCAGGGGCTGAGCGTCCCGGGCCGGGCTCGTGTCCGCGGTCGGGCTCAGCGGGCGATGGCGGCCACGAGGGCGCGGCACTCGGCCGCGGTCAGCGGACGGGCGGCCCCGACGGCGGCGTTCTCGGCCATGTTCCGCGGTGTGCCCGTGCCGGGAATCGTGCAGGTGACCGCCGGATGCGCCAGGACGAATCGCAGCGCGAGCTGGGCCCAGCTCGTGGCGCCGGCCTCGGCCGCCCAGTCGGGCAGCGGCCGATCGCGCAGGCGGCGCAGCAGGCCGCCGCCGCCGAACGGCATGTTCACGAGCACCGCCACGCCCTTCTCGCGCGCGAGCGGCAGCAGCCGCGATTCCGCCGCGCGATCGTCGAGCGCGTAGTTGATCTGCAGGACGTCCACGGGCTCGGCGCGGAGCACCGCTTCGACGTCGCGATACGCGGACGGCGTGTAGTGGGTGATGCCGACGTAGCGGATGCGCCCCTCGTCCTTCCAGCGGCGCAGCGTGGGCAGGTGCGTGCGCCAATCCACGAGGTTGTGGATCTGCATGAGGTCGATCGTGCGCGTGCGCAGCAGACGGAACGACGTCTCCATCTGCGCGATGCCCGCCTCGCGGCCGGTGGTCCACACCTTGGTGGCGAGGAAGACCACCGGGCGCGGCGTGCGCGCCGCCAGCAGCTCACCCGTGGTGGCTTCGGCGCGCCCGTACATCGGCGAGCTGTCGATCACCGTGCCGCCACCGGCGACGAGCGCGTCGATCACGCCCGGCAGCGCCTGATAGTCCGCGGAGCCGGGCGCGACGTCGAAGCCGCGGTAGGTGCCGAGGCCGATGACGGGCAGGGCTTCACCCGAGGAGGGAATGGAACGTGTGGTCATGCGGCGACCCCCGGAAGGCGGCTGCGGGCCGGCGCCCGCCGCCGAGGCGAGGGCCAGCGCGGCCTGGGCCAGGAGCGCGCGGCGGGTGAGGGGCCAGACCTGCGGCATGCCGCATTGGACGCCGCGTGGAAGGCGATGGCCGGCGACGTGCCGACGGCTCAGCGGTGCAGCGCGACGAAGTCGCCCACGGTGACGGCGTCGCTCGTGCGTTCGATGCGGATGGTGGCCGAGTCGGCCCGCACCGCCACGATGATGGCGTCGGCAATCGTCTGCACCGGGCCGCGATCGCCGAGTGCGCGGCGGAAGATCGTGAGGCGCTGGCCGCGTTCGGCGCCGGCGCTCGTGCCGCGGTCGATCACCATGAGCGCGCGCGCCGCGCCGAGCGTCTGGCCGTGTTCACCGAGCACGATGTGCGCCGGGTCGTCGAACCGCGGCGCGCCGAGGCCCTTGGCCGTCATCACCGGCAGCGCATCGAACGGCTCCACCGTGTCGCCGGCGAAGAGCTCGCCGCAGGTGTAGACCACCACCGCCACCGACGAGAGCGGACCCACCTCGACGAGCTGGATGAGGCCGGCCGTCTGTTCGCCGAAGCTGGCGCGGTGCTTCGGCATGCCCTTGTCGCCGATGCGGAAGTTGCGCCGCACGACGAGGTTCTGGCCGCTGACGAGGCCGATGTCGGCGCCGACGTCGAGCACGAGGACATCGCCGTTGCCGTAGAGGCGGCGTGACGGCTCGTCGCGGTGCGCGATGAGCTTGCCGATCGACAGTGCGCCGTCGTTCGAGCGGCCGGGGCCGCAGACCGATGCCAGCACCTCTTTGGGCACCGGCACGATCGTGGGACGCCGCGGCGCCTCGAGCTTCACGGGCGGCACGGGCGGCGGAGGCGGCGGCACGGGATTCGCGCCGACGACCTGGACCGATTCGGTGAGCTGCGCCACCTGGAGCTGGGCGTCGAGCAGGAAGACATCGCTCGCCCGGAGGGTCACGCCGCTGCGGGTTTCGGGCGCGAAGCCCGAGAGCGAGAAACTCACGGCGTAGCTGCCGGGGGCGAGCGGCGGCGACAGGTACTGACCGACGCCGTCGGTCACCACGCTCACCGGCGCGGGGCCCGGCGTGGCGGCCGTGACGGTCACGGTCACGCCCGGGAGGGCGCCGCCCGACCCGTCGGTCACGCGTCCCGTCAGGGTGGCGCGTTCTTCCTGCGCGGCGACGGGCGACGGCAGGGACGTCAGCAGCACGGCGGCGGTCACGGCGAGGGCGATGGGTCGGAAGCTCACAGTTGTCTTCTCGGCGCGTCGCGGGGCGGCCTGTAGCCGCGCGGGGCTCAGGGCCGGCGGGCCGTCATGTTGAGTCTCCAGTAGTCAAGCGTGAAGGGCGGATCGGTGGCCGCCGCCCGCGTTGTGACCTCGTCGATGAACGGCGCGTGCAGGGCGTCTGGCAGCTTCGCCAGGTGCGGGTGATAGATGACCGTCGTGACGAAGGCCTTGTAGTCCTCGGCCGAGGCGAGTGTCGTGGGCGCCGCTTCGAGATGCGCGTCGATGTCCACGAAGCCGGCGTGCGCCAGGCGGTCCGCGGTGTCTTCGGCTGACGCGAACTGCCACACGCCTGTCCAGTCAGCGAAGTACGGCGCGAAGGGCGGCGCGTGCATCACCGTCTCGGCGAGCGCGTGTGCCACCGCGAGGTTCGGGCCGCCGCCGCACTGCGCGTGCAGGCGTCCGCCGGGGGCGAGGGCGCGGTGGATGTTCGCGAAGAGCGACGCGTGATCCTCGACCCAGTGGAACGTGGCGGTGCTGAAGATGACGTCCGCCCACCCGGCCATCGGCAGATCCGGCAGCGCCGCCTGCACGAACGACACGCGCCGGCCGAAGGCCGGGCGCAGGTTCGTGCGCGCCACCATCAGCATGTTCCACGACCGATCGAGCGCCACGAGGTGCCCGCGCGGCAGGCGTTCGACGAGCGCGGCGGTGAGACGTCCGCTGCCGCAGCCGGCATCGATGACCCGTTCGTCACCCGCGAGCGCCAGCCGGCCGAGCACGCGCTGGCCCCAACTGGTCTGCGGCGCCGAGACCTGGTGATACGACGTCGCATTCCACTCGCGCGGTGATTCGTTCATGGCGTGACCCACGCGTAGCAGCGCTGGTCGTGCAACACGCCGTGTTTGAGGAAACTCTTCCGCCGCAGCCCTTCGTCGGTGTAGCCCGCCTTCTCGAGCACGCGGCACGAGCGCGTGTGCGAGGCGATGACGAAGGCTTCGAGCCGGACCACGTCGAACGCCTCGACCGCGTACTGCGTCGTCAGGGTGAGCGCGTCGACGGCGATCCCGCGTCCCCAGTACGTCTCGCCCAGCCAGTAGCCGATTTCGGCGGTCTTCCGCTCGTTGCCGCGTCCAGGAATCACGCCGGTGCCGCCGCAGGCGTGGCCGTCCACCACGATGGCGAGCGCCGTGGGCGGCATGCCGCCGGCCGCGTACTCGATGAACGCGCGGCCATCGGCGACGGTGTAGGGATGCGGAAAGACGTCGCGGAGCTGCGCCGCGACGGCCGCGTTGTTGGCGTGGCGCACGAGCGCGGGCAGATCGGCCGGCTGCCACGGCCGGACCTGGCACAGGACGCCCTGCAGCGGGAAGGCGGGGACCACGGCGGACATGGCCCATGGTAAGCGGCGGCGCCAATCCGGCTGCGTCATTTCGACGCACGCGCGGTGGCCGGGCATCTGCGCGACAATGGCGCCATGCGTACCCGATTCCTCGCGGCCACCGGTCTCGTACTCGTCGCGCTTCTCGGGCTTCGCGCGCAGGGGCCGGTGCAGGTGCTGCCCACGCCGGCCGGGGCCGACGGCGGGATGTATTCGCTCACGACGGCAGCGGACGGCCGCACGTATCTCGTGTGGATCGAGCCGGTGCCGGCCGGCGGCCACGCGCTCAAGTTCTCGCGGCTGGATGGCACCGTCTGGCAGCCCGCCGTGCAGATCGCGCAGGGCGCCAACTGGTTCGTGAACTGGGCTGACCATCCCTCGCTCACCGCCGCCCCAGACGGCCGGCTCTACGTGCACTGGCTCGTGAACACGGGGAAGAAGACGGGCTCCTACGGCTACGGCATCCGCGTCGCGACCTCGACCGACCGCGGGGCGTCGTGGGCCACCGCGTTCGAGGAGGGCTTCCAGAACGTCTCCGACTACGCCGGTTTCCTCTCGTTCCTGCCCACGTCTCGCGGCGTGGACGCGGTGTACCTCACGCCGCTCCATCCTGACGACGGTTCGACGGACGAACACGCACACGTGAAGTCGGTGGGCATCGCGCGTTTCGGCGTCGACGGCAAGGAGGTGTCGCGGCAGATCGTGGATGAGGACGCCTGCTCGTGCTGCAGCACCGACATGGCCGAGACGTCCGAGGGCCCGATTGCCGTGTATCGCGACCACGAGGCCGGCGAGATTCGCGATATCTCGATCGTGCGCCGCGTGAACGGCACATGGACGGCGCCGGCGCCGGTGCATCGCGACGGCTGGAAGATCGGCGGCTGCCCGACGAACGGCCCGGCCGTGGCGGCGCGCGGCCGCGAGGTGGCGGTGGCGTGGTTCACCGCGGCGGGCAATCAGGCGCGCGTGAAGATCGCGTTCTCGAGTGATGCAGGCGCCACGTTCTCGGCGCCGGTCGTGGTGGACGACGGCACGCCCGTCGGCTGGCCCGACGTACTGCTGCTCGAGGATGGCCGTGCCCTCGTGACCTGGCTCGAGAAGACGGCCGACGGTGTGGGCGACGTGCGGATGCGCGCCGTGACCCGCGCCGGACGTCAGACGGCGCTCACGGTGGCGACCGCCTCGAGCGGACGGGCCACCGGCATCCCGATGATGGCGCGCGTTGGCGCGGATGTGGTCGTGGTGTGGCGTCAGGGCACCGTGAAGACGGCGCGCGTCACCGTGCCGGCGGCCGAGGCGACGCGCCGGTAGCGCGTGCGCGCCAGGTGGCGCGAGAGACAGACCGATGCCAGGCACCGCCGTGACCCCCGCGCCCGCCCGCGCCGCACTCGTCGTGCTGCCGTGGCTCGTGCGCCTGCGCTGGGTGTCGGTCGTCGCCCTCGCGCTCGCCGTCGTCGCCGCCGGCACGCTCTGGGGGGTGCACGTGCCGGTCGCGCCGATCGCGACGCTGCTTGCGGCCCTCGCCGCCACCAACGCGGTGCTCGCGTTCCAGCTCCGCTCGCCCGATCCGAGCCGCGTCGTCATCGGGGGCTCCCTGCTCGTCGACAGCCTGCTGCTGACCGGCATCCTCTACTTCGTCGGCGGGCCGATGAACCCGTTCAGTACGGTGTATCTCGTCGGCATCACGCTCGCCGCCGTGACGCTCGGACACCGCTGGGCGGTGGGGCTCGCCGGCGTGTCGGTGGCGCTCTACGCGCTGACGTTCTTCTGGCACCAGCCGCTCCACTACATGGACGCGGCGTCGGCGGAACACACACTCACGCTGCATCTCGCCGGCATGTGGGTGGCGCTCTCCGCCGCGGCCGGACTCATCGCGCACTTCGTGGGCCGCGTCTCGGAAGCGCTCGCGCAGCGCGAGGCGGAGCTCGAAGACGCGCGCGCCGCCACGGCGCGCAGCGAACGGCTGGCGGCGCTGCTCGCGCTCGGCGCCGGCGCCGCGCACGAACTCGCCACGCCGCTCAGCACTATCCGCACGGCCTCGGTGGAACTCGAGCGCGCCGCCGCCGGTTCGGCGGACCCCGCGTCGGCCGAGTACCTGCGCGTCATCCGCCGCGAGATCGACCGCTGCACGCACGTGCTCGATCAGATGAGCGGCCGCGCGGCCTCGGCCTCCGCCGCGGACGCGGAGATCGCGGTGGCGCGCCTCGTGGAGGACGTGCGGGCGCGGGTCGGTGACGCCCGGTCGCGCCGGCTCGACGTGGCGCTGCCGGCCGAGCCGCGCCCCATTGCCGCACCCGCCGAGCCGTTGCGCCAGGCGGTCGTGGCGCTCGTGCAGAACGCCTTCGATGCGTCGTCACCCGATCAGCCCGTGCTGCTCAAGGTGGAGCAGCGCGGCGGCGTGCGTCTCGAAGTGGTCGATCACGGGCACGGCATGCCGCCCGACACGGTGGCGCGCGCCGGCGAGCCCTTCTTCACGACCAAGCCCTCCGGTGCCGGCCTCGGCCTGGGCCTGTTCCTGGCGCGCGCCTTCGCCGACCAGATGGGCGGCACGCTGACGGTGCAGTCGAACGTCGGCCACGGGACGTCCGTGGTGCTGGAGTTGCCCGCGCGATGAAAGACGCCTCCCGAATCCTGCAGACCGTGCTCGTCGTCGAAGACGACGAGTCCTTCCGGACGATGCTCGTCTCGGCGCTCGAACGCCGCGGCTACGACGCGCGCGGTGTGGGCGACGGTGACGGCGCCATCGCCATCGCTCGTCAGGACAGCCCGGAGATGGCCGTCGTGGACCTGCGCCTGCCCGATATGTCCGGGCTCGACGTCGTGCGCGAGCTGAAGGCGATCGATCCGGCCACCGCCGTGGTCGTGCTCACCGGCTACGGCAGCATCGCCACCGCCCTCGAAGCGATCCGTCTTGGCGCCGTCCACTACCTGACGAAGCCCACCGACGCCGATCGCGTGCTCGAAGCCTTCGAGCACGGTCTGGCGGCGCGGCCGCGCGAGCTGGCCCTCGACACACCGTCGCTCGCCCGCGTCGAGTGGGAGCACATCCAGCGGGTGCTGGCCGATTGCGGCGGCAACATCTCGGAGGCGGCGCGCACGCTCTCGATGCACCGCCGGTCGCTGCAGCGGAAGCTGGCGAAGTTCCCCGTGCCGCGATAGGCTGCGGGGCTGCGGCAATATGTCACGCGACGGAGGCGGCTCCGCAGCCTACCGTAAGCGGCGGAGGAACTGCATGGCGAAGCGAACGATGGGGTGGCTGGTGCTCGTGCTGGCGATGGCGGCGACGACGACCGTGCTCGCGCACATGAAGCTGTCGAAGGCGATGCCCGCCGCGGGCGCGGTCGTGGCGGGCCAACCCCCCAGGGTTGAGATCTGGTACACCCAGATGCCCGACCGGGCCGTGAGCAAGCTCACCCTGAAGGGCACCGGTGGCGAGGTGAAGCTCGGCGCCGTGGCCGTCGCGGCCGACAAGTCGATCTCGGCGACCGTGGACGGCGCGACGCCCGACGGCACCTACACGGTGTCCTGGCAGACGGCCGGCGATGATGGGCACGTGCAGAAGGGCGACTACACCTTCTCGGTGCGGCAGACGCGCTAGCGCGCGTCACTCGGCCCGGCTATCCTCGACGCCGTGATGGGGGAGTGGTGGTCGCTCGAGGTCTGGGCCAAGCTGCCCGGCTACCTCGCGCTCCTGGGCGGGACGGGCGCCGCCGTGGCGCTCGGCCTCTCGCGTGACCGGCAGACGGAGGCGCTCGTGCCCGGTCTGGCCCGGCTGGCGCGCGTGGCCGGCCTGCTCGGCGTCGAGGCGCTCGTGCTGCGCGCGCTCGCGCACGCGGTGGCCATCGACGGCCCGGCCGGCGCCGTGCAGCTCGACACGCTGCGGCTCGTCGTCGTCGACAGCCGCTGGGGCGGATCCTGGCAGTGGCATGCGGCCACGGCCCTCGCGGTGGCGCTTGCGAGCTGGCGCGTCGGGGTGGCTCGCCGTCTCGTGCTCTACGCCATCACGCTCGCCGCCGCGATTCTGGTGGCGCCCTTTCTCGGCCACGGCGCTGGCACCCTCGGGCGTGGCGCCCTGCACTCCCTGCACCTTGCCGTCACCGGCGCGTGGCTCGGCACGGTCGTCGTGCTCGCGCTCGCCAGCGGCCGCGCGCCGTCCACCGATCGCGTGCACGCGCTCGGCGCCGTCATCGGCCGCTTCTCGCCCTGGGCGCTGGCGTGCGCCGCTGCGGCCGGCGTGTCAGGCGTTGTACTCGCGTGGGTGTACGTCGGCAGCGTGGACGGCCTGCTCGGCACGTTCTACGGGCGTCTGCTGCTCGGCAAGCTCGCGCTCGTCGGGGCAATTGGCGCCTGCGGGTTCTTGAACTGGCGCCGCGTGGGCCGCCGCCAGGCGCCGACTCTCCCGCTGATTCGGGCCGAAGCGGCCCTTGCCATCCTCACGATTGTGGTGACGGCGCTGCTCACGGAGGCGGAGCATCCCGAATCGGAGTGAACCGAAGTGCGGAGGGCCTGAGCACGTCCACGACGTAAGCCAGGCAGAACGGCGTGCCATCCCACACGGGCAATGTGGCTGAGTCCGCGCGCGGGAGTGCTCCCGCCGCGGGCACGCCCGGGAGCGGCGGTGCCGCTTCAACGACCGCGCCGGCCGGGTCGAGGAACGCCCATATGCCAGCGCCCCGCGGCACCACCGTGAAGCCGCCTTCATGCATCGCACGGTGATGACGCCGGCAGAGCAACGTGAGGTTGTCGAGGCTCGTGTGGCCGCCGTCCATCCAATGGGTCACATGGTGCGCGTCACACCGCCGCGACGTGCAGCCGGGGAATTGGCAGTGCCGGTCGCGGGCGGTCAAGGCGCGCCGGATCGCCGGTGGAATGGTCCGCGTGCGCCGTCTGACATCCAGGGGCGTGCCTGACGCGTCGTGCACCATGTCGACCCTCGACGCGTCGCACGCCACGCGCTTCGACGTTTCCGCGGAAACGCGGAAAGGGCCGGCATCCATCTCGAGCACCGCACCGCCTGCCGATGAGGCCAGGGCCTCGGATTGCGCATCGACGTGAAGGACGACCTGATAGCGGTCGCCGGCCGAGCCCGCGTCGAGATTCGCGGCCAGCGCCACTTCGGCCAGGCGCCCAAGCGCGTCGGCGCGACGTTGAGCCGGCGTCACTTCCTCCGCGAGGTCTTGGCCTTGCGCCGCGTCCCGGTGCTCCTGGAACAGCACATCGGCGGCCGCTTCGAGGGCACGCTGCACGACGGCACCCACTTCGGGCGAGAGCCGGCCGCGGATGACGACCATGCCGTCGTCGTCCTGCCAGATCGACACGTGGCGGCGCAGATGTTGTCTGTTCGCCTGCTGGGCTTCCTCAATGCAGTCCACCCGGCGCCAGGCGCGCACGACGCGTTCCACATGCGACGCGGTGCCAGACAACGCGAGGTCCACGAGCCGCCCCTCGTCGTCCTGCGTGGCCACGCGCGTGATGGCGCGCACCTTCGCATATGAGAGCTGGCCCCGCTCCATCGTGGCCGACGCGAGCGGCAGGGCAGCCAGCGCCTTCGCCACCCGCACCTTCTCGCGGCACGCGCCGAGGTCGATGCCGGTGCGCCAGTGCAGCCAGTGCGCGCACGACAGGAAGCCGTTGTTCCAGCCCTCGCGTGCGTCGAACTCGCGCAGCATCACGAGCAGCTGGTACGTCGCCGCGTGAAGGCGCGCCGCCAACTCGGCGATGGCCTCGCCGAGATCGTGTGTGGCGTCGTGGCCGACGAGGCCCCGATTGTTGACTGCAGGAGGGTGAAGCGGGTCGAGCGAGAGCGTGGGCGTCATGATCGATGATAACGACGCAGATACTGCGCGCTCAGAATGGCGCAGGTTCAACGAGCCGCGCGAAGATCGTCGGCGATGGTGTAGCAGCGGACGAACGCGGCTCGTGCGCGCACTGCGGCTGCGACAGGTGCTATTGGCCAATGAGTTGCGATGAAATCGCGCTTGGTGCCGAAAAAGGTGTCAAGGACAAATCGCGTAGCCGCGATGTTTCTTGGGCGCGCGGCGAGGCACTCACGCCGACTGCGCCTGCGGCTCGGCCAGGGTCTCAGCGATGAGAGCGACGAGCGTGTCTGTCGTGAAGCGGAGACGATGGATGGCCTTCTTCGCTGAGCTGCTTGTTGTCCATCGCGGCAGCGGCAAAGCGATGTGCCGCGGGAGTGTAACGCCCGATGGACGCGGCCGGCCCGGCTGTCGGGAGCCGCCCGGCCGGAGCCATCCCGCGAGCGACTAGAACGCCACCCGCGCGAGCACTTCGAACTGCCGCGGCGCGCCGAGGAAGAACATCGGCGTGCCGGTGACCGACGCGGCGTAGATCGTATCGGCGAGGTTGCGGCCCCGCACCGTCACCTGCAGGCGCTGGTGCACGCGCCATGTCGCGAACGCGCCGACCAGGCTGTAGGCCTCGTCGCCGATCGTGTTGGCGGTGTTGCCGAAGCGCGACGACACCCAGCGCGCGTCCATGCCGAGGTCCAGCGCGGGCACGGGCGTCACCGTGACCCAGGCGTTCGCCACCTGCGTGGGCGTGTTGCCGGGCACGTTGCCATTGCGCGACACGGCCACGCCACCGACGTTCTCGACCAGGTCGTCGAACTGCGCGTCTACCCAGGCGTAGTTGGTCTCGCCGCGCACCGTACGGTGCGGCCGCAGCGTGAGCGCCGCCTCGAACCCGCGCGACGACTGCTGGCCCACGGGAATCGTCACGCCGGGGTTCAGCGGGTCGGCGATGGCCAGGTTCTTCCGCACGATGCTGAACGCGGCGAACGTGGCGGAGCCCAGCCCGCGCGGCAGATCGAGCTTGGTGCCCACTTCCACTTGCCGGCCGGTCGTGAGATCGAAGTCGCGCACCTGCGCGAAGCTCGCCGTGGTGAGGATGCCGGCCGGCGGATCGGCGGCCGTGCTCGCCTGCACGTAGAGATTGGCCGCGGGCGTCGGGCTGTAGACGAGGCCGGCGCGTCCGGTGACCGGCGTGTAGATGTTCTCGAACGCGGCGGGATTCGTGACCGAGATCGTGGCCGGGCGGCGGTTGGTGCCTTCCAGCTGGATCCGCTCGGCACGTGCCGCCGTGACGAGGCTGACGTGATCGCCGAAGATGACGCGGTTCTCGACGAACCCGGCCACGGTTGTGACGTCGTTGGTGCGGTCGGGCACGAAGCCCTGCACCATGCCGGGGATGCTGAAGAAGGTCTCGGTCGTGAACGACACCGGATCGACCGTGCTCACCGTGAGGCCGAGCGAGAGGGGAAACCGCGTCTGCGTGTTGGCGCTCACGTCGAGTCCGGCCGACCAGTCGGTGGCGAGTCCCGCGATGCGGCCCGAGCCGGCCGCCTCGAGGCGCGAGCCCTTGAGCTGCTGATCGTGCCGCTGCAGGAGCGGCGAGGTGCGCGACACGGCGGTGTTGGCGGCGTTGAAGCGGTAGACCTCGACGTTCCGGTAGTCGCGCAGTGCATCGTAGAAGTAGGCGGTGTTCGAGAGGCGCACGTCACCGGCGCGGACTTCCGTGACCGATCGCGCCCACGTCACCGTCTGCTCGTAGATGCCGTCTGACGAGTTGTAGTTGGTGAAGCGGGTGGACGGCAGGATGCGGCCGTTGCCGGTGGTCGGATTCAGGAGCGGCGTGCCCCAGTACGGCCGGTCTGCCTGCTCGTTCTGATACTCGACCGCGAGGGTGTGGGAGACGCGGCGGCCGACGTCGGCGCGCCACGAGCCGGCTGACGAGAGCGCGTTGCGCACGGCGCCCTCGACGAAGCCGTCGGCGTGGCTCTGGTTGGCGTCGAGGCGCACGGCGTGCCGCACGCGGCCGGTCGTGAAGCGCCGGTTCACGCCCAGGGCTCCTTCGAGCGTGCCGAACGACGCCACGCGCACCTGTGCGTTCACGAGGTTCCGCGCCGTATCGGCGATCTTCGTCACGTAGTTGATCGATCCTCCGACGGCGCCGGCCCCGTAGAGGAAGGTCGACGGCCCGCCGATGACTTCGACGCGGTCGTAGACCCACGCGTCCACCGGCCGGGCGGCGATGGCGTCGTACTGCACCGTGATGCCGTTGAAGAGCTGCGTCAGGGATGCGGCGCCGAAGCCGCGATAGCTGACCGACCCGGCCGACCCCGGCGGGGCCGCGGCCGTGATGCCGGGCACATTCTTCAGGATCTCCTGAGTGTCCGTGGCGCCGCGTTCGTCGATGACGGCACGCTGCACGATCGTGATGCTGGCCGGCGTGTCTCGCACGGTGAGCGCCAGGCGCGAGCCGGTCCCTGCCGGCGCATCGAGCACGACGCCCTCGGGCGGCCGGGCGCCGGTGACCGTCACGGCTTCGCGCACGGTGTTGACGCGCAGCACGAGCCGCACGTCGGCGGGGGTGTCGGCGCCGATCGTGACCGGTGCGGAGGCCGGCACGAACAGCCCCTGGGTCACCTCCACGATGTAGCGGCCCGGCGCAATGCCGGTGATCCGGAAAGCGCCCGACGTATCGCTCGCGCCCGTGTGCAGGCTCACTGCGTCGCGCACGAGGCGCACGGCCGCGCCGGCGATCGCACCTCCAGATTCGTCTACGACGGTGCCCGTGAGCACGCCGCCCTCCTGGGCCGCGGCCCGTCCCATTCCGAGTGCCCACACGATCGCGCTCACCATCCACACTGCTCGCCACTGACGTCCCACGTGCTGCTCCCTTCGCGCGGGCAGACAGGCCCGCGGATCGGAGCATCGTGGCGGCGCGGCGGCGCGCGTCAGTGAGTCACGTTGTCGCGTTCAAGCGTGCTGCGACAACGTGCCGCAGCACAGGCGCTGGTTTCAGCGCGCCGACACGGAGAGATACACGCCGGCGAGGCTGATTGCGGCGGCGACGAGCGTCATGACAGCCAGCGGCTCGCCGCCGAGCCACGCGCCAAGGGCGAGGGCCACGATCGGGTTCACGTAGGCGTAGGTGGCCACGCGCGAGGCCGGCATCGTGCGCAGCAGGAACAGGTAGGCGCTGAAGCCGAGCCACGAGCCCATCACGATGAGGTAGACGAGCGCGCCGAACGCCGGACCGGTGACCGTCGCCACGTCGAGCGCCTGCCATTCGCCCGCCACACCGGCCAGCGCCGCGAGCGCCAGGCCGCCGAGCAGCATCGGCAGCCCGGTGGCCATCGTGACCGAATCCGAGAGGTGCGCGCGCCTGGCCTTGAGCGTGCCGGCCGCCCACGACATCGCCGCGCCGGCGGTCACGAGCGAGGCCAGCGGGTCGACGTGCGGTGTGTCACCGACGGGCCAGAAGAGCAGCACCGAGCCGAGGAACCCGAGGCCGATGCCCCACATCGCCTGCGGTGAGGGCCGCTCGCCCACGCCGCGCACCCATTCGAGCACCGCGATCCAGAGCGGAATGGTGGCGACGAGCAGCGCCGTGATGCCCGACGGGTTGCGGGTGGAGGCCCAGGCGATCGCGCCGTGGTTGGCGACGAACATCAGCGTGCCGATGCCGAAGGCCTGCCGCAGGGCCCGGCCGCTCGGCCGGGCGGCGCCGCTGGCCAGGGCCAGGGCGACCAGGGCGGCACCGGCCACCAGGTTCCGGGAGGCCCCGACGAGGAAGGGGGGGATGGAGCCTACCGCGACCCGCACGGCCAGGAACGTGGAGCCCCAGCCGATGTAGATGACGCCGAAGGCGGCAAGCGTCCAGAGTGCGGCGCGGGGCATCCTCCGGATCGTGACACATCACGAAAAGAGTCGCTGGCCACTTCCACGTCCCCAAAAAAGCGAAATCGGGTCCGTCCAGACAGACGGGAGGCAACGGCGTGCCGTTGATCTCGCGAACCTGGAGGGGGCATCGCGGGGTTGGCGCACGTCGTTGTCCACCTTTCCCGCCTGATTTCCTCCGGAACTCACCCGCGCACGGCTAACGCCGCCCTGCGGCTGCCGCTTCGAGGAGCCAGCGCGCCATCTCGTCGGCCGGCACCACGCCCGCCTGCTGGTGCACCGCGCGCCCGCCGCTCAGCACCACGAAGTTGGGGATGCCGCGGACGCCGAACCGGGCGCCGAGCTCCGGATGCTGGTCCGTGTTGACCTTGAGCACCAGCGCCCGGCCCGCCAGATCCGCGGCCACGCTGGCCACGGCCGGGGCCGCCATGCGGCAGGGGCCGCACCAGGGCGCCCAGAAGTCCACCAGCACCGGCACGCTGGCGCCGTTCACGACATCGTCGAAGGTGCCCGGATCGGCGTCGATCGGGGCCGAACGCGGAGGTAACGCCTGCTTGCAGGCGCCGCAGCGGCCGGTGTCGGCGAGGTGGCGGGCGGGAATCCGATTCGCGCGTCCGCAGGACGGGCAGGGGAGGGTCATGCCCAAATCTATCTACAATCGCCGGTGCCTATGTCACGACGCTCTTCTGCCGTCCTCCTGAGTCTGGTTGTCCTGTCCGTTGGTCCGTCGCTCGACGCGCAGCCGCGGGCGCGGCGGGGCGCCGTGCCGCCGCCAGCGCCGCTGTTCGAGGTGCACGAGCGCAGCATCGTCGATCTGCAGGCGGCGCAGACCGAGGGGCGAGTGACGTCGCGGCAGATCGTGCAGTCGTATCTGGCGCGCATCGCGGCCTACGATCAGGCCGGGCCGGCGCTGAATGCGATCGTGCTGCTCAATCCGAAGGCGCTCGACGAGGCCGACGCCCTCGACCGTGAACGTGCGGCGCGCGGGCCCCGCGGGCCGCTTCACGGCATTCCGATTCTCGTGAAGGACAACTACGACACGGCCGGGATGCCCACCTCGGGCGGCACGCTCGGGCTCGCGCTGCTGCAGCCGGCCGAGGATGCCTTCCAGGTGCAGAAGCTGCGCGCGGCCGGCGCCGTCATCCTCGGCAAGACGACGATGCACGAACTGGCGGCCGGCATCACGACGATCGCCTCGCTCACGGGGCAGACACGCAATCCTTACGACCTGCAGCGCGTGCCCGGCGGGTCGAGTGGTGGCACCGGCGCGGCCGTGGCCGCGAGCTTCGCGGCGGCCGGCATGGGCAGTGACACCTGCGGCTCTATCCGCATTCCGGCGGCCAACCAGAACCTGGTCGGGCTGCGCGCCACACGCGGACTCTCGAGCCGCACCGGCGTCATGCCGCTCTCTGACACGCAGGACGTGGCCGGTCCGCTCGCCCGCACCGTGACCGATCTCGCGATCGTGCTCGATGCCACCGTCGGGGCCGACCCGTTGGATGCCGTCACGGCCGGCGCCGCGGCGCACGTGCCGCGCTCGTACCGCGACGGTTTTTCCGGCGCCACACTCAAGGGCGCGCGCATCGGCGTGTTGCGCGCGCTCTTCGGCACCGCGCCCGAAGACGAGGAAGTCGCCGCGATCGTCCGCAAGGCGCTCGACGCGATGAAGGCGCAGGGCGCCGAGGTGGTTGAGGCGACGGTGCCGGGGCTCGACGATCTGCTCGCGGAGAGCAGCGTCATCGCCGATGAGTTCAAGTTCGATCTCGCCGCGTACCTCGCCCGGCACCCGGGTGCGCCCGTGAAGACGCTCGGCGAGATTCTCGAACGCGGGCTCAACCACGATGCCCTCGAGCAGACCTTCCGTCTGCGCAACCAGCCCACGGTGCGCGAGTCGGAACACTACCGGCAGGCGCTCGTGAAGCGGCGCGCGCTGCGCGCGGCGGTGGACGCGGTGCTCGACGGGCAGAAGCTCGACGTACTCGTCTATCCCACGCTGCGCCGCAAGCCCACGCTCATCGGCGAGGCGCAGATCGGCACCACCTGCCAGCTGAGTGCCACGACCGGCCTGCCGGCCCTCTCGATGCCCGCCGGCTTCACGGCCGACGGCCTGCCGATCGGCGTCGAGCTGCTCGGGCCGGCCTTCTCGGAACCGGCCCTGCTCGCCCGCGCCTACGCGTGGGAGCAGGCGATGTCGCCCCGCCGCGCGCCCTTCAGCACGCCGCCGCTCGTGAACGGCAAGGCGCCGGCGCCGGTCGTGACCGCGCTCACGCTCGGCGCGGCGGCC
>JALHON010000075.1 GCA_022842985.1 Acidobacteriota bacterium | reverse complement strand
CGGCCGGGCCTCGAGCGCCGCGCGCAGCGTGGCCATCTCGACGGCCGCCATCGCCGCCTCGTAGCCCTTGTTCGACGGGCCCGGTCCGGCGCGCTCCACCGCCTGCTCCACCGAGTCGGTGGTCAGGATGCCGAAGGCCATCGGCACACCCGCCGAGAGCGCCGCCGAGGTCACCCCCTGCGCGGCGGCCTGGCAGATGTAGTCGAAATGGGGCGTGCCGCCACGGATCACGCAGCCGAGGCAGATGACCGCGGCGGGCTGGCGCGTGGCCGCGACATGGTGCGCCGCCGAGGCCACTTCGAACGCACCGGGCACCCAGAGAATGTCGATGGCCTCGGCCTCGACACCGGCGGCCGCCAGCGCCTCGCGCGCGCCCTGCAGCAGGCGCGTCGTGACGAAGTCGTTGAAACGCGCGACGACGATCGCGAAGCGGAGACCGGCGGCCGACTGGCGGCCTTCGAAGATGGGCACGGCTACCGGCCCTTCCACGCGGCGGCGCGCTTCTCGAGGAACGCACGCGTGCCTTCGCGCATGTCGTCGGTCGAGGCGATGAGCCCGAAGAGCGTGGATTCGAGGTGCTGCGCTTCGGCGAGCGGCATCTCGGCGCCGTGGTGCACGAGTTCGAGAATGTAGCGGGTGGCGATGGGGGCCTTGGCGGCGAGCGTGGCCGCAAGCGCCAGCGCTTCGGCCCGCAGGTCGGCGGCCGGCACGACGCGGTTCACGAGGCCGATCTCGAAGGCGCGCTGGGCGCTGATCATGTCGCCCGTCAACAGCAACTCGAGCGCGCGGCCACGGCCGACCAGGCGTGGCAGGCGCTGCGTGCCGGCGTAGCCGGGCGTGAGGCCGAGGTTGATCTCGGGCTGGCCGAAGCGGGCCGTGTCGGCCGCGAGGCGCAGGGTGCAGGCCATCGCGAGTTCGCAGCCGCCGCCGAGCGCGAAGCCGTTCACGGCAGCGATGACGGGCGTACCGAGCGTTTCGATGGCATCGAATGCGCGCTGCCCGGCCGCCGAGTGGTCCTTGCCGCCGGCCGGCGTCATGACCGCCAGTTCGCTGATGTCGGCGCCGGCGACGAACGCCTTGTCGCCTGCGCCGGTCAGCACGATCGCCCCCACCGCGGCGTCGGCGCCGAGCGCCGTCATCACGTGGTGGATCTCGCCGATCGTGAGGGTGTTGAGCGCGTTGCGCTTCTCGGGCCGGTTGATCGTGACAATCGCCACCGCGCCTTCGCGCTCGACCAGCAGGTTTTCGTAAGTCATCGGCCCCTCAGCGCGGCGGCTGCGCCGCCCGCGAACGAGCGATTATACCGGACGCTCCGAGCCCCCCCACGGCCACGGCGGCGCCGAGCGCGTCGGCCACGAGGTCCGCCACGTCGGCCGTGCGATGGGGCACGTAGCGCTGGTGGAGTTCGTCGGTCACGCCGTACCCCGTCGCGAGGAGCCACGCGACGAGCGCCGCCCGCGGCGTGAGCCCCGTGAGCCGCCCGCCGCTTGTGGCGCGCAGGCACAACGTCGCCAGGCCGCCATACGCGGCAAAGTGCAGCACCTTGTCGTTGACGGCCCCCGGCGATGGCGGCGACGACATCGACGACAGCCAGAAGATGAGGGCCATGCAGGCCCCGACCGGCGCCCAGAGCGACAGGCGCGACGGTGCGGCCGTCACAGCGGCAGCGGGTACATCAGCCAGCCGAGCACGAGCCCGGCGCCGACGAAGCCGCCGAAGATCCGCAACCCGAGCTGCGCCTGCTGGCGCGGGTCGTCGTGGGCCATGGTCGCAAAGACGAGCCCGACGAAGAACGCGAAGAGGACGAGATAGAGCAGGTGGCTCGTCATCTCACTTCCGTCCCGACGCGACGTCGAAGGCGTCGAGCGCCACGAGCGCGTTCAACAGGCCGGCGACGATGACGAACGTGTTGCCGTATTCGTAGGAGGCGGCCGTGACCACGCCGCCGCCCAGTCCGAGGAACCCGGCCACGATCGCCGGCAGCCCCACGCCGCGAGCCGCCACGGCCGCCAGGCCCGTCAGCGGTTGCGAGAAATCGAACGGAAACATCCGGCCCTCGAGCGCCAGGCCCAGAGCGAACATCGCCGGGATGGCCAGCAGGAAGATCACGCCCTTCTGGCGTTTGCCCAAGAGCAGATGGCCGGCGCCCGGCATGAGCCAGGCGAGTGCCGCCGCAACGACTGGCGGGACGGATTGTGCACGGGCGGCAGCGGAGACGGCCACGGGCCCTAGTGTAGCCCAGGCGATTCGGAACCTCCCGGCCCGACCCGCCGTCAAACAGCATTAGATTACCGAACAGCGTTCAGTCTGGTTGAGACCGATGGGCATCAGAGAGCGACAGGACCGGGAGCGGCACGCGGTGCGCGCCTCTATTCTCACCGCCGCGCGCGACCTCTTCGTGGCGGAAGGTTACGCCAACGTCTCGATCCGGAAGGTCGCCGAGCGCATCGAATACAGCCCGGCGGCGATCTACAGCTATTTCCCCGGCAAGGACGACATCTTCTTCGCCCTCGCCACCGAGGGCTTCCGGCGCCTCGATGACGCCATCAAGGACGCCGCCGGCGATGCCGATCCGATGCAGGACCTGCGGAACTGCTGGTGGGCCTTCTATCAGTTCTCGAAGGACCACCGCGAGTTCTTCCACCTGATGTTCGTGGACCGGTCGGTACCGGCCATTACCGATCAATGGCAGGGCTTCGGGCTCCTGCAGCAGATGATCGGCCGCGTCGCGCTGCGCATCCAGCGCTCGATCGATGCCGGCCAGCTCCCCGCCGAGCTCAATCCCCAGATGGCCCTCCATGTCCTCTGGGCGGCCATGACCGGCCCGGCGGTGCTCGGCTGTACCTGCCGCCTCGCCCCGGGCGAAGACTGCGACGCGCTCGCCCGCGACGTCCTCGAAACCACCATCGCCGGCCTGCGCGCCGGCACGCGTTTGAGCTTCGTGCCCTGTCATCCGGCGCATGAGGCATGCACCACCCTCGCCACCCCCACCGGAGTCACGTCTCATGAAGGCTAGTCGTCTGCTCACCCTCGCCATCGGTCCCCTTGCCCTGAGCGTTGTTGTCGCCTGCGGCGGCGGATCGGCGCCCCAGGCCGCCGCGCCCGTGGCCGTGCCGCCGGTGGATGTCGCCGCCGTCACCGCCCAGGCCGGTACCCTCGAAGCCACGCTCGAACTCTCGGGGAACCTGGCGCCGCGCGCCCGCGTGGGTGTCAAGCCGCGCGTGCCCGGCGCCATCGAGCGGGTGCTCGTGGACATCGGCGCCGCCGTGCGGGAAGGCCAGACGCTCGCCACGATCGACCGCCGCGAAATCGACGCGCAGGCCGATGCCGCGACCGCCAGTGTGGCCGTGGCGACGGCCGGTGTCGACGCCGCCGAAGCCGGCCTCTCGAACGCCACGACCGAACTCGAACGCGCCCGCAACCTCTTCGAGAAAGGCGCCCTGCCCCGCCAGCGCCTGGATGCCGCCGAGACGGCCAACAAGGCCGCGCTCGCGCAGCGCGAACTGGCGCGCGCCAGCCTGGCGCAGGCGCAGGCCGCGCAGCGCCGCGCCCGCGAAGTACAGCGCGACACCACGCTCACTTCGCCGGTCGCCGGCCATGTCGTCGAACGCAACTACGATCCGGGCGCGATGCCCGGCGATCTGCCGGTCGTCGTCATCGCCGACCTGCGCGTGCTGAAACTCGAAGCCGGCGTCTCGGAACTCGAGGCCGGCCGCCTCAAGGTCGGCATGCCGGCTGAGGTCATCGTGCAGGCGCGTTCGGGCGAGAAGTACGTCGGCGAACTGGCCGCCATCGCGCCCGAAGTCAACGAACGCAACCGGCACTTCCGCATCGAGATCCGCGTCCCCAATCCCGAGGCGGTGCTGCTTTCGGGCATGTACGCCACGGCGCGCATCGTCACCGAACGCGCCACGGGCGGCGTCATCGTGCCGCGCGAAGCCGTCACCACCCGCGCCGGCAAGCGCGTCGCGCTCGTCGTCACCGGCGAGACCGTGAAGGCCGTGGACGTGACCGAAGGACTCACGGACGGCCAGCGCATCCAGATCCTGACCGGCCTCAAGGCCGGCGACACCGTGGTCGCCGACGCCCGGCGTCAGCTCGCGGACGGCACGCGCGTCCGCACGTCGCTCAACTAAGTCGTTCCGCTTCCGAGCACACATCGTCATGTGGATATCCGACACGTCCATCAAGCGCCCGGTCTTCGCGACCATGACCATCATGAGCTTCGTCGTGCTCGGACTGGTCTCGATGGGCCGCCTGGGCATCGACCTGTTTCCTGAGGTCAACTTCCCCTTCATCAACGTCGGCGTCGTCTTCCCCGGCGCCGCGCCCGAGGAAGTCGAGTCACTCGTCACGCAGCGCATCGAAGATGCCGTCTCGGGCATCAACGGCGTGAAGCGCGTGATCTCGACGTCGACCGAAGGCTTCTCGCGCGTCGGCGTCGAGCTGCGCCTCGAGGTGGACGCGCAGGCCGCCGCCGCCGAGGTGCGCGAGAAGGTCGCCGCCATCCGCGGCATCCTGCCGCCCGACATCGAAGATCCGACCATCCAGCGCTTCGACGTCGCCGCGCTGCCGGTCGCCGTCTACGCCGTGGGCTCGACGCAACCCTCCGACCGCGTGCGCCGCCAGGTCGACGAGGAGCTCAAGCCGCTGCTCGAGCAGATCGACGGCGTGGCGGCGGTCGAGATCAACGGTGGCCAGGTGCGCGAGATCCAGGTCAACCTCGACCCGCGCCGCCTCGAAGCGCTCGGCATGCCCATCACCGAAGTGGCCGGCAAGCTCGCCGCCGAGAACCTCGACCTGCCGGGCGGCAACGTCGAACGCGACGGCCGCAGCGTGACGCTCCGCACCAAGGGTGAGTTCAAGGACGCCGATGAAATCGCCAACGTCATTCTTCGCTCCGAAGGCGGCTCGACGGTGCGCGTGAAGGACGTCGGCACGGTCATCGACGGCTTCGAGGAACGCAAGTCCACGACACGCCTCAACGGCGCCGACGCCGTGTCGTTCTCGGTGCGCAAGCAGTCGGGCGCCAACACGGTCGAGATCACGGACCGCGTGACGGCGACGCTCGCCCGCGTCGCCACCTCGTTCCCGGACCTCGAGATCCGGCCCGTGCACAACGACGCCGACTTCATCAAGGAGAACGTCCGCGACGTCCGCGGCCACATCCTCTTCGGCGGCGTCATGGCCGTGCTCGTGATCTTCCTGTTCATGCGCGACTGGCGCTCCACGCTCATCACGGCGCTCGCGCTCCCGACGTCGGTCATCGCCACGTTCTTCTTCATGTACGTGGCCGGCTTCACGTTCAACATGATGTCGCTCATGGCGCTCTCGCTCGTCATCGGCATCCTCATCGACGACGCCGTCGTGGTCCGCGAGAACATCTTCCGGCACATGGAGATGGGCAAGGATCCGATGCGGGCGGCCCGCGAGGGCACGGCCGAGATCGGCCTGGCCGTCATGGCCACAACCTTCACGATCCTCGCGGTGTTCCTGCCGGTCGGCTTCATGACCGGCATCGTCGGCCAGTTCTTCAAGCAGTTCGCGCTCACGATCGCCTTCGCGGTCGCCATGTCGCTGCTCGTCGCCTTCACGCTCGACCCGATGTTGTCGTCGCGCTTCGTGCGGTTCATCCCGCCCGAGGAACGCCGCGCCACGAAGGTCGGCCGCTTCCTCGAGCGCTGGGGCGAGTTCTACGACAAGATCGACCGCCAGTACCACCGCCTGCTCGGCTGGGCCCTCGAACATCCCTGGAAGGTCGTCGCGGCGGCCACGTTCGTGTTCCTGGCCAGCCTCTCGACGCTCGGCATCATCGGCACCGAGTTCGTGCCGCTCGAAGACCGCGGCCAGATGGAAGTGCTGGTGGAACTGCCGCCGGGCACGTCGTTCGACCAGAGCGAAGCGGCCGTGGCGGGCGTCGAGACGATCATCCGCGGCATCCCCGAAGTGCGGCAGATCTTCTCGACGGTCGGCGTCAATGGCGATCCGCTGCGCGCCCGCCTGCAGGTGAAGACGACCTCGAAGCTCGAACGCGAACGCGGGTTGCTCGCCATCAAGGCCGACGCCCGGGCCCGCCTGGCGGAGGTGCCCCGCATCCGCGCCACGGTCACCGATCCGGAGTTCATGCAGGGCGCGCCGAGCGAGGCGCCGGTCAACATCTTCGTGCGCGGCGACGACATGGTGGCATTGCAGCGCCTGAGCGACGAGATCGTCGCCAAGGTGCGGCAGGTGCCGGGTGCCGTGGACGTCGATTCCACGCTCGAAGGAGGCCAGCCCGAGATGGTGGCGCAGGTGAACCGGTCACTCGCCGCCGACCTCGGCTTCGAAGTGGCGTCGGTGGCCTCGCAGCTGCGCGGCATGGTCGAGGGCGTCGTGCCGACCAAGCTGCGCGACGGCGAGGAGGAGTACGACATCCGCGTGCGTCTCGCGCCGGAGTACCGCAACGACTTCGCGGTCATCGCCCGCACGCCGCTCTATTCGCCTCGCGGCGCCGTCGTACGCACCGGCGACATCGTGACGATGGAGCCGGGCGTGGGCCCGACCAACATCGAGCGTGAGCAGCGCCGCCGCCAGGCCAAGATCGCCATCGAACTCGACGGCCGTGCCCTCGGCGACGTCACGAACGACCTCACCGCGATCATGGCCGGCATCCAGATGCCGCCGAACTTCGAATGGGGCTTCGCCGGCGACGTCGAGATGATGCAGGAATCCGCCGCCGCGATGGGCCTCGCGCTCGTCCTCGCCATCGCCTTCATCTACATCGTGCTGGCCTCGCAGTTCGAGTCGTTCACCGAACCGTTCCTCATCATGCTGTCGCTGCCGCTCGCCGTCGTCGGCGCGCTGCTCGGCATGCTCGTCACGGGCAACAACATCGGCATGCCGGCGATGATCGGCGTGGTGATGCTGATGGGGCTCGTGACGAAGAACGCCATCCTGCTCGTGGACCTGACGAACCACTACCACCGCGAGGAAGGGCTGTCGGTCAAGGACGCCATCCTGAAGGCCGGCCCCATCCGGCTGCGGCCCATCCTGATGACCACCTTCGCCATGATCTTCGGCATGTGGCCCTCGGCGGCCTCGACCGGTGAAGGCGCCGAGTTCCGCGCGCCGATCTCGATTGCGACCATCGGCGGGCTCATCACCTCCACCGCCCTGACGCTCGTGGTCGTGCCGGTCGCCTACCTCATCCTGTCGCGCCTGACCGAGCGGTTTGCCGCGTGGCGGGCCGGCAACGCCGCGCCGAAGCTCGGCCAGGCCACCCGGATCGCCGGCCTCGTCGTGCTGCTCGCGCTGGCCGGCTGGTTCTGGAGCGCGTCCACGGCCTACGGCCAGACGGCCGCGCCCCAGACGCTCACGCTGACCTTCGACCAGGCGCTCGAGCGGGCGATGACATCGAACGAATCGCTGCGGGTGGCGGCCGAGGGCGTGAAGGCCAGCGAGTCGCGTGTCGACGAGGCGCGCGCCGCGTTCCTGCCGAGCGCCTCGCTGAGCTACCAGTACCAGCCCCTGCAGCGCTTTCCGGAGATCGTCATCCCGCCCGGGGTGTTCGGTCCGGAGGAACAGCGCTTCGAGGCCGCGTTCATCCGGAAGAACGTGATGCAGCTCGAGATGTCGCAGGCGCTCTACACCGGCGGCCGGCTCACGACCGGCCGCGACATCCAGCGCGCCGCCCTGCAGGGCTCCACGCTCACGCTCGAGCGCGCCCGCCAGGAGCTGCAGCTCCGCGTCGTGCAGGCATTCTTCGCGGCGCTCATGAACGAGCAGAGCGTGCGCGTGGCCGATGAGGGGATCGCGCTCGCCACGCGACAGCTCGAGCTCGCGAAGGTGCGCTTCGAGGCCGGCTCGGTCGCCCGGCTCGACGTGCTGCGCCGAAGTGGACCTGGCCAACGCGCGGGCGCGGCGCATCCAGTACCAGGCCGCGGTGGACCAGTCACATCAGTCGCTGCGCACGCTGCTCGCCCTGCCGCAGTCGCAGCGGCTGCAGCTCCAGGGCACGCTCGACGACGTGCCGGCGCCCGACTCGCGCGAGGCCCTCGCCACGTCGCTGCCGGCCCGGCCCGACCTGCGCGCCTTCGAGTCGCAGCGGCAGATCGCCTCGTACGCCGTGACACTCGCCAATGCGGACTGGAAGCCGACGGTCTCGCTCATCGGGAACGTGGCGTATCAGAACGACGATGCGACGCGGCTGCTGCGGCAGTCGAACCAGAACTACACGTTCGGCGTGGCGCTGCGCGTGCCGCTGCTCGCCACACCGGGCGCGGCGGCCCGCCGCCACACCGCCGAAGCGCAGGTGCGTCAGGCGGAACACGGGCTGAAGGCCGCACTCGACAACAGCCGGCTCGAACTCGAAACCGCGTGGACCGACCTCGAGGCGGCCACCGAGGTCGTCACGACGCAGCAGAAGGCGCTCGAACTCGCCCGCGAGAGCGTCAGCATCGCGCAGGTATCGTACGAGAACGGCGTCATCACGTCGGCCGAACTGACCGACGCGCAGGTGGCGCTGCTGCAGACCGAGTATCAGCTGCAGCAGGCCAAGTACGCGCGTATCATGGCCGCCGCCCGCGCGCGGTTCGCGGCTGGCGTGTCGTAGGCCCGCCTTCGCTCGCCTTCGGCGAGCTTCGGCGGGGTGGCCCGCTGACTACGTCAGCGGGCCGAAGTGCGCCTCGTAGCGCTGCACGAACTCCGGCCAGGTGTAGGCATGGCTCGTGCCGCCCAGGTGCTCGAGCGCCCAGGTGGCGGCGACACTGCCCATCTTCGCCGAGACCTCGAGTGAGCGGCCGCTGGCGAGGCCCTTCATGAGGCCGCCGCGGAAGGCGTCGCCGACGCCCGTCGGATCGACGATGCGATCGGGCGGCACCGCCGGGACGTCGATGCGGTGGTCGCGCGTGATGACCGTGCTGCCGTGTTCACCGCGCGTGATGATGAGCATCGACGCCACGGCCAGCACGTCGGCCTCCTGCATCCCGGTCTTCTGCCGGATGAGCTCGAACTCGTAGTCGTTGCAGATGACGATGTGGGCGCCGACGATGCCGTCCTTGAGCTGGGCGCCGTCCATGCGGGCGCACTGCTGCCCCGGGTCCCAGATGTACTTGATCCCCATCGTGCTGCACTCTTCGGCGTACTGCACCATGGCCTCGGGATCGTTCGGCGAGATGATGACCAGACCGTCCTGCGCCAGCCCCTCGACCGTGCGGAACGAGAGCTCGCCGGCGTTGGCCATCGCGCCGGTGTAGAAGGACGCGATCTGGTTGTTGGCTTCGTCCGTACTGCAGAAGAACGACGCCGTGAACTTGTTGCCGATGACCTTCACGAGCGAGGTATCCACGCCGGCCGCGGTGAGCCAGGCGCCGTAGTCGGTGAAGTCCTGCCCCGCCGTCGCCATCAGGTGCGGACGCTCGCCGAGCAGCGCCAGCGTGTAGGCGATGTTCGGGGCGCAGCCGCCGCGCCGCTTGTCCATCGTGTCGACCAGGAAGCTCAGGCTCACCCGCTGCATGTGTTCGGGCAGCAGGTGCTCGGTGAACTTGCCCGGGAAGGACATCAGGTAGTCGTAGGCGATCGAACCGGTGACAATCAGCTTCATGGCGGGGCTCGGAATGCGGGGCTCGGGATCAGGGTTCGGGGCCGGCGTGGCGGGATGCCAGCACCGGCCGGTCGCTCAGTCGGTCACGGGCAGGTAGCGCCCGACGATCGGTGCCAGGTCGCGGCGCACGCGCGCTGGCACGGCATCGGGCCGGGTGATGATCGCAGTGCCGAGCGCGTCCTTGCAGCCGCACGTCCGCTCGGCGCCGAGCCGTTCGACCGTGTCGGCGATGACACGCTGCGCGGTCTTCGCGTTCTCCATCAGGTTGGCGATGACCATCTCGACGGTGACGGCATCATGGTCGGGATGCCAGCAGTCGTAGTCGGTCACGAGGGCCATCGTGGCGTAGCAGATCTCGGCCTCCCGAGCCAGCTTCGCTTCCTGAAGGTTGGTCATCCCGATGATGTCCATCCCCCACGAGCGGTAGAGGCGCGACTCGGCCAGCGTCGAGAACTGCGGCCCTTCCATGCACACGTAGGTGCCGCCGCGATGCACACGCGCGTCGGTGGCCTCGGCCGCCGCGGCCGCGAGGCCGCGCAGGCGCTCGCAGAGCGGGTGCGCGAAGCCGACGTGGGCGACCAGACCGTTGCCGAAGAACGTGCCCACGCGATTGAACGTGCGGTCGAGGAACTGATCGGGAAAGACCAGATCCAGCGGCCGGTACTCTTCCTTCAGGCTGCCGACCGCGCTCGCCGAGAGGATGTGGCTCACGCCCAGCACCTTGAAGCCGAAGATGTTGGCGCGGTAGTTGAGCTCGCTCGGCATCAGGCGGTGGCCGGCACCGTGCCGCGCGAGGAACGCCACCCGCTTCCCGCGCAGCGTCGCCAGCACGTACGGGCCCGAGGGCTCGCCGAAAGGCGTCGAGATGACGTGCTCCCGGCGATCCGTGAGCTCCGCCATGTCATACAGCCCGCTTCCGCCGATGATTCCAATTTCTGCGTGCATCGCGCCTCGGTAGGGGGTCAGAGAATCCGCTCGACGCTGCGCCGGCCGTCCTGCTCGCGCAGGATGCCAGCCGCCATCGAGGGGTCGTGCTCGAAGAACACCAGGTATTCGCCGGCGATGGCCTCGCGCGCGAAGGCGCGCTTGAAGGCCAGCGTGTCCACCGGATACAGGTCGTAGCCCATCACCCACGGATCCGGCAGGTGCGCCGCGGTGGGATACATGTCGGCCGCGAACACGGCCGTGCGGCCGCCAGAGGCAATCGTCACGACCTGGTGATGCGCCGTGTGCCCGCCGGAGTGCCGGAAGTGGATGCCCGGGGCCAGTTCGGCCCCGTCGTCGACCAGCGTGAGCACACCGGCCTCCATGAGCGGCATGAAGTTCTCGGGCAGGTAGCTGGCCCGGTTGCGCTCGTGCGGATGCGTGGCATCGTGCCACTCGCCGGCGTGCGCGAGGTAGCGCGCCTTCGGGAAACGCGGCACCAGACGCCCGTCGGCCGCGCGTTCGGTGAAGCCGCCGATGTGATCGAAGTGGAGATGACTGGCGACGACGATGTCGATGTCCTCCACCGTGAGGCCGGCATCGGCAAGCGCGTGCGTCAGGTGATACGTGCGGTCGAGGCCGTAGATGGCGGCACTCTTCGCATCCATCTTGTCGCCGCAGCCGGCATCGATGAGCACCGTCTGCTCCCCGCGCACCACGAGCGGCCGCATGCCAAGCGGAATGCGGTGCCGGTCGTCGGGCGGCAGCTTCTTCTCCCAGAGCGTGCGTGGCACCACGCCGAACATCGCGCCGCCGTCGAGGGCGAAGAAGCCGTCTGACAGCGAGATGAGCTCGACGTCGCCGAACGCCATCCGCGCGGGCCCTCGAAAGAGCGGCACCGTGGGCGTGTGACCGGCGCGCGCGCCGACTGCCGGCTGCTTGAGCTCGACGAGGATGCCCTGCGCGGCGGACGGATGCAGGAAGGCGACGAGCGCCCCTTCGGCCCCGGGGCGCGGCGTCTCGTCGATGAGGCGCACACCGGCCGCCTTGAGCTCCGCGAGCGCGCCGTGGATATCGTCGACCGCGAGAGCCACGTGGTGCAGGCCGGGCCCGCGCTTGTCGAGGAACTTCGCGATGGGCGAGCTCGGCGCGGTGGCTTCGAGCAGTTCGAGCAGGCACTCCCCCGCCGGGATGAAATGCGCGCGCACCTGCTGGCTGGCGACCGGCTCGACGTGCGCCACCTCGAGACCGAGGCGCTCACGGTAGAAGGCGGTGGCGGCGGCCGCGTCAGCCACGGCGATGCCGATGTGATCGAGCCGCACTTTCATCGTGTGCCTCCACGCGGACCGAGCGCGCGGTCGAGGATGCCGGCCGCCGCCGTATACGGATCCACCTCACGCCGGGCAATGCGGCCCACGAGGGCCTCGAATTCGCCAGGCGCGAGCACGTGCTGCTCGACGTGCGCCAGGAAACGACGCGCCAGCAGGTCGCGCAGGCGGTACTCCTGGCGCGCCGCCAGGCGTTCGGTCCGCTGCGCTTCGGTGTGAGCGCGGAACGCCCGCACGGTGGCCAGCAGTTCGGCGACGCCCTTGCCGGTCGTGGCCTCGGTACGCACGATCGGCGGGCGCCACTGCCCGTCGCCGAAGGCCTGCAGCGCCAGATTCGATTCGATCGACGTGACCATGCGGTCGGCGCCGTCGCGGTCGGCCTTGTTCACGACGTAGATGTCGGCGATCTCCATGATGCCGGCCTTGAGCGCCTGCACGTCGTCGCCGGTGCCGGGCACGAGCACGACGATCGACACATCCGCCGTGCGCACGATGTCCACTTCGTCCTGGCCGACGCCGACGGTCTCGACCACGACCACCGACTTCCCGGCCGCGTCGAGCACGACCGCGAGGTCCGACGTCGTGGGCGCGAGGCCGCCGAGATGTCCGCGCGTGGCCATGCTGCGGATGAAGACGCCGGGGTCGGCGATGTGCGCCTGCATGCGCAGGCGGTCGCCGAGGATCGAGCCGCCGGTGAAGGGACTCGTCGGATCGACGGCGATGACGCCGACCGTCTCCCCCTCCTTGCGGAGTTCGGCGACCAGCTTGTCGACGAGCGTGCTCTTGCCCGCCCCCGGTGGCCCGGTGACGCCCATGACGTAGGCGCGGCCGGTGTGCGGAAAGAGCTCGCGGATGAGCGCCGGCGCGCCGGGATGGTCATCCTCGATGAGCGACATCGCGCGGGCGATGGCCCGCGGATCACCGGCACGGACGCGGGCACTGAGCGGCGGGCGGTCGGTCACGTCAGGCGGCCAGCAGCTGGCGGGCGATGACGAGCCGCTGGATCTCGCTCGTGCCCTCGCCGATGGTCGTGAGTTTGACGTCGCGGAAGAACTTCTCGGCCGGGTAGTCCTTCACGAAGCCGTAGCCGCCGTGGATCTGCACGGCGTCTTCCGAGGCGCGCACCGCGATCTCGCTGGCATACAGCTTGGCCATCGACGACTCGAGCGTCATTCGCCGGCCCTGGTCCTTGAGCCAGGCCGCGCGCAGCGTGAGCAGGCGCGCCGCCTGCACGGCGGCCGCATGCGACACGAGCTTCTCGCGAATCGACGGGAACGTGCCGATGGCGACGCCGAACTGCTTACGCTCGAACGCGTATTTGCGGGCGCATTCGTAGGCCCCCTGGGCCAGCCCCACGGCGAGCGCGGCGATGCCGATGCGGCCGGCATCGAGCACCTGCAGCGTCTGGATGAAGCCCTGGTTCTCTTCGCCGATGAGGTTCTCCGCCGGGATGCGGCAGCCCTGCAGCAGCACCTCCACGGTTTCGCTCGCCCGCATGCCGAGCTTGTCTTCCTTCTTGCCGGCGGCAAGGCCGGGTGTGCCGCGTTCGATCACAAAGGCCGAGATGCCCTTGGCGCCCTTCGTGCGATCCGTCACCGCCATCACGACGAGGATGTCGGCCGAGGCGCCGTGTGTGATGAAGCACTTGGAGCCGTCGAGCACCCAGTGGTCGCCGTCACGCCGCGCCGTCGTGCGCATGGCCGCCGCGTCGCTGCCCGACCCGGCTTCGGTGAGGCCCCACGCGGCCAGCTTCTCGCCGGCGGCGAGCGCCGTCACGTAGCGCTGCTTCTGCGCCTCCGACCCGTACATCGCCAGGTGCGCCAGCCCGAGGCCGTTGTGCGCGGCGACCGAGAGCGAAATCGAGGGGTCGACCCGCGCCAGTTCCTCGAGCGCCAGGCAGTAGTCTACCGACGACATGCCGGCGCCGCCGAGCGCGTCGGGAATCTGGATGCCCATGAGCCCGAGGCTCGCGAGCTTGGGCAGCAGCTCGTGCGGGAAGTGCTGCGCGTCGTCCCACGCGCGGACGTGCGGCGCCATCTCGGCTTCCGCGAACGCGCGGACACTCCTGGCAAGCAGTCGCTGGTCGTCGGTCAGGGAAAAGTCGGGCACGGGAACGTCCGGATCGGAAAGCGATGGTGGCGAGATCGGGAGGTGATTCCGGACCTCGATCATATCATTGGGATCTGGAGGCTCCGCCGATGACCACCCGCCTGCGAACGGCCCTGATCCTGATGTGCGGCGTGCTCGCGGCGCCCGCCGTGGCGCGTGCGGATGTCACGGCATTTCTCGGCGTGTCTCCCACGCCCGGCCTCCACCTGGGCCGCGGCGCGGCGGTCGGTGCCGGCTTCATCGTGGTGGCGTTCGAGGTCGAAGCCGCCCAGATCCTCGAACAGACCGCCGACGGCGAACCGGCACTCACGACCGGCATGGGGAACATACTGGTACAGACGCCGCTCGAGGTCTCGCGGATGCAGTTCTACGGCACGGCCGGGGCCGGACTCTACCGCGAGCGCCTGGGGACGGTTCAGGAAACGAACGGCGCGGTGAACATCGGCGGCGGCGTGAAGATCGGGCTGGCCGGGCCGCTGAAGCTGCGCCTCGACTACCGGCTCTTCCGCCTGCGCGGCGCGCCCCTGCACCCGACCTGGCACCGCGTCTACGCCGGGGCGACGCTCGGTTTCTGAGCCGCGGTCAGCGCGGCGGCGGCACGGGCGTCACGCCCAGAGCCGCGAAGGCGTCGAGGGTGAGGCGCGACGGCGGCGCCGCGAGCGCGTCGCGATACTTCACGAGCAGGGTCTCGGGCAACGACGCCGACAGGCGATCGAGCAGCATCGACGGCCGGTAGTCGGCCTCGGCCACGGGCGCCGGCAGCCAGTGCACGTACACGGCGTTTCCCTTCGCATCCGCCTCGCGGGCCTTGAACACTTGCCAGCCGGCGGCGACGCGCCGTTCGGCCTCGGGGGCCGCGGCCACCGCGGTCTTGAGCGCCGTGATGACGGCTTCGTAGTCGGCCGTGCGATCGGCCTTGACGAGCACGAGCACGAGTCCGGAGGCACCGGCGGGAAACAGGATGCGGGCGGGATCGGCCGCCGCGGGCGTATCGGCGGGGACGGGAGCGGGAGGCTGAGGCACGCTGCTGGCACTCTGCGCGAGTGCCAGCAGCCAGATGGCGAGGGTGTTCACGATACCGAGGTCCTGGCGGACCCCGACGGGGCTACTGCCCCATCGTCATGAACTTGGTGAGCGGCGTGATGCCACGGCCGGCGAACGAGTCCTTGTACTTCTGGAAGAACTCCTGCACTTCGACCGGGAACACTTCGGCGATGAGGCGGGTGATGTCGTATTCCTGCCCCTTCACGACCGGATTGATGAACATGATGTAGGCCGTGTTGCCGTTCACCGCCTGACTGGCCTTGAACACCGACCAGCCCGCGGCCTGCTGCTTGCGCTCGGCCTTCTCGCTTTTCGCGAGGGCTTCCTTCACCTTGGCCAGCACCGCTTCGAACTCGGCGGTCTTGTCGGGCTTGATGAGCACCGTGATCGTGGCGGCGTCGCCATCAAGGGCCAGCACGGGAGCGGCCGGAGCGGCATCCTGCGCGAACGCGGGCGCGGCGACCATCACAGCCGACAGCGCGACACCCATCACGAACGACCGGCTCGCGGCCGGAGACATACCGAAACCTCGAAGCATTGCAAAGCCTCCTTACGGCGAAAGACCGATACTCTACCGCATTCCCGCCTCGAGGAACACGGCCATGGCGTCATTAGCCACCAACATCCCCGGCCGCGTCAAGAAAATCCGGCGCCCCGGTTCGTGCACGAGGTGCCCGGCCTCGATGAAGGGCTGCAGCGCGGCCCCGAATCGCGCCCAGACGTCCACGCCGTACCGGCCGGCGATGCGCGCAAGGTCGAGCCCCTCGGCGAGTCGCAGGCCCATGAACAGCGCTTCCTCGCAGCGTGTGGCGGCGTCGCGCGGCCAGCGCTCAGCGGCCGTCTCCTCGCCCGCCTCGACACGCGTGATGTAGTCGGTCGTGCCGCTCACGACCCGCCAGCGCGTGTCGCCCACGGCGCCATGCGCCCCGGCGCCGGCGGCGAACCAGTCGCCGTCGCGCCAGTAGGTGAGGTTGTGGCGGCTCTCGCGGCCCGGCCGTGCCACGTTCGAGATCTCGTACTGGCGGTAACCGGCGCCTTCGAGCGTCTCCATCGTCTCGAGATACATGTCGGCGGCCTCGTCGTCCGACGCCACCACCCACCCGCCTCTCGCCATCGTGTCCTTGAGCGGCGAGTTCGGGTAGACCTCGAGCAGGTACACGGACGCGTGGTCGGGCCCGACCTCGATGAGCCGCGCGATCGACTCACGCAGATGCGCGCGCGTCTGTTCCGGCAGCCACAGCATGAGATCGAGGCTGAGGTTCGTCACCCCGGCCGCCCGCAGCGCCCGCACGGCGGCGACGGCGCCCGCCGCCGAGTGCAGGCGGCCGAGCCGCGCCAGCTCCTCGTCGCGGAACGACTGCACGCCGAGGCTCACGCGGTTCACCCCGGCGGCCAGATAACCGGCGGTCTGCGCCTCGGTGACGCTCTCGGGATTGGCTTCGAGCGTGATCTCCGCGTCGGGCGCGAGGGCGAAGGCGCCGCGCACGGCATCCACGATGGCCCCGACTTCGGCCGGCGTCAGCAGCGACGGCGTGCCGCCGCCGAAGAAGATCGAGTCGATCGGCGCGCCGCGCCCCTGGCGCGCGAGGTCGGTGACGAGCGCGCGCACGTAGCGGGCCTTGACGGCCTCGTCGAGCAGACCGCGCGTGAAGTTGCAGTAGTGGCAGATGGCCGCGCAGAACGGCACGTGCACGTAGAGACCGGCCACCGGCGCCCCGTCCTAGCCCGATCCGCCCTTGCCGCCCGACCAGGCGACATCGGCGTTGCCGCGCGGCCGCAGCGACGCGCGCGCCATGCCCTTGGCGCGATCGGGGATGCCGCCGGCCCGGCGGTTGCGGTCGGAGAGCGGTGACTGCTGGTTGTAGCGCGCGATGTCGGCCGGCGTGGGATTCGGGCTGCCCACTTCGCGAACGTCGGGACCTTCCATGTCCACCCAGTGGCACATCTCGAAGAGCCGCGAGCGCGTGCGCGCGCCGAGCTGCACGTACATCGAGTTGGGGTTGGTGGTATCGGCCGTGTCGTCGAGGTTGGTCGTGAAGATCGTCGGACGCCGCTCGCTGTAGCGCGTATTGACGACGAGCCCGAGCGTCTCCTGCACCCACTCGGACGTCTTCTCGGCGCCGAGGTCGTCGAGCACGAGGATGTCGGCATCGAGCACCGGGCGCAGCACGTCCATCTCGGACTCGCCGGCCGTCGCGAAGGTGTCGCGCACGAGCTTCAGCAGCTCGCGCGTTTCGTAGAAGTAGCCGCGGGCGCCCTTGGTGGCGATGATCTCGCGCAGCATCGCCACGGCGAGATGGGTCTTGCCGACGCCGTGACGGCCGCGCAGCAGCAGCCCCTTGTCGACCGCCGGAAACGCATCGACGAAGGCACGCGCGCGCCGGTGCGCTTCACGCAGCGAGTCGACGGTCTGTTCGAAGTTCGCGAGCTGGCAATGCTGATAGCGCCGCGGGATGCGGGAGTGCGTGAGCTGGTGTCCGGCGATCGACTGACGCCAGCAGTCGCAGCGCCGCACGCGTTCGACGCCGTCGACGACTTCGGTGACCCAGTAACTGTCGTGACACTGCTCGCACGCCATCGCCGGACGATTGTATACCGTCCGCGACGCGTCTATTTCGGCTTGCGTGCGGGCGGTACGCCGACCTCCACCGGTGGTGGTGGTGACGGCGGACGGCGGACGAGATCGGTCGGCGACGACTTGACGAGCGCGGTGCCGAGCCGCTGTTCCCAGTCGCCGATCCCGCGCGCGAGTTCGTGCTTGACGTACTCCATGAACTCGTTGACCTCGCCCTGCATGCGCTCCATCTTGCGGCGCATGTTGAGGATGATCTCGACGCCGGCGAGGTTCACGCCGAGGTCGCGCGTGAGCGTGAGGATGGTCTCGAGCTGCGCCAGGTCCTCGTCCGAGTAGAGGCGCGTGTTGCCCTCGGTGCGCGACGGTGTCAGCAGACCTTCGCGTTCGTAGAGGCGCAGCGTCTGCGGGTGGATGTCGTACTTCTGCGACACCACGCTGATCATGTAGAACGACTTGCCGCTCGGTCGCTTGGCCATCACTGGGGCTCCTCGTGCGGCGGGAACCGCGCATCACGCACGCTGTCCGGCTGCAGCCGCCCGAATTCGCGCAGCAGTTCCTTCGACCGTTCGTCGAGCACCCGCGGCAGCATCACGCGCACTTCGGCGATGAGGTCGCCGTGGCCACCGCCGCGCGCCGACGGCAGACCGCGGTCACGCAGGCGGAAGCGCTGGCCCGACTGCGTGCCGGGCGGCACCTTGAGGCGCACCGGCGCGCCGTCGAGCATCGGCAGCGTGATGCGGGTGCCGAGCGCGGCCTCGTGCACCGCCACCGGCACCTCGACGTGCAGGTCATCGCCGTCGCGGCGGTAGAGCGCATGCGGCGCCACCGCAATCGTGACGCGGGCATCGCCGGGCGGCCCGCCGAAGCGGCCGCCATGTCCCAGCCCCTCGACCGACACGACGGCGCCGTCGAGCACCCCGGGCGGCACCGGCACGTCGACGACATCGCTGCGCGGCTCGGTGC